>CAMCXH010000187.1 GCA_945883285.1 Bordetella parapertussis | reverse complement strand
AATTCGCCTCGGGTTTCGAGATTCTCGAGTACTGCCAGAGCATGGCGCAGCGTTTCGGTTTTTACGACCATTGCCTTTTTCACACGACGGTCGAGCAGACCACCTGGGACGAGGCTTCGCAACGCTGGACGGTGGTGACCGACCGGGGCGACCGCATGCGGGCGCGGTTCGTCGTGCTGGCAAACGGCATTCTCACCACGCCCAAGCTTGCCCGCATCGAGGGCATGGAGACCTTTGCGGGCAAGTCCTTTCACACCTCACGCTGGGACTACACCGTCGATCTCGAAGGCAAACGGGTGGGCATCATCGGCACCGGCGCGACCGCGGTGCAGGTCATCCCCGAGATCGCCAAGGTGGTCAAGCACCTGACCGTCTTTCAGCGCACACCGTCGACCATCGATGTGCGCGATCAGCGGGCCACCACGCCGCAGGAGATCGAGGCCTGGTCAAAGGAGCCCGGCTGGGCGCGGGCGCGTCGCGACCGGCTGGCGATGATCTCGTCGGGGCGCACCGCGCTGCAGGGCAATGATGATTTCCTGTCGGGCAAGGTGTCCGACTTCAAGGAGCGCAAACAGTACGAGCGCGCGCTCACGCCACAGGAGATGATCGCCAAGCAACTCGACACCAACTTCCGGATCATGGAGCAGATCCGGGCGCGGGTGGATGCGATCGTCAAAGACCCGAAAACCGCGGCGGCGCTCAAGCCCTATTACCCTTATGGCTGCAAGCGGCCAACCTTTCACGATGAATTCTTGCCGACCTTCAATTTGCCGCAGGTGACGCTGGTTGATACCGCGCCGCTCGGGGTCAGCCGCATCAACGAGCGGGGCGTGGTTCACGACGGCAACGAATATCCGCTCGATGTGCTGATCTATGCCACCGGCTTTCAGTGGATGGCGACCTCGACCTTCAACATGATCACCGGTCGCGGCGGGCGCACGCTACGCGAGAAGTGGCAGACCGAAGGGGTGAAGACCTTTCTGGGCATGCACAGCGAGGGCTTTCCCAATCTGTTCATCATGTCCGGCCCGCAGGGCGGCGGTGGTCAGTTCAATTTCACCCTCGGCGTCGAGGCGCATACCGACTATGTCGTCTGGATGCTCAAGACCATGCGCGAACGTGGCGCGGGTGTCGTCGATGTCCGCAAGGATCCGGAAGTTGCTTACGCCCAGCATTGCCGCGATGCCGATCTGAATACGCGCGCGCTGCGCGATTGTCTGTCGTATTACAACGGCGAGGGCAATGCCGAGCCGGGCAGCCTGGCGTATTACGGCGGCCCGGGTCAGTGGCATGCCCTGCGCAGCACGGCTCAGGCGACGCTTGAGCCTTTTGTCTTTGACGGGGCTGCGTGACATCAGGCCCCGGGCTTAGGGCCTGATGTCAGTGCGCGATCTCAGGCTGAGATCGTCGCAGCTGCCTGCGGAAGCTTTTGCTGCCCACGCACCAGCCGGCCCGGCAGCGCGCCAGTGGCCTGGCCATTGCGATAGGTGACCGTGCCCGAGACGATGGTGGCCACATAGCCGTCGGCACGCTGATGGAGTCGGCGCCCGCCCGCCGGCAGGTCATGCTCGACGGTGGGCACACGCACCTTCAGCCGATCGAAGTCGATCAGGTTGAGGTCGGCCTTGTGGCCGATGGCGATGCGGCCGCGATCGTTCAGGCCGGCAAGCGCTGCCGGCTCGCTGGTGAGTGCAGCGATCGCCTTGGGCAGTGCAATGCGCTGAGCAGCTTCGGCATCGCGTGCCCAACGGGCCAGGTAATAGGTGGGGAAGCTCGCGTCGCAGATCATCCCGTAGTGCGCTCCGCCATCGGCCAGGCCGACGACCGTGTCGGGATGCTCGAGCATCTCGCGCACGGCCAGCAGGTTGCCGTCGCGATAGTTGGCGCCGGGCTGATAGAAGATCGACTTGCCTTCGTTGGCGATCAGCAGGTCATAGGAAAACTCTTCCACCGATTTTCCGGCAGCAGCGGCCAGCCGGTCGATGCGATCGGCGATCTGCGGCTCGTAATTCGCTTCGGTCTCCCAGGCATAGCAGTACTGAAAGGCGCGCACGGTCTTGATGTTGACCGGGTTGGTGTCCTCGGGCTGCTCGCTGAGCAGCTGCTCGCGGAAAACCGGGTCTTTCATTCGCTCCAGGCGCTGCGCAAGCGGCAGGCGGCTGATCGCCTTGTAGCTCGGGTGATAGGCAAACGGGTGAAAGCTCAGTTCGAGTCCGTAGAGCATGCCGACCGGGCGCGGCGCGATCTGGGCGCGCATCGGCAGACCATCCTTCGTGGCTTGCGACAGGGCAGCGAGTGACTTGCGCCAGGCATCCGGATCGCCTGCCGGCATCTGGATCAGCGAGTAAGACAGCGGCTGGCCACAGCGCTCGGCAATGCGACGCATCACACCGAACTCATGGTCGGCATCGCCCATCGGTGCCGGGATGATCTGGAAAACGCCGCTGCCGGCATCCTTCAGGCCTTGCGCCAGCGCACCGAGTTCGTCTTCTTCCGAAAAGAGGCTGGGGGCGAGTTCGCCGGCCTTGGTCCGGTGCAGCATGTTGCGCGAGGTGGTCACCCCCAGGGCGCCGGCTTTGATGGCTTCGGTGGTGAGGCGGCGCATGGCGGCCAGGTCCTGTGCGGTGGGCGGCTCCTGGGTGGCGGCGCGCTCGCCCATCACATAGACCCGCAGCGCCGAGTGCGGCAGTTGCGCGGCGATGTCGATGTCGAACTGGCGGGCATCGAGCGCATCGAGATACTCGGGGAAGGTTTCCCAGTTCCAGGGCAGGCCTTCGATCATGACCACCTCGGGCACGTCTTCGACGCCTTCCATGAGCTTGACCAGGATCTCGCGCTGATCGGGCTTGCAGGGCGCAAAACCGACGCCGCAATTGCCCATGACCACCGAGGTCACGCCGTGCCCGGAAGACGGCGCAAGCCGATGCTCCCAGGTGGCCTGTCCGTCGAAGTGGGTGTGAACGTCGACAAAGCCCGGGGTCACCAGCAGACCCCTGGCATCGATTTCTTCGCCGGCGGTGCCGCTGATCGCGCCGATGGCGGCGATGCGGCCGTCCTTGACGGCGATGTCGGTGATGCGCGGCTCGCTGCCAAGCCCGTCATGGACGGTGCCGCCGCGGATGATCAGATCGAAGTCGGTCATGCGTGTCTCCCCTTGTGGGTGCTGTGCTTGTCGGTGGCGTGTTGTGCCCTTGCCTGCCAGTGTAAGCGGTGGCACGGTGGGCAGGGTGAACTCAAACGAGTTGGGCCAGTTGCCCGGGTTCCAGATGACACCATTGGCCCATCGGCAGGCCGAGCGAATCAAGTGTGAGCTTGCCGATCGCGCTGCGGCGCAATGAGACGCAGTGATTGCCTGCCGCAGCCAGCATCCGCTTGACCTGGTGGTACTTGCCCTGGTCGATGCTGAGTTCGAGCAGATGCGTGTCCAGCATGCGCACCTGCGCGGCGATCGGCTTGTCCTCGTCGATGAGCTTCACGCCGTCGCGCAACTGCGCGATCAGTTGCGGCGTCACCGCCTCGAAGACGGTGGCTTCATAGATTTTTTGGACATGGCGCTTGGGCGAGGACTGGGCGTGGATGAAGGCGCCGTCATCGGACAGCAGCAGCAGGCCGGTGGTGTCATGGTCGAGGCGACCGACCGGCTGAATATTGCGGTTGAGGTATTCCTGCGGCAACAGGCTGAGGATGCCCGGATGGTGGCTGGGCTTGCGCGAACACTCGTAATCGGGAGGCTTGTGCAAGCCGATGTAGAGGTGCTGGCGAAACGTCCATGCTTTGCCGTTAACGCTGAAGACCAGGCCTTCGCAGGGCAGGTCCTCATCGGCATCGGTGATCAAGCGTCCCGCCACGCTGACTTGCTCATTCCAGATGAGCTGGCGGCACTGCTTGCGGCTGCCGAAGCCCTGACTGTGAAGGATTTTTTCCAGCGTCATGCTGCAGGCACCGATCCCGATGGGCTGCTGCTGCGCTCCAGGCCGGTGAAAAAGCGCTCTTGCAGGGCGGTCAGCCCGAGTTGGCCGAGAAGCGCATCCAATTTCTCGGCAGCCCGCCGGCGCGGCACATCCTTGTTGAGGCTGGCGATGATGAGCTCGTTCTTCATCGAATGCTCCCAGCCCACCAGTTCGGTGACGGTCACCTGATAGCCGTGCGATTCCAGTTGCAGGCAGCGCAGCACATTGGTGACATGGCTGCCGAATTCGCGGGTGTGCAGGGGATGGCGCCAGATTTCCGCCAGCGGCTCGCCCGACTGGGATGGCGTCTTGTTCTTGCGCAGCACGGCTGCGACTTCTGCCTGGCAACAGGGCGCCAGCACGATGAAGCGTGCCTTGGCCGACAGCGCAAACCGGATGGCGTCGTCGGTGGCGGTGTCGCAGGCATGCAGGGCGGTGACGATGTCCGCCCCGGCGAAAAGGCCGAGGCTGGCCATGCTCGAAATCGCCTGATCGACCTGCAGGTTGAGGAAGGACATGGCATCGAAGCCGAGCTGCGAAGCAAGCTCCCGGGATTTGAGCACCAGTTCGTTGCGGGATTCGATGCCCACGACCTGCGAGCCGGGCGCGAGTGATTTGAAAAAGAGGTCATACAGAATGAAGCCGAGATAGGACTTTCCCGCTCCGCAATCGACGAGTCTGATATGGCCTTGCGCCTGCCTGACCTGCTGCAGCAAGGGTTCGATGAATTGATAGAGGTGATAAACCTGCTTCAGTTTTCGCCGGCTGTCCTGGTTGAGCCGGCCGTCGCGCGTCAGGATATGCAGTGCCTTCAGCAGTTCAATCGACTGGCCGGGGCGGATGTCTGGTTTGTCTTGCATGGGTTGCGATGTCAGGGAATGCCTGATCGACGATGCACACCGAAAGCTTTGAGGTTCGAAACGCCTTCCCGCTGGCGTCATAGCGGTGGCCTGCCCGGAAATTTAGTGCAACCGATAAGTTGAGAAGATGCCCCTTGGACCGCCCCGCGCTCGGCGAAGCCGCTACATCAGCATTCGCAGAGCCGATCCTCAGGCAGCAAGAATAGCTCTCTGCTGATTAAGGCGAAAGGTCACCCGAAGTATTCGATAGAAAAGCGTTCCTTACGATCACCTCCGGCGGCCATAAGGAACGAATTTAGATCTCATGGGTTGCCAGTCTTTCCTCATTCATCCGCAGCCAGCTTTCCTTGCTCCTTGAGAGCCTGGGGCGTGACTCGCTTGTAGCGCCATGCATAAACGAGCCAAACGCCCGCTGCGATTGCAACTCCGATAACAACCGACCTGACGAAACTGTCTAAAGCTTCGCCCGGGCGAAACTGAACGGTTCCACGGAGCACGGGCACAAGGTAGTTCGCGAGGAACTCCATGCTGCCGAGGCCGCCGACGCCCAATACCGCCAAAAATCTCGCGGTTCCCCTACGCCTGACATGCGCTTATTTCTCGATGCTGCGAGTGTTCATTGGCAGAGCCTAGATTTGGCAGCAACAAAAACCAATCCCGACAAAAGGAGCGATCGGAAATGCGTTTTTGATTGGAGGGAAATATCTTTCGGGTGCTGGCGAACCCGGTGTGACCTCGTTATCGTTTCAGCTCGACTGGAAGCGACGATGAGATTGGTTCAGTTTTACTGGCCGCATGCATGGCCCTGTGGGCTTGTAAGGCTGCGGCCTTCGATCCGGCGCATGTCCAGCAACTTCGCATGCCGGCTCGTATAACCGGCGCGATCCGAGCAAATACCAATTCCCTGCCACAGCGAATCTAAGCACTGCTGATCTTGAGAAGACACATCAGTTTTCATCTACTGCTGCTGAGAAAAGCGCCGGCTCAATCGCCAAACCCGCTTCATGGAGACCCCGTAATGACCTCTGTATTTGAAAAGCCGGAGCAAGTCAGCGGCTATGCGTTGCACAGGGCCGTGACCGCCCTTGCTGGCGGCGAGCACGTTGTCTACCGGGACGACGGCGCTGCGGTTGCCATCCGCACTGGGGCGCCGATTGCGCCCGACGTTCGTCTGTTCACGCTTAAGGCATGCGTAGGCAAAAAGAACAAAGGTCGGCACGTGTACTTCGCGAACGGTGACTGGCGTGCCCGCCGTGCTTGGCTAGACACGCAGGCCGCTCAGAACGGCTTCGAGATCATCACGGTGCACATCACCGACAAGCGCGAGGTGATTGGCAAAGCCAATCCGTTCTCGGTGGACAGCACCACGTTTACCGGCGCACTCAAGGTCACGGATCAAGAAAAGTTTTCCGCCGCACTCGATCGCGGCATCGGCAAATGCCGCACTTTCGGTTTCGGCTTTCTAACAATTTAGTGAGAGCACCATGAATATCATCATCAACGGCACCATCACCCTTCGCTCGCCTCTATCAATCAAGATGCCCACCCCCGAGGGTGGGAGGGAAAACCAGTACGACGGCTTTCCGGTTGCGACTGTCGGCATTGACAACGCAGGCATGCCAATTCAAACCGGCTACCTGCCGGCATCCACGGTGCGTGGGTTTATCCGCCGCGAGGCCGCGCTGGAGGTGGCCCGGGCACGCGGTGTGAGCACTTTGCCGCAGCTGTACTCCGACATTCTTGGGCAGCGACGCGACCTGGAGGACGAGCAAGACCTGCAGAAGCTCGAAGCCATTCGTGCCAACGACCCGGTACTTGACCTGTTTGGCGCGTGGTCGATGCGCTCGCGTCTGCTGGTCTCGAATTTCATGCCCAGCGTGCCTGTGTTGCCC
>CAMCXH010000186.1 GCA_945883285.1 Bordetella parapertussis | reverse complement strand
TGACTTTGGCATTGCGAAATGCCGCCTTCATGCCGCGGGTCGGCCCGTTGCGGTCGGGTGCGGTGATGTGATGCGCGTCTGCACTCATGCCGTAACCGACGAGCTCGCCGTAGATGCGCGCCCCTCGCTTGCGGGCGTGCTCATATTCTTCGAGCACCAGAACGCCTGCGCCCTCGCCCAGCACGAAACCGTCGCGGTCGCGATCCCAGGGTCGGCTCGCTGTCGTAGGGTCGTCGTTGCGGGTCGACATGGCGCGGGCCGAGCAAAAACCGGCAACACCCAGCGGAGAAATCGATGCCTCGGCACCGCCTGCGATCATGACGTCGGCATCACCGTATTCGATAAGCCGACCGGCATCACCGATGGAATGAAGGCCGGTCGTGCAGGCCGATACCACCGCGTAATTGGGACCCTGAAACCCATGCATGATCGAGACTTGTCCCGAGACCATGTTGACGATCGAGCCCGGCACAAAAAAAGGCGATACCCGGCGTGGTCCGCGTTTGACGAGTTCGTCGTGGTTGTCTTCGATCATCGGCAGCCCGCCAATGCCTGAGCCGACGATCACGCCAACCCGCTCCGGGTCGACATTGTCGGCCGTGATGCCTGCATCGAGCACCGCTTGCGAGGACGCGGCAATGCCGAAATGGATGAAGGTATCGAAATGACGAGCCTCCTTGGCAGGCAACCAGTCATTGATATCGAAGCCCTTCACTTCGCCCGCAATCTGCGACGTGAACGCAGAGGCATCGAAGTGAGTAATGGGGCCAATGCCGCTCTTGCCAGCGAGCAGGCTCGCCCAGCCGGTGGCAACATCATTGCCGACCGGACTGATCAGCCCGAGCCCGGTTATAACGACTCTACGACGGCTCATCGAGAGCTCACTCCGCTAATCAGCATTGCAGCCAGCAAAAGCAGGCCGACACAGGAAGTATCCAGAATCGGATCAGGCCGATTTGGGATGGGCGGTCACGTAATCGATCGCCTGCTGGACCGTGGTGATCTTCTCGGCTTCTTCGTCCGGAATCTCGGTCTCGAATTCATCTTCAAGCGCCATGACCAGTTCGACGGTGTCAAGCGAGTCGGCGCCCAGATCGTCGACGAACGACGACTCGGTTTTGATCTCGGCCTCGTTCACCCCCAACTGCTCGGCGACGATTTTCTTGACGCGTTGCTCGATGTCGCTCATTTCGTGTCCTTTTACTTGTGTGTGGCAGAGGCACCCCAAGGGTGCTGCTCTGCAGAAATGCGGCGCGCGATTCTAGCACTCCGCATCGTCGCCCCGGAATTAATCGGCCCCAGGAACTTAAGCCGTTCGGCCGATCAGGCCATGTACATGCCGCCATTGACATGGAGGGTATTGCCGGTGATGTAGCCCGCCAGCGGCGAGCACAGAAAGCCAACCGTTGCGGCCACCTCGGCGACATCGCCAAAACGGCCGAGCGGAACTCTCTGCAGGAGCGCCGCAGTCTGATCTGCCGCCAGCGCTCGCGTCATATCGGTATCGATGAAACCAGGGGCAACGCAATTGACAGTGATACCGCGGCTGCCGAGCTCCTGGGCCAGTGCGCGACTCATGCCCGCTACGCCAGCTTTTGCAGCCGCATAGTTGGCCTGCCCCGCATTGCCCGACTCGCCGACCACCGAGGTGATGTTGACGATGCGACCCCAACGGGCCTTGGTCATGCCGCGCATGACCCCGCGCGACAAGCGAAAAACCGCTGACAGATTGGTATCGATCACCGACGACCATTCATCGTCTTTCATGCGCAGGGCAAGATTGTCGCGGGTGATGCCGGCATTGTTGACCAGGATGGCCGGCGCGCCCTCGGCCTTGCCAATGGCAGCGATCAGGGCCTCGGATGCGGCAGCATCGGCGACGTCGAGCATCGCGCCTCGACCGGCATACCCAGCCGCAGCCAGCGTCTCGCTGACCGCTTGGGCGCCGGCTTCGGTGGTGGCGGTGCCGATCACGGTGGCGCCGAGTCGGCCCAGTTCGAGGGCGATGGCGCGGCCGATACCCCGTGTTGCACCGGTCACGAGTGCGACCCGACCTGACAGGACAGCGGCGTCATCGTTCATGCGAACTCCTTGAGCGTGGCCTCGAGACTTGCCGCATCGAAGACCGCGCCGACCTTCAAACCCGGAGCAATCCGCTTGATCATGCCGCCGAGCACTTTTCCCGGCCCGAATTCGATGACATGTGTGATGCCCGTTGACTGCAGCGCCATGACCACTTCGACCCAGCGAACCGGACTGTAGGCCTGACGCACCAGGGCATCGATGATCGCGTCAGTCTCGAAATTTGCAGTCACATCGACGTTATTGATCACCGGCGCGCTGGGCCGGCTCATGCTGACGGCTTTCAGGGCGACCGCAAGGCGATCGCCGGCAGGCTTGAGCAGGGACGAATGAAAGGGTGCCGACACCGCGAGCGGCATCGCCCGCTTGGCGCCTTTTTTCCTGGCAATCTCGCAGGCAAGCTCGAGTGCGGCCGTGCTACCGGCGATCACGACTTGCGCGGGCGCATTGAAATTGGCAGGTTCGACAACGTGCGCAATTTGCACCTCTGCCGATGAGTTGCCACCGGGATTGGCAGGGAGCGCACCGATCGACTCGCTGGCCTCGCGGCAAGCATCGCGCACCAGATCATCGTCAAGGCCCAGGATGACCGCCATACCGCCGGTCCCGACAGGCACCGCCTCCTGCATGGCCTGCGCCCGCAAACGGACGAGCTTGAGCGCCGATGCGAGATCGAAGACTCCGGCCGCTGTCAGCGCGGTGTACTCACCCAGACTGTGTCCGGCGAAGGCAGAAGCATCGGCGCCACCGGCGGCGCGCCATGCCCGATAGCACGCGAGCGCTGCCAGCAGCATCGCCGGCTGCGTGTTGACCGTCAGGGCCAGTGCGTCGGCCGGCCCTTTCTCGATCAGCGTGGACAAGGGCTCGCCAAGCGCCTCATCGGCCTCGATGATCATTTCGGCCACGACCGGGTTGGCGGTGAGTGAATCGAGCATCCCGACGGCCTGCGAACCTTGCCCGGGAAAGACGAATGCGAGTTTCATGACAGTGGATTAGAACGTGACAATCAGAACTGGACGAACACGCTGCCCCAGGTGAAGCCGCCGCCCACCCCCTGCAACATGACACGATGCCCTTCACGGATACGGCCATCACGCACTGCGGTATCGAGGGCGAGCGGCACCGACGCGGCCGATGTATTGGCGTGACGATCGACGGTCACCACCACACGCTCGGCAGGAACACCGAGCTTGCGGCCGGTGGCCTGAAGGATACGGATATTGGCCTGATGCGGCACGAGCCAGTCAATGTCGGCCACCGTCATGCCGGCAGCTTCAACGGTTTCGCGCCCAACCTGATCGAGCATGCTGACAGCAAGCTTGAAGACCGCCTGACCGTCCATGGTGAGGAAGGGCGTGCCGACGATCGCACCATGTGACACATTGCCGGCGGTGCGCAACAGTCCTTCATGACGACCATCGGCATGCAGCTTCGAGGCGAGGATGCCAGGGCGATCAGAGGCCGACAGAACCACCGCACCGGCGCCATCGCCGAACAGCACGCAGGTGCCGCGATCGTTCCAGTCGAGGATGCGCGAGAAAACTTCGGCGCCGATCACCAGCGCATTCTTCGCCGAGCCGTTGGCGATCAGGGCGTCGGCGACTGTCAATGCGTAGACGAAGCCCGAACAGACCGCCTGAACATCAAAAGCCGGGCACCCGGCAATGCCGAGATCACGCTGAACCAGGCAGGCGGTGCTCGGAAACACATAATCGGGCGTGGAAGTTGCCACGATGATCAGATCGATCGCCTCGGGCGCCATGCCGCAATAGGCCAGCGCCTGCCGTGCGGCACGCGCACCAAGCACCGAACTGGTGACTTCCGCCGAGGCGATATAGCGCTGGCTGATGCCAGTGCGCGCCAGAATCCATTCATCAGAGGTTTCGATGCCGCGCTGGCCGAGTTCGGCCGCCAGCATGGCATTGGTGACGCACCGCTGCGGCAGCGCGCTGCCGACACCAACAATGCGGGAATAGACTCGCTCGGTCGAGCTCATTGGGATGATTGCACCGTAGGGATTGCATCGGTAATCCGACGCAGAAGGCCGTTTCGGGAGGCATCATAACCGCGCCTCAGGGCCTGTTCGAAACCGTAGGCATCGGACGAGCCGTGACTCTTGATCACGATGCCCCTCAAACCGATCAGACTCGCGCCGTTATAGCGCCGGTGATCGATACGCTGCTTGAAGCGCTTGAGCACAGGATAAGCCAGCACGGCAATCGCTTTGGCCAGCGGGCCGCGAGTGAACTCTTCGCGAATGAACGCGGACAGCATCTGCGCCAGTCCTTCAGAGGTCTTGAGCGCCACATTGCCCACGAAGCCGTCGCAGACCACGACATCCGCCGTGCCGGCGAACAGATCGTTGCCTTCGACATTACCGATGAAATTGAGGCCACTGGCTCGCAGCAGATCACCGGCCTGCTTGACGACCTCGTTGCCCTTGATGACCTCCTCGCCGATATTGAGCAGGCCGACTCTCGGGCGCTCGGCGCCACCGAGTGCCGACACCAACGCACAGCCCATCACCGCAAACTGCAGCAGATGGCCAGGGTCGCAATCGACGTTCGCGCCAAGGTCGAGCACCATCGTCTGACCACCGGCGCGGGTCGGCAAGTAGGCGGCAATGGCCGGTCGGTCGATACCGTCGATCATTTTGAGCACGGATCTTGAGATAGCCATCAGCGCGCCGGTATTGCCGGCACTGACGCAGGCGTCGGCCTGCCCCCGACGAACCAGATCGATCGCAACGCGCATCGAGGAGTCGCGCTTGCCACGCAGCGCCTGCGCGACCGGCTCGTCCATCTCGACGACCTCGGTCGCTTCATGGATGCTCAGCCTGGTATCCGCGCCGACCAGTTCACGGCCTGCAGCGCGAAGCGCCTCGCTGATCGGGCCCGGCTTTCCGACCAGAATAAGGTGGGCGTCGGGCTGGTGATCGGAGAAGGCGATTGCTGCAGGAATCGTGACCGACAGACCATAATCGCCGCCCATGCAGTCGATGGCAACGCGAACCGTCATTCGGACTCGTAGGGAAAGGGCGGACTGCTCAAACCGTCGGCTGCCAACCTGCACCTGCCGATCGGCACCGCGACATCAGGGGACTGCGCAATAAAGAGAACGTCGTCAGCCAAGGCAGTCGACGCCCTGATTACTCGTCGGCTTTGGTCTTGACGACTTTGCGGCCGCGGTAAAACCCGTTGGGGCTGACGTGGTGGCGAAGATGCACTTCACCCGTGCTGGGCTCGACGGCGATCGGCGGCTTCGAGATGAAGTCGTGCGAGCGGTGCATACCGCGTTTCGAGGGGGACTTCTTGTTTTGCTGGACGGCCATTACTGGACTCCCGGCCCATAGAAAGTTAATCGGCGAGTATAGCAGACTTAGCCCGGGGGTGCGTCAGCGTCGTGTGCGCAGCGAAGCGAGCGATGCGAAAGATGAGGATTTGTCCGAGGACGCTGCGCCCTCGCCTTTCTGATCAGCGGACGCATCCTGGGCATCATCAGCCAGTGGCGCTTGGCAGTCGGGGTGATGCGGCGCTGTCGGCAAGGCCATGATCGCCTCGTCTTCGATCAGCCCGGCAAGATCAAATCGCCTTGAGGACACCAGCAGATCGTGCTCGTCATCGTCGGCGTCTTCGCGCTCGGCCTGCGTTTCGCTGCCGACCAGGCGATAGGTGTGTTGGTCGGCAATCGCGATCTGCAGCGGCTCCAGACATCGGGCGCACTGAACAGTCAGACTCGCTGTAAACCGCAGATCCATGAACGATTCGCGGCTGCCGTCGGCCCGCAGATCGCTTCGCCCATCCAGTTGCCAATCGAGTTCGCCCTCCTGCGAGACCAGCATCGAACTCAGCCTGGGCAAGGCGTCGGGGTTCAGCCGGCCGCTGGCGGTCTCGCCCAGCCGGGTGAAATCATGGGTATCGACGGGAGGGAGAATCATCGGTGAGCAGTCCTGTCCGGCAGGCGCGCCAAAGCGGAGCGTCGGTGACAAAGTATGATAGCCCCGCCTATGAAACCTCCTGCGCTGATCCTTGCCTCGACCTCTGCGTTTCGCCGCGAACTGCTGCAACGCTTGCGTCTGCCCTTCGAAGTCTGTGCCCCTGGCGTGGACGAGTCGCCGCAGGCCGGCGAAACACCGCAGGCGATCGCCCGGCGTCTGTCGGTCGAAAAGGCCAGTGCGGTTGCGGCCCGATTCCCTGACGCTCTGGTCATCGGGTCAGACCAGACCGCTACCATCGATGGGC
Source organism: Bordetella parapertussis (assembly GCA_945883285.1). Lineage (GTDB taxonomy): Bacteria > Pseudomonadota > Gammaproteobacteria > Burkholderiales > Burkholderiaceae_E > UBA4615. The sequence goes on along the minus strand of CAMCXH010000186.1, from coordinate 397 downwards.
AGTCGGTGATCGGAAAACCGGGCACCCACGAGCGCGCCGTGATGCAGCTGCGCGCAGCCTCCGGCCAGACCCTGCGTTTTTACTCGGGGCTGTGCTTGTGGCGCCCGGATGGCGCGCCACTGGTCGATTGCATCGAGACCCGAGTGACATTCCGGCGCTTGAGCGACACAGAGATCGAACGCTATCTGCTCGCCGAAACTCCCTACGATTGCGCCGGATCGGCGAAGTCGGAAGGGCTGGGCGTCAGCCTGCTTGATGCACAGGACGGCCCTGATCCGAGTGCGCTCGTCGGACTGCCGCTGATTCGCCTGTGCGCAATGCTGCGCGATTGTGGCGTCACGCTGCCCTGAGCAAGCTTGGCAACACAATCCGCCGCCGCAGTCACGGCCCGATCGCA
>CAMCXH010000185.1 GCA_945883285.1 Bordetella parapertussis | reverse complement strand
GAGCCCATGCTGGAGGCCGCACCGCCACCCAGGCCGATGCGCATGCCCGGGCCGCCCAACTGAATCAGCAGCGAGCCGGGCGGCAGATCGTGTTTGCCGACATGGATCGCATCGATATCGCCGACGCCGCCGGCAATCATGATCGGCTTGTGGTAGCCGCGCACTGCGCCGCCGATCTGCTGCTGGTAGGTCCGGAAATAGCCGACGAGATTGGGTCGACCAAACTCGTTATTGAAGGCGGCGCCGCCCAAAGGGCCGTCGATCATGATCGACAGCGGTGTGGCGATGCGCTGCGGGCCGCCCAGGAATTCGCGCTGGGCGGCTCGGCCGTCGATCGGTGCGCTCACATCCTGCGCGGTCTCCCAGGGCTGCTCGAAGCCCGGGATGCGCAGGTCGGACACCGAAAAACCGGTCAGGCCGAACCGGGGCCGTGAGCCGCGCCCGGTGGCACCCTCGTCGCGGATCTCGCCGCCCGAGCCGGTGGCCGCGCCGGGAAAGGGTGAGATGGCAGTCGGATGATTGTGCGTCTCGACTTTGAGGACGCTGTGAACCAGCGTTGGCTCCCAGACATAGCGGGCGTTCTGGCCCTTCTGGATCGCGAAGAAGCGCTGCGACAGCCCGCCTTCGATCACCGCAGCATTGTCGGAGTAGGCCACAACCGTGCCCTGCGGATGGGCGGCATGCGTTGCGCGGATCATGCCAAAGAGCGAGGTGCCTTGCGTCTGGCCGTCGAGGGTCCAGGTGGCATTGAAGATCTTGTGGCGGCAGTGTTCGGAGTTGGCCTGCGAGAACATCATCAGCTCGACATCGGTCGGATCGCGACCGGCAGCGGTAAAGGCCTCGAGCAGATAATCGATTTCGTCGGACGACAGGGCCAGCCCCATCGCGGTATTGGCCTGATCGAGGGCGGCGCGACCCTGGGCACCGACCGGCACGGTCTGAAGCGGCTTGCCCGGCAGGTCGGCAAAGAGCGCTGCGATGTCGGTTGAGTGCTCGGCCGGCGCGACCACCGATTCGGTCATCCGGTCGTGAAGGAGTGCCGCCAGCGTATCGCGCTGGGCGGCGGTGAAGTCGTCACCGGCCGCGCGCACGCCGAACAGTCCGGCGAGCAGGCCGCCCAGACCTTTGCGAAGCGTCAGCGCATAGGAAACACCCCGCTCGATGCGGCTGACCTGATCGAGCCCGCACAAGCGGGCGATTTCGCTGGCCTTGCTCGACCAGGGACTCACCGTCCCGAGGCGGGGCATCACCCACAGCACGGATGCGCCAGGGGGTTCGGCGGCGACCGGCAGGCCGTCGTCGAGCAGCGCGGCGATCCGCGCCCGGGTGTCGGGCGTCAGCGGCTGCGCCGACAGCACGACATGCAGCCAGGTGGCCTGGACGTCGGCGACAGCCTCATCAACCGATTGCAGCGCCTGCAGCAGGCGGCTTCGGCGGAATTCGGAGAGGGCAGCGCCGCCCCGCAAAACAAGTGCTTCGGGCATTTGGCGAAGGGGCTAAAAGGAGGACCTAAAGTATAACGGGGGCCTGCGCCGGTCCTCATCCGGCCACTGGCCTTACGCGGGTTTACCCCATCTGATCTGAGCTGCTTCACGATAGTGCGCAGCTCATTGCGCCCCGAAACCGCCCCCACCCGGTGTCTCGATGACAAAACAGTCGCCGGCGGCGAGTTCGGCGCTGCCGATATGCCCCATCGGCTCGACACGCCCGTCAGCACGCAAAACATAATTGTTGGCCATCGCCCCGCTGCCGCCGCCGGCGGCGCCGAAGGGCGGGACCACCCGGCTGTTGCCGAGCATCGAAGCGGTCATCGGCTCGAGAAAACGGATGGTGCGAACGCCCCCGTCGCCGCCGCGCCAGCGCCCTGCCCCACCCGAATGACGTCGGATCGAGTAGCCCTCGAGGCGCACCGGAAAGCGCAGTTCGAGCACTTCCGGGTCGGTCAGGCGCGAATTGGTCATGTGGGTCTGGACCACCGCCGTGCCGTCGAAGCCGCCGGTGAGATGCCCCTGCCCATCGAAGGTGCCGCCTGCGCCCGAGCCACCCGAAATCGTCTCGTAGTACTGATAGCGCTGGTTGCCGAAGGTGAAATTGCTCATGGTGTTGGGCCCCGACGCCATGATGCCGAGCGCGCCATAGAGCGCATTGGTGATCGCCATCGAGGTCTCGACATTGCCGGCAACCACTGCCCCGGGATGATGGGGATTGAGCATGCAACCCGGCGGGACGATGATGTCAAGTGGCTCGAGGCAGCCGGCATTCATCGGAATGTCGTCGTCGACCAGGGTGCGAAACACATAGAGCACCGCGGCGGTGGTGACCGCCAGGGGCGCATTGAAATTGTTCGGCTGCTGCGCGGAAGTCCCTGTGAAATCGATGCAGGCACGTCGCGCCTGATGGTCAACGGTGATGGCCACACGGATAACCGCGCCATTGTCGAAGGGCAACTCGAAGCGGCCGTCATGCAGGGCGCCGATCACGCGTCGCACCGATTCGGCGGCATTGTCCTGGACGTGACGCATGTAGGCCTGCACCACCGGCAGGCTGAAGTGCTCGACCATGCGCAGCAGTTCTTCGCGCCCCTTTTCGTTGGCCGCAACCTGCGCCTGCAGATCGGCCATGTTCTGGTCGGGATTGCGCGCCGGATGCACCGCCCCGGTCAGCAGCGCCCGAAACTCGCGCTCGCGCAGCACTCCGCCCGAGACCAGTCTGACATTGGTGAGCAGCACGCCTTCGTCATCGATGTGACGGCTGTCGGGTGGCATCGAGCCGGGGGTGAGACCCCCGATGTCGGCATGGTGGCCGCGTGATCCGACCCAGAACAGCAGCCTGCGCGCCGCGATGTCGAAGACCGGTGTGATCACGGTGACATCGGGCAGATGCGTGCCGCCACGATAGGGGTCGTTGAGCACGAAGACATCCCCCGGGGCGATCGCGCCGGCGTTATCCGCAATCACCGCCTGCACGCTTGCGCCCATCGAGCCCAGATGCACCGGCATATGCGGCGCATTGGCGATCAGTGCACCGCTGGCGTCAAAGACCGCGCAAGAAAAATCGAGACGCTCCTTGATGTTCACCGAATGGGCGGTGTTCTGCAGGCGATAGCCCATCTGCTCGGCAATCGACATGAAGAGATTGCTGAAAATTTCGAGCATTACCGGATCGGCGTCGGTGCCGATCGCATGCAAAGAAGGCCTCGGTGCCACGCGGCTCAGGACAAGGTCGCCGCGCAGGCTCATGGTGGCGCGCCAGCCGACGTCGACGATCGTGGTCGCGGTGGCATCGCTCACGATTGCCGGGCCGTCGATGACCGCGCCGCCTGGCAGCGTCTCGCGATCGAAGAGCGGCGCATCGCGCCAGGCGCCCGCCGAGTAGAGCGACACGACCGCGCCCGGTGTCGGTGCTGCGATCGCGCTTGATGGCCCACCTGCTGCTGCGCTGGTGACTGCGCTTGGCGCACCACTGTGACCGCCGCCAGCCACTGGCGAATCGTCTGGCGCACGCGGCGAAATCGCCTCGACGCTGACCGACTCGATGGCCAGCGGACGACCGGTGAGCAGGAAGGCAAAGCGCTGACGATAGCCGGCCTCGAAACGACTGATCATCTCGTCGATCGCACCGAGCGGTACGGTGACCGCGGTATCGGTGCCCTGGTACTTGATGTGCACCCGACGCTCGACCCGCAGGCCGGCCGCCGGTTCGCCCTGTGCAATCAGGTCGTCTCGGGCCTGGCGATCGATTTCATCGATCTGCTCGATCGCCTCGGCAAGCGCCTGCTCGTCGAGGCGCCGTTCAATCGATCGTTCGCGCAGCGAGGCCGGTTCGGCAAGCCCCATGCCGTAGGCCGACAGCACGCCTGCAAACGGATGGGCCATCACCGTCGACATCGCGAGCGCGTCCGCCACTGCGCAGGCATGCTGGCCGCCGGCGCCGCCAAACACCGTCAGGGCATAGCGGGTGACGTCATAGCCGCGTTGCACCGAGATCTTCTTGATCGCATCCGCCATATTGGCATTGGCGATATCGATGAAGCCCTGGGCGACCTGTTCGGGGCTCAGTTGGCGCCCGGTCGCCTGCGCGACGGTCTTTGCAAGCTGAGCGAAGCGCTCGCGCACCACGTCGCGATCGAGCGGCGCATCGCCCTGCGGGCCGAAGACCTTCGGGAAAAAATCGGGCTGGATCTTGCCCAGCATCACATTGGCATCGGTCACGGTCAGCGGCCCGCCCCGGCGATAGCAGGCAGGACCGGGATTGGCGCCGGCCGAATCCGGGCCCACCCGCAAGCGCGCGCCATCGAAGTGCAGGATCGAGCCGCCGCCGGCGGCCACCGTGTGAATGCTCATCATCGGCGCACGCAGCCGCACACCGGCCACCTGCGTGTCGAAGACCCGCTCGAATTCGCCGGCATAGTGCGAGACATCGGTGGAGGTGCCACCCATGTCGAAGCCGATCACCCGCTCGAAGCCGGCCGCCTGACTGACGCGCGCCATGCCGACGATGCCGCCCGCCGGCCCGGACAGGATCGAGTCCTTGCCCTGGAAGGTCTGGGCATCAGTCAATCCCCCATTGGACTGCATGAACTGGAGTCGGACCCCCGGCAAGCCGGCCGCCATCCGATCGACATAGCGGCGCAGCACCGGGGACAGATAGGCGTCGACCACGGTGGTGTCGGCGCGCGCCACAAAACGGATCAGCGGCGACGCCCGGTGCGAGACCGAGATCTGGGTATAGCCGATGTCATGGGCGATCTCGGCCAGACGCGCCTCATGCATCGGATAGCGATAGGCATGCATCAGCACAATTGCCACCGCCCGCAGCCCGCAATCAAAGGCCGACTGCAACGCCAGGCGCGCACCCGCCTCATCGAGCGGCCTCACCGGGGTGCCGTCGGCCGCCATCCGTTCATCAACCTCGACCACCGCCTGATGCAACAGCTCGGGCAACACGATGCGACGATCGAAGAGCCTCGGGCGAGCCTGATAGCCGATGCGCGGCGCATCGGCGAAACCGCGCGTCACCACCAGCAGCAGCGGCTCACCCTTGCGCTCGAGCAGCGCGTTGGTGGCCACGGTCGTGCCCATCTTGACCGCTTCGATCCGGTCGGCAGGCATCGGTTCGCCCGGCGCCAACCCGAGCAGGCGCCGAATGCCGGCAATGGCGGCATCGTCATAGTGTTCGGGATTGTCGGACAGCAGTTTGGCGCTGACGAGCGTGCCGTCAGGATGGCGCCCAACCACGTCGGTGAAGGTGCCGCCGCGATCGATCCAGAACTGCCAGCGGCGCGGCGGCGCCGAATCGAAACTGATTGCCTGATGGGAGTCCCGCTGCGGGAACGAAGGGGGCTGATGCTCTGACATGGGAGAGGCTCTCGCAACCGGATGGTTGACTGGATCAACCGAAGTATCGACCACACGCCGTCTTTCGACCCGGTCTCTGTCGGAGCGTGCTGTGTGGCACAGTCCGATTCGGCGCCGGAGCTGCACGCCACACAGTCGTCATTGACTCACGACCGGCAAACCGCCTAAGCTTTCCGGTTAGCTTTTGAAACCCGGAGATCCGAATGAAACTTGTCCCTCTGATTGCCATGGCCCTGTCGATGGCGGCGTCGTGCCTGACCGCGACCTCGGTGTCGGCGCAGACCAAATGGGATCTGCCGGCAGCCTATGCCACCGGCAATTTCCACACCGAGAATCTGGTGCAGTTCGCCAACGATGTCGACAAGGCGAGCGGCGGCAAACTGAAGATCACGGTTCATGCCAATGCCTCGCTCTTCAAGGCGCCCGAGATCAAACGGGCGGTGCAGTCGGGTCAGGCGCAGCTCGGTGAAGTGCTGCTGGTCAACTTTGAAAACGAATGGTCGGTCTACGGCCTCGATGGCATTCCCTTCCTGGCCACCAGCTACAAGGAGGCCTTCAAGCTCTATCAGGCGCAAAAACCGACGCTCGACAAGAAGCTGGCTGAACAGGGAATGATGATGCTCTTTGCAGTGGCCTGGCCGCCGCAGGGGCTCTACACCCGGAAGGAAGTCAGCTCGGTTGCCGATATGCGCAAGATCAAGTGGCGCGCCTACAGCCCCTCGACCGCCAAGATCGCCGACCTGATCGGCGCGCAGCCGGTGACGGTGCAGGCAGCCGAACTCTCCCAGGCGCTGGCCACCGGCGTCGTCGAAGCCTATATGTCGTCCGGGTCGACCGGCTATGACACCAAGACCTACGAGCACCTGAAGTATTGGTACGACACACAAGCCTGGCTGCCCAAGAACGCGGTCCTGGTCAATCGCAAGGCGTTCGAGGCGCTCGACAAGGCCACTCAGGACGCTGTGATGAAAGCCGGCGCCGATGCCGAGAAACGCGGCTGGAAAATCTCCGAAGAGAAAAACGATTTTTACAAGAAGGCCCTGGCCGAGAAAGGCATGAAAATCCTGCCGCCCTCGCCCAAGCTGACCGCCGACTTCCAGCAGGTCGGGGGCATCATGCTCGAAGACTGGGTCAAGAAGGCCGGCCCTGAAGGCAAGGCGATCATCGACGCCTACCGCAAGTGATCCGCCGCACGCTGGACGCTCTTTATGACGCGGCCGGCGCGGCGGCCGGTGTGTGTGTCTTTTCGATCTTTGCGGTGATGCTGATCGCCGCCGGGGCCCGAGAACTCGGGTTTCGCACCGGCGGCACTGATGACCTGGTGTCGTGGATGACCGCCGGCGCAGCCTTTCTGGGGTTGGCCCACACCTTCAAGCACGGCGACTTCGTTCGCGTG
>CAMCXH010000184.1 GCA_945883285.1 Bordetella parapertussis | reverse complement strand
GGCGCTGATAAAGTGCCCAGTCGACCGGCGCGCGGCGATCCAGGCCGATATCGAGGCCTTCGTGAAAGCCGCCCATCAGGGTCGGGCTGCAGTCGGTCCAGTCGCCCGATGCAATGGCGGGCTGGCCGTCGATCAGCAGGCGGCCGCGGCCGCGGCGTTTGCCCAGCGCTTCGAAATCAAAAGTGAGTGCATGCTTGCCCACCGGCGCCTGCACCGGCGCCAGGCGGGTGTATTCGCCGAAGCCGTTATAGACCATGCGCAGTTCGCCCGCCTCGATGCACAGCATCAGGCCGCCGAAGACTTCGCCGATCGCAAAGAGCACGCCTTCGTCGGTGGCACGGTGATCGATGCTGGCGGTGATGCGAAAGTTGCGGTCGGCGATCAGCGGAATGATCAGGGCACGGTTGACGGTCTGTCCGCCCGGCAGGAAGCGGCGCGAGCCCTTTTCGGGCGGACGCATATGCGGCGGGATCTGGTTGAACTTCTGGATGGCGTTGCGGTTGTCCAGCGGATAGACCATGTTCGACCAGGCCGCCTTGTCGAAGGCCTCGACCAGCTCGCGCAGCCGCTCGGGATGCTTTGCGGCGACGTCGACCGACTCCGAGAAGTCGGTCGCCTGCTCATGCAGGGTCCAGTTGTCGAAATCGATCTCGTCGCCTTTTCGCTGCAGCGACACCGCCACCCAGCCGTCGCGCCAGTAGGCCCGGTTGGACCAGCACTCGTAGTACTGCTCGCTGCGCACCGAGTGGGCCGCTTTGCCGCGCATGACCTGGGCCAGGCTGGCGCCGTGCATCGGCAGGGCGTCTTCGCCGTGCGATTTGGCAAGCGGTGTAACGCCGGCCAGATCGAGCAGGGTCGGCATGACGTCGGTGACATGGGCGAACTGGGTGCGGACTGCGCCGGCATCGGTGATCTGGTCGGGCCAGGAGACGATGAAGCACACCCGCCGCCCGCCCCCGCCGGTATAGGTCTTGAAGGACGGAAAGGGCGTGTTGCTGACCTGGCCCCAGCCCATCGGATAGAGCGCCGGGACTTCGCCGGTGCCGATTTTCTCGCTCTGGGCGAGATCGGCCTCGAGCGGCAGCGCCGGCAGGCCGGCAAAGCGCCGGTTGAAATAGACATTGCCGTAGGCGCCGGCCGAACTTGTGCCGCCGTTGTCGGTCGAGAACACGATGAGGGTGTTGTCGAGTTCGCCCATCTCGGTGAGCAGCGCGACCAGCTTGCCGACGTTCTGGTCGACGCAGTCGAGCATCGCGGCATAGGTTTCCATATGCCGCACGAAGTGCGCGCGCTGATCGGGGGGCAGGCTGTCCCAGGCGGGAACTTCGGGGTCGCGTGGCGAAAGTGTCGCGTCAGCGGGCACAAGACCCAGCGCCTTCTGGCGCGCGAGCCGCTCGGCGCGCATCACGTCCCAGCCGGCCTCATAGCGGCCACGGTACTTGGCGAGGTCGGGCTCTTTGGCCTGCAGCGGGCCATGCACCGCATTGAAAGCCAGATAGAGGAAGAAGGGTTTGTCGGCGTGGTTGTTGCGAGCTTCGCGCACGAAGCGCATGCCGTGATTCGTCCAGTCGTCGGTGGCGTAGTAGTCGGGCGGGTACTGGTCGATCGGGGCGAGCGTGTTGTTGTTGACGATGCGCGCCGGAAAGAAATAGCTGGTCTCGCCTTCCATGAAGCCATAAAACTGGTCGAAGCCGCGCTGGGTCGGCCAGCTCTCGTTTGGTGTGGCGCTGTTTGGCGAGTTGTGCCATTTGCCGATGCCGATCGTGGTGTAGCCGCCCGCCCGCAGCGATTCGGCGATGGTGGGCGCGGCCAGCGGCATGTCGCCCGAATAGCCCGGAAAGCCGGGGTTGTTGGTGGTCAGCCAGCCGGTGGCCACCGAGTGGGCATTGCGGCCGGTCAGCAGGGCCGCGCGGGCGGGCGAGCAGATCGGATGCGTGGTGTAGTGGTTAAAGCGCAGACCGCGGGCGGCAATCGCGTCGATATTGGGTGTCTCGATCTCGGAGCCATAGCAGCCGAGATCGGAAAAGCCCATGTCGTCCATGTAGATGACGATGATATTGGGGCTGCCGGGCGTGGCCTTCGGGATCGGCTTCCACCAGGGCTCGGACGCCTCGCGGGTGCGCCCGACACGGCCTTCGAAGCCGGGATAAGTGGTGGTGTTGCCTGACTCGCTCATGGTGTCCCGCTCCCGATCCGTCTTGTCATTGGACCGTGATCGTAGTGGCACCTGTTATGACAGGTCAAGATAGGTCAAATGAGCAGGTCAGGTGAGCAGGTCAGGTCGGGGCCGGTGTGCCTGTCTTGCGCCCGATCCAGCCGACGCTCAGCGCATTGGCGATCAGCAGGATCTGGAAAACCGCGATGCCGATCCAGACCCATGAGGGGTGGCCGCCGTCCATGAAGGTTCCGAAGATGGCAGGTGAAATCGCCAGACCGGTATCCAGACCCGAGTAGACCAGGCCATAGACACGGCCGGTGGCACCCGGCGGGCTGGCGCGGCGCACCAGCAGATCGCGGGCCGGACCGGCGGTGCCGGCACCAAAACCCATCAGCGCAAAGAGGCCGGGCACCAGCCATCCTGGTGCCGGCGACAGGGCGATCAGCAGCGACACAATGGCCGCCACGGTATAGCCGATGGCCACCACCCGCTCGGCCTTGTCGGGGTCGGCGGCCACGATGCCGCCGAACAGGGTGCCGCCGGCGCTGGCCAGCATGAAGGCGGTGAGACAAGCCGCCACCCACGCGGTCGGCACATCGTGTAGCAGGCGTGCCGACTCCGGGCCGAAGGTCTGGATGCCGCCAAAGCCCAGCGACGAGGTCAGAAAGAACAGAAAGCTCATCCAGACCGCCGGCAGGCGCAGAAAACTCAGGGCCGAGTCGCCGGCGCCTGCGCCCGTTTGGCTGCCTGCAGGCGCTTGTGCGGCGCGCACGATGCCGAGCATGCCGACCGGCTGGCCGGCGAGCAGGTCGCGATGGCGCCAGACCATCACCCCTGCGATCAGGGGAAGCAGCCCGGCGCAGGCGATCGCCGCGCGCCAGTTGGCCAGTCCGGTGATGCCGACCAGAAACACCGGCGCCAGCGCCCAGCCGAGGCTGCCGGCGATGCCGTGCATCGAATAGGCGCGGGCCAGTCGGGTGGGCGTGATGCGGGCATTCAGGATGGAGTAGTCGACCGGATGAAACGGCGCATTGCCGAGGCCCGCCAGCACGCAGCCGACCATCAGCATGGAATAGCTCGGTGCGCTTGAGAGGGTCAGGGTGGCAAGTACGAAGGAGGTGAGCGCGGCCAGCATGACCGGGACCGCGCCGATCCGATCGACCACGAAACCGGCGAGTGCCTGGCCGACGCCCGAGACGATGAAGAACACCGTCATCAGCAGGCCGAGTTGCGCATAGCTCAGATCGAACTCGACTTTCAGCCACGGAAACAGCGGCGCGACGATCAGGTGAAAGAAATGCGAGGTGCCGTGGGCGATCGAGACCACGGTGATGGTGCGGGTCTCGCGCTGGCGCGGGTTGGCCAGGTGCGGCTCGGGCAGGGTGGCGGCGGTCGAGCTCATGGGCGGGTCTCGGAAGGAGGCGGGCGCGATCAGCGCGATCAGCGCGAGGGGGCCGACTGCGCGGTGAGCATCATTTTCTCGACCGGAAAGCCCAGCGTGCGAGCCCGTGCGAGCAGTGACTCGAGGGTGCCGGGCGGCAGCGCGGGCGTGCGTGACAGCACCCAGAGATAGCGCAGCCCGGGCTCGCCCACCATCACCCAGCGATAGTCGGGATCAAGCTCGAGCACCCAGTAGTCGCCCCAGCCGATCGGCAGCCAGCGCAGGGCTTGCGGCAGAAACGAGACCTGCAGCTTGGCCTTGCTCACCGGGTCGATGATGCGGGCCATGCCGCGGGCGGTGTCCCATTCGTCGTCGCCCTTGCCGGTGGTGCGGCAACGGTTGATGACGTCGATATTCCCGTCGGGGCGGGCGGCGTATTGCGCGGTGGTGTCGCTGATGCACTGGCGCTGAAAGACGTTGGGCAGACGGCCGATCTCGTACCAGGTGCCGACATAGCGCGGCAGATCGACGTTTGACACCGTGGGCAGCGCCTCGCCGGCGGCGTTGGCGGTCGGGCTGTGAGCCAACAGGCCGAGGCTGAGAACCAGCGCGGTGGCGACAGTCAGGGCGGCTTTGAAGATCGGCATGGGTGAGGGTCTGGGAAGTGGACGGGTGGGTGGCAACGCTGCCCGGAGGGCAAGCTTCGCACGAAGGCGCAACCGGCGCTGCGCCGGCCTCAGGCAAATGGATCGACGATCAGGATGCCGGCGATCATGCGGCCCGCCGACAGGCCTTCGGTTGTCGCGAACGGCCTGACTCAGAGCAGCCCGATCACATAGCCGCCCGACTTCTCGTCGTGAGCCAGCGCCAGCAGACCGCGGTCGCGGGCGTCTTCGAGCAGTTCGTTAAAGGACCGATAGCCGTAATAGCCTTCGGCGAACCCGGGGCGGCGCCGTTTGAGGGTCTGCTTGACCATCGAGCCCCAGATCTTGTCGTCGGCGCCGCGCTCGGTGATCAGGGCTTCGACGGTTTCGACCACCAGGTCGATCGCATCCTGGCGGCGGCGTTCGTCCGATCCGGGTGCGGCGAGCGGCTCGGTGAGGCCATTGGTGGCGCCATTGGTGGCGCCATCGGCCACCGCATTGGTGAGCGTGGTGGTGAGCGATTCAGCGACCGGTATCGGCAGTGCGACCTCGGTGGCGGTCGGGGTGTCGCTGCCGTTGGACGCAGTCGCGTCGGCGCCGGGTTTGCGGCGTCGTGCAGGCCGCTTTTTTGGCGCATCCCCGGCGGCACTTGCCGCAGCGACGGCAGGCTCGGCGTCGCCCGCGGTCGGCTCGACTCTGGCTGCGACGGCCGGTCTGGCGGTCGACTCGGACTTGCTGGCGATCTCTGATTTGCTGCCTTCGACTCTGACTGCTGCCGGCTGGGCAGCTTGCGCCTTGCCCGCTCCGTTGCCGGCAGCGCTCGATGTGCGGCTCTGGCGGCGGCGCGGCTCGCGCACCAGGTCGTCGTAAAAGATGAACTCGTCGCAGTTGGCGGTGAGCAGGTCGGAGGTCGAGCCCTTGACGCCCACGCCGATGACGGTCTTGTTGTTCTCGCGCAGCTTGGAGACCAGCGGCGAGAAGTCGGAATCGCCGCTGATGATCACGAAGGTGTCGACATGGCCCTTGGTGTAGCAAAGGTCGAGCGCGTCGACGACCATCCGGATATCGGCCGAGTTCTTGCCCGACTGTCGCACATGCGGAATCTCGATCAGCTCGAAGGACGCCTCATGCATCGGCGCCTTGAATTCGCGATAGCGCTCCCAGTCGCAGTAGGCCTTCTTGACCACGATGCTGCCCTTGAGCAGCAACCGCTCGAGCACCTTTCGGATATCGAACTTTTCATACTTGGCGTCGCGCACGCCGAGGGCGACATTTTCGAAGTCGCAAAACAGCGCCATGCTGACGTTTTCTGGGGGGGTGGCCATCGGATCTCCGGTCGGCATGTGCGATGCGCAGGCCGATCCGGCACTCGCCGCGGCATTATCCGCCCGTCGACGGTCTACATCGATTCGTGCCGGATGCCCGACGCTTTCTCACTGTGGATCTGACAGCTGAGGCAGCGCACCGCAAAGGGCTGGGCCTGCAGCCGTTCATCAGGAATTGGCTCGTCGCAGTCGGTACAGATGCCATACAGATCGTGGTCGAGGCGCTTGAGCGCGGCCAGCCCCTGCCGGTATTCCGCTAGGTCGCGGCTGGCGTCGGCCAGGTCTGAGGAGCCGGTGTCGTCGGCCACCGACAGATCGGCGCGGTCGCCGATATGGTCGAGCGACTGCAGCACTTCGGCCATCTCGCCGAGCTTGCCGACGATTTCATCGTGCAAAACCTCGAGGCGTGCCTCGATGGTCTGGCGGACCGCCTCGGTATTCAGGGAGCTGGTGGTGGTCATCGCTGTTGCTCTCGCACAGGGCGCGTCGGGATCATGCCGACGGATGGGCAGGCGGTTGCGCAGGCGGCTTGGTGCCGGCGTCTTTCAGCGGCTTTCGGGTATCGATGCCAAGTGCGGCATAGAGCGGACACCAGCCGATCAGGCCGGTGATCAATGCGATGACGCCGATCCAGCCCCAGACCCCGATTGTCGAGGTGGCGGTCAGCGCAATCAGCGCAAAGCCTGCGAGGACGCGAATCTGTCGGTCGATGGTGCCTGTATTGGTCTGCATGGCGGACTCCCGGCGCGGGTGCCTGCGGATCGGGGCGCCCTGACAGGTTTAGTGCAGGCCAGATTCGTGCCTGTCCTCAGCGGCGCGCTTCGAAAAAGCCGGCGGCGATTGCAAGCGCGGCTTCGACATCGTGATGGGTCACATCGAGATGGGTGACCCAGCGCTGGACCAGGCCGCTGCCATAGCGCCCGACGCTGCCGGTGGTCCGAACGCCGTGCGCGGCCAGGTGATCGGCAAAGGCTTGCGCGATGCTGTCGTCGACGCGCACGAAGACGATATTGGTCTGCGGCAGGTCGGCCTGCAGCCCACCGTGCTGGCGGCCCAGCGCAATCAGGCCTTCAGCCAGCCGGGTGGCATTGGCATGGTCGTCGGCCAGGCGGTCGATATGGTTTTCGAGGGCGTGCAGACCGCCGGCCGCGATCATGCCGGCCTGGCGCATGCCGCCGCCCAGCATTTTTCGCCAGCGTCTGGCGCGCGCGATCAGCGGTTTTGAGCCCAGCAGCAGCGACCCGACCGGTGCGCCCAGACCCTTGGACAGGCAGACCGACACGCTGTCGAAGTTGGCGCAGATCTCGCGGGCGACCGCGCGTGCTTCGAGCGGCA
>CAMCXH010000183.1 GCA_945883285.1 Bordetella parapertussis | reverse complement strand
ATCGCGCCAAGCGCCAAGACAGCGGCTCTTAGGTTTCTGATCATGATGTGCTGCCCTTGAATGGCGTCGCGTGGCTGACGCAGTGGTTGTCAATTGAATCGCTCGGCGCGCGGGTTTACACAGCCGCGCGCGTCCCAACTGGACTGCGTCTAGGCATTCGCGATCAATGGCCGTGCAGCAAATCCAAGCTTGCCTTGTGCCGGCCATGCATCGGCCGATGAAGGCGCCATCAGATCGTTGTTTGCGTCAGTGGAATCAACTTTTCTGCGACGCGACATCACAAACCCCAACCCTGTCAGACCCATCCCCAGAAGCAACGAGGTCGACGGCGTGGGCACATCGTTGATGTCAGCGGTGGCATTGATGCCGCCTCGGTTGCCGTTTGACTGGATGCGGTACTCGACCGTGATCGAGTAAGGGTCGGTGACATCGAGGAATGAGGCGAGATCGCCACTCGATGCGCCGAGCGGGCCGGCAAAAGACCGGCTGACCAGCATCGTGTTGCGACCGAAGACGGTGTTGGTCGGGTCAAGCCAGACATAGGTGTCGAGCGTCCAGCCGGTTGAGACTCGGGTCACGCCCAGGCTGTTCAGGAGGCTCAGGCCATAGGTCCGCGGGGCGCTGGTCAGACCGCTTTCGCTCACGAAAACGCTCAGCGAATCGGTGGTGCCACCCGACGAGACATCGACCGACGAAGTCGAGAAATTGGGATAGACAAAATAGGGGTCCGCCATTCCACTGGCCTTGACCGAGTTGTAGCCCCCGATGTTCGTGGTCAGATCGAATGTCCCGTCAGCGCTGCCCTGATTGACGATCGCGCCGCCATTGAGCTGCGTGCCGATCGACACCGTAACCGCGGCGGCAGTGCCGGCTGTCATGGTCGCGAGGACCAGGATCGTGAGTTTTCTGAGCGCAGGCATGCGGCCAGATTGAGTGGACGTGTCGACCTGTCGACCACTCGGAACAGCTGAAAACATATCGCATCGGGCATGCCGGAGGCGATCGCGAATCATCGAG
This sequence comes from Bordetella parapertussis, assembly GCA_945883285.1. Lineage (GTDB taxonomy): Bacteria > Pseudomonadota > Gammaproteobacteria > Burkholderiales > Burkholderiaceae_E > UBA4615. The sequence continues at coordinate 5,913 of CAMCXH010000183.1, read as the reverse complement.
ATCATGTGAGAGTCCTCAAAGGTTTATTGATCGGATAGCAAAGAGCGACCGCCAAAAAATTGCCTTGATTTCAAGGCAATTCCTAGCTTTCGACCTGATGCGAATCCTGCCTGTCGGCTTAGGACCCTGTCCTCTGCAAAATTGATGAGAACCTGCTGTGAAGGCCATTGCGGCAGCTGATTGATGGCAGCTGAAACGCGGCCTGCGCGAGGCGGCGTGGCTCTGCTCAGGCGAGGAGCCGCTTAAAGGAGCCGCTTAAGGGAGCCGCTTAAGGGAGCCGCTTAAGGGAGCCGCTTAAGGGAGCAGACCAACAGGCGCAGGACCAGGTTCGACATCCTGTGCGAAGCCCAAGGCTTGGCCCGAGCCAATTCGAGCGGGTTCGATCTCTGGTTGTCGCCTCGGGCAGCGATCTTTGCGGCCGCGATCGACCCGACCCGGGCCGCAGCAAACAGGCTGACTGTATCCTTACCGCCGGGCTGGGGCGCCTCGGCCGCGGCCCTCTGACCGCTGACCTCTGACCGCTGACCTCTGACCGCTGGGCGCATGATCAAGATCGGCGCTCGTCACACTACCCGGGACACGACGCCCATGCTCCGAATCAAACCACTTCTTGTCGCAGCCGTTGGCTTGCTGGTGCAACTCCTGCTCGCGCTCACACCGGCGCCCAGCGCATACGCTCAGACTGCACAAGCCGTTGCGCCAGACAAGACGCTGCGCGTGGCCACACGCATTCTCGAGCCATTGGTCGTGCAACGCGGTGAGTCGCTGAGCGGCTTCAGCATCGACGTCTGGAACGAAGTGGCACGCCGTGCAGGGCTCAAGTCCGAGTTCGTGATCGTGGACAGCGTCAAGGCGATGCTGGACGCGGTGGAAAGCGGCGACGCACAGGTCGCGGTCGCGGCCATCAGCATGACGCCCGAACGTGAGCAGCGATTCGACTTCTCACATGTTTACCTGCAATCCGGCCTGCAGATCATGACGCCGATCAAGCAGACCTCCTGGCTTGACAGCCTGCGCAACGTCTCCTGGGGCCATGTGCTGAGCCTGATTGGTTGGGTCGCGCTGCTGATCACCATCGTGGCGCACGTGATGTGGCTGATCGAGCGGGGGCGAAACCCTGAATTCCCGGAGGACTATCTGCGCGGGGTGGGTGAAGGCCTGTGGTGGACCGTGGTCACGGTGGTCACGGTGGGCTACGGTGACCGCACCCCAAAACGTTTGCTTGGCCGTGTGGTGGCGACGATCTGGATGTTCGCCGGACTCTTCCTGATCGCCCACCTCACAGCAAGCATCACCTCGCGGCTGACCGTGGAGAGCCTGCAGGGCCATGTCAACGGGCTGAACGACCTGCCCGGCAAACGCGTCGTGACGGTGCAAGGCACGACGGCCGATCAATACCTGACGGCCAATGGGATCGTCCATCTCAACGTGGCGCAGATCAGCGACGCCTGGGCGCAGATCGAAGCGGGGCAGGCAGACGCGGTGGTCTACGACGCGCCGGTGTTGAACCACTATGTCAATACGCTGGGCAAGGGCAAGGTGCGCATGGCCGGTGTGGTGTTCAAGGCCGAGCCGTATGGCATTGCCCTGCGGCCAGGCAGCCCGTATCGAGAGGCGATCAATCAGGCGATCCTCGAGATCTTTACCGATGGCACGCATGAGCGGCTCAGCGGCAAGTGGTTCGGCACGAACTGATAGAGCCGCCGAGCGCTGGGTCAGCAGCGCGATCGCCTTACAGCACGTAGCGCGCCAGATCCTCGTTACCCACCAGACTCGCCAGCCGGCCTTCGACAAACGCCGCATCGATGCTCACCGGCGCTCCAGCGTGACGCCCGGCATCGAAGGACAGCTCTTCAAGCAGCTTTTCGATCACGGTGTGAAGGCGCCTGGCACCAATGTTCTCGGTGGTCTCATTGACCGAGAAGGCCATCTCGGCGAGCCTGCGCACACCCTCGGGCGTGAACTCGACCTGCACGCCCTCGGTTGCCAGCAGCGCCTGATACTGGCGGGTGAGGCTGGCATCGGTTTCGGTGAGGATGCGCTCGAAATCGGAGACCGACAGCGTGTCCATCTCGACCCGGATCGGAAAGCGTCCCTGCAGTTCGGGGATCAGGTCGGAGGGTTTTGACACATGAAACGCGCCGGAGGCAATGAACAGGATGTGGTCGGTGCGGACCATGCCGTGACGGGTGGTCACGGTCGTACCCTCGACCAGCGGCAACAGATCGCGCTGCACGCCCTGGCGTGAGACATCGGCACCCGAGACCTCGCTGCGGGTGGCGATCTTGTCGATCTCATCGAGAAACACGATGCCGTTGTTCTCGACATTGGCGATCGCGCGAACTTTGGTCTCGTCTTCGTTGATGAGTTTGGCGGCTTCTTCTTCGCGCAGCAGCTTCATGGCCTCTGCCACCGTCAGCTTGCGGGTCTTGCGCCGTCCGCCCAGGCCGGCAAGCATGCCCTGCAACTGGCGCTGGATGTCTTCCATGCCACCGGGCCCGGCGAAATCCATCGCCGGTGCGGCCGTCACCGCAAGCTCGATCTCGATTTCCTTGTCATCGAGGCTGCCCTCGCGCAGACGCTTGCGAAACTTCTGCCGGGCGACCGAATCGGTGCTGGCAGCCGCTTCGCCATTCTCGCTGGCACCGCCAAAACCGAAGGGGCGTGCAGGCGGCAGCAGCACATCGAGGATGCGGTCTTCGGCGGCATCGTCGGCACGGGCTTCGACCGCCTTCATCGCGAGCTCGCGGGCCTGCTTCACGCCGATCTCGGCCAGATCGCGAATGATCGCGTCGACATCCTTGCCGACATAACCCACTTCGGTGAACTTGGTGGCCTCGACCTTGATGAAGGGCGCGCTCGCCAGCCGGGCCAGGCGACGGGCGATCTCGGTTTTGCCCACACCCGTCGGGCCGATCATGAGAATGTTCTTGGGTGTGATCTCGGCGCGCAGCCGCTCGTCGACCTGCTGGCGGCGCCAGCGATTGCGCAAGGCAATCGCGACCGCGCGCTTGGCGCGGTCCTGGCCGATGATGTGGCGATCGAGCTCGGAGACGATTTCCTGGGGCGTCATCGATGTCATGGCAACGGCGATCCGAGCGTCTCGACGCTGTGCGTCTGATTGGTGTAGATGCACAGGTCACCGGCAATCGCGAGCGACTTGCGCACCACCATCTCGGCGCTCAGATCGGTGTTCTCGATCAGGGCGCGCGCAGCCGCCTGCGCATAGGGGCCGCCCGAGCCGATCGCGACCAGCCCGAACTCCGGCTCAAGCACATCGCCATTGCCGGTGATGACCAGCGAATGCTCGGCATCGGCCACCGCGAGCATCGCTTCGAGGCGTCTGAGCATGCGATCGGTTCGCCAGTCTTTGGCCAGCTCGACCGCCGAGCGCAGCAACTGGCCGGAGTGCTTGTCGAGCTTGGCTTCAAAGCGCTCAAAGAGCGTGAAGGCGTCGGCGGTGCCGCCGGCAAAGCCGGCCAGAACGCGGTCGTGATGCAGACGTCGGATCTTGCGGGCGCTGGCCTTGATGACGATGTTGCCCAGCGTCACCTGCCCGTCGCCACCGAGCGCGACCTGCGCACCCCGCCTGACCGAGACAATGGTGGTGCCATGAAATTGTTCCATGGCGAGAGCTTACCTGCCTTCAGTGGCGGCGCAACCGGACCTCGGCCATATCAGGAATCCCCATGACCGCGAGCAGCGCCGCGACCAGCTGGTTGAGATCCTTGAAGACCACGTATTTGCCGCCCGAGCGCAATGCGACGATTTCGTTGAGCAATTCGCCTGCCGCCACAAAATCGAGGCGGCGCAAGGCGCGGCAGTCGACATTGATTTCGGCCCGATCGGCCGCGTAGGAGCGCAGCGCAGCCAGCGTCGCCTGGGCACGGCCTTCGATAAAGCCGGTCAGCACAAAGGCTTCGGCGCCGACCTCGTGATTCGGTGCGGCGACCGGCACGTCGCTTGCCGATCCCTTCGACCCTGGCAGCCGGATCGAAGCCGGCATCGGCTCCCAGGGCGGCGGCGACACCTCGTAGGTCACGCAATAGTCGATCGACAGATCCTCGAAGACCGATTCACGACCGAGCACACGCAGCAGCTCGAGCTGCAGCAGCCAGCAGGCATCGCTGTCGTCACGGCGGCCATTCTCGGTCGTGCGAGACACCACCGCGAGCAAGGCGTCAGCACCGGCGATGGTCAGTTCGCTTTGCGTTTTCGCGAAGTCGGTCAAGGTTTGTTGAAGAAGGCCTGCGCCATCGGGATCGACGCTGCGCACCGGGCTCAGGTCGAGTGTGATGGCCCGGTTGCGCTGCGAAAACCGCTTGAGCTGGTCGAGCTGACGCGCCGCCTGAGCATCCAGCACCGCAGGGAGTGCAACCGCTGCCGCAGACCCCGGGGAACTTGGCGTGGCGACACCGGCTGCAACCGCGACCGTGTCATCCCAGGTGGGGGGCGAGGTTTCGAAGCGGCGGCTGAAATCGATGGCCAGTGAATCGAAGGCGGCGCGATTTCCGGTCAGGTGATAGAGATCAAAGAGCATGCTCCAGGCCTGGCGGGCGAAATTGCCGGTGAGCGGCTCGAGAATCGCCTGCCGCAGCACCGATTCGGCGGCATCAGTCTGGCCGTTGGAGTAGAGCACCGCCGCTTCTTCGAAGGCCGGCGGCAAGCTCGCGCCACCGATCTCCATCGGCTGCATGTCGGCTACGACCGCCAGTGAATTCAGGCCAAGCGGCGCGGCAGCGGTTGGCGCTGCGGCACGGCCCGCCGAACCGACAGGGTCGGCCGCGGACGACAAGGGATTCGTGGGTGGATGGACAGACCCGGCCGTCGAGGCCTGGCTTGCACCGGGGCGAGCGACACGGCTGTCGTCGCCCGGGCGCACAATCATCTGCGACTCGATTTCATCGATCTTGGCCGCAGTGGCGCGGGCCACCTCGCGCGGATCAGACGGGCGACCGATCGGGAGGGTGGGAGCCACGCCAGTCGTCGCTCCGCGCTGGGTATCGACCACCGTCTCGGTGCCCGTACCTCGCTTGCGCTCAGCGCCACGTGCGTCTTTCTTGGCGAAAAATCGGAATATCACGGCTTTTAAATCAATGAGTTACGAGCCAGTCTAGCATGGGGGTCTGTGGCGCAATCGGCACGTCTGCGCCACAGGTCGGCCTGAAAGGGCCTGCCGTCGCTCGAACCGCCAAGGCACCATGCCACAATGTGCGCTCGTCTAAACCCTCAGCCCTCATCGACATGTCCCAAAAGTTCTGCCTCTGCTGGATCGCCCTTGGCGTCAGCGGGCTTTGTTCCGTGCATGCTCAATCGCTGCCCTCGGTCACGGTCTCCGCGCCTTCCGCCGATGAAACCTCGCCAGGCGTGACCAGCCTTCGCGGCAACGAGCTCGACCGGCGTCGCGCGGTTTCGCTCGGCGACACCCTCGATGGCCAGGTGGGCGTGAGCTCGAGCGGCTTCAGCACCGCCGCCGGCCGGCCGGTCATCCGCGGACAATCGGGCTCGCGGGTGACGGTCGCCGAAAACGGGCTCGACTCCCTGGACGCCTCCGACATCAGCCCCGACCACGCGGTGACCGTCGATCCGCTGGCGGCCCGCCGCATCGAGGTCCTGCGTGGGCCATCGACCCTGCTCTACGGCGGCAATGCCGTCGGCGGCCTGGTCAACAGCCTCTCCGATCTGATCCCGACGACCGCGCTGCGGTCGGTGAGTGGCGATCTCCTGCTGGGCGCCGACTCGGCCTCGCTCGAAAAACTCGGCGCGGTACGCCTGCGCGGCGGCAACCTCGGCGGCACCGGACTGACACCATCACCGGGCGGCGGCAGTCTGAACTGGACGTTCGGCGGCTTTTCGCGCGATGCGAGCGATTACCGCATCCCCGGCAATGCAACGCTTGGCGACCCGAGCAGC
>CAMCXH010000182.1 GCA_945883285.1 Bordetella parapertussis | reverse complement strand
AACCTGTTTCGCGCCGGTGGCAGCAAGTCGATCCGCGGCTATACCAACCAGAGCATCGGGGTCACCGAGGGTCAGGCGACGCTGGGCGGGCGCTACCTCTGGACCGCGAGCACCGAGTATCAGCATCTGATCAGTCGTGACTGGGCTGCCGCGGTGTTTTATGACGTCGGCACGGCAACCAATTCGCTCGATACCTTGAGGCCCTATGTCGGCTATGGCGTGGGTGCGCGCTGGCGCACGCCGGTTGGTCCGCTCAATATCGACCTTGCCCGCGGCGCGACGCTCGATCAGTGGCGCTTCTATGTGACGATCGGAGTGGTGTTCTGATGGCCGACGATCCGATCACGACCCCCGACGACCGTGACAATTCCCGGCCCGCGCCCGGCTCGGCACCGGTTGCCGCAGCACGCAGGTCGCGATGGAGCAGTGCCGCGCTGTTTGCGTTGGCCGCAATCGTGGCCGGCGCGCTGGGGGCCTTCACGCATTACGCAGGCAATGGTCAGTTGATCCGTCAGTTGGCTGCCCAGGCGGTTGCCTATTCGGGTGGGCGACTCGCCATCGAGGCACCTGAGGGTTCTCTGTTCGGTGAAATGCGCGTGCGTCGCATCGTCTGGTCCGATGCCGACATGACCGTGACCGTCGATGATGCACGCCTGTCACTCGACTGGTTCGGACTGTTGCGTCTGGCAGTGGTGGTGCGCGAGCTTGCGATCGGCGAGGTCGAGGTGATCTCGAAGCCGTCGGATGCTGACGTGCCATTGCCCGAGTCGCTCAGACTGCCGATCGCGATCGACATCCGGCAAGCGCGCCTTGCCCGGCTGGTCCTGCGCACTGCGGGCGATCCGGGGCAGGCGTCGGTGGCCGGATCGGCCGGGGGGGCGGCAGGCACGCCGACGCGGCTCAGCGACCTGTCGGCGAGCGTGCACTACAACCGCCGCGTCTGGACGATCGATTCCCTCGGATTGCGCGGCGACTTCGGCAAGCTGTCGGTGGATGGCACGGTCGGCGACAGCCGGCCCTATGCGGTCGCCGGTCATGCGCTGCTGGAGACTGTCGTGACCGATGAGCCCCTGTCAGTCAACGCCAAACTCGGCGGTGATCTCCAGGCGCTGACGGTCGATGCCGGCACCGTGATGCGAGAGGCTTTGCTCACCGTGCAGGCCAGTCTGTCGCCCTTGGCTCTGAAATGGCTGGGCAAGGCGCATCTGAAGGTCGATCGCCTCGACCTCGCACGCTTTGGTAAAGGTCTGCCGTCCACCAGCCTTCATGGCACCCTCGATCTCGCCGACGATTTCAGCGGCCTGCTGCAACTCGTCAACGATGCGGTCGGTCCGCTCGATCGGCAGCAGTTGCCGATTGCATCGCTCGATAGCCGCGTGATGATGAAAGAGGATCGCCTGAGCTTCGAGGCACTCAGGCTCGAAGGCCCGCCCGGACTCCTGGCCGGGAGCGCCGCGGTGATGCTCTCATCGGATCAGTCATCGGCTCTGCCCGATTTCACGCTGCGCCTTGCGACCGATTCGCTCGATCTCAGCCGCGCAGTGAGCACGCTGCGCAAGACCGCCCTGCGCGGAACGGTGACGCTCAAGCCGGTGGGAAAGGGCCTGGCCTTCGATGCGGCGCTGGCCGATCGCGAGATCTCGCTGACCACGCAGGCAAGGCTCGAGGGCGAGGTGCTGACGATCGCCCGGGCCACGCTGCAGGCACGCGACGGCATCGCCGAGTTCAGCGGCACCGCCGGCATTGCCGAGCCTTACCGATTCGATCTGAAGGGCACGCTTTCCCGCTTCGATCCGTCCCGCTTCGCCGATCTGCCGCAGGGCCTGATCAATGGCCGATTCGCGGTATCAGGTGTCGCTGAGCCCCGCGTCTCGGCGCTCGTCAGTCTGAATCTGTCAGACAGCCGCTTCAACGGACTGGCGCTGGCGGGTGCGGTGTCGGCGCGCTACGAGCCCGATCGGCTGCGCGAGGTCAATGCCGCGCTGCAGCTCGGTTCGATGCGTCTGAGCGCACGCGGCAATCTCGGTGCAATGGCAGACCGTCTCGATCTGTCGCTCGATGCCCGCCAGCTCGCCGAGTTTGACAAACGGCTCGGTGGTCGCTTGAGCATCGAAGGCCAGTTGCGCGATCGGCTCGCCTCGCCGGGGATGTCGTTGACGCTCACCGGCAGTGAGCTGAAGTTCGAGGGCACCGCGCAGGCCCGCTCGGCAGTGGCCCATGTCGAGCTGGCAAGGCTTGATGTGCTGTTGGCGATGCTCGGGCGCGTCGGCGTGCCGGGCTTGCCGCCCGGGCCGGCGACGCTGCCTGCCGGGGACCTTCGCATCGACCTCAAGACCGAGGGCCTGGTGGTGGCCGGCGAGTCGGTCGAACTGATGAAGGTCGAGCTCGCCGGCGACGCAATGAACCATGCGCTGTCGGTCCAGGCAGCCTCGCGTGCATTGCAGCTCGATGCAAGCGCCCGCATCGAAGGTGGGTTCGCAAACGCAAGCGGCAATGGAAGCGCTCAGGCCTGGCGTGGACGCCTCACCGAGCTGAATCAGAAGCGCGCACCGACCGTGGCACTGACCGCGCCGGCGGTGCTCGAACTGGGCCGCACGCTGGCCTCGATCAGTGGTCTGGCGCTTGTGGTTGATGGCGCAAGCGGCGCGGCGCTGCGCATCGAGGAGGCCCGCTGGGCGGATCAGCGCCTGCAGTTGCGCGGCAGTGCGACTGGCCTGCCGATCCGCTGGCTGTCTTCGATCGGCGCCGAGCGCTACCTGCAGATCGACGGCGACAAGGCCCTGCGTCTGGGCGCGAAGTTTGATCTGAGCGGCACGCCGGGCAAGGTCGACAGCGTGCGGGGACAGCTGGCAGTCTTTCGCGAGTCGGGTGATCTGCTGATCGCCACCGATGGCCCTGATGGCGCGGCGGCGGCCGGCTCCCCCACTGCGGCGGCCGCTAGCCTGCCTGCCGGTCTGCAGCAGTTTGATCTCAGGGTCGATGCCGGTGGCGATCGCCTGAGCGCCACTGTTGACATTCGCGGTACCGCGATCGGCAGCATCCGTGGCGAGGCGGTGGCACCGCTGCGGTGGCCTGTCGGCGGCGCCTTGCCCGATCTGGCGGTACCCCTGAACGGAACGCTCAACCTGGATTTGCCGAGCCTGGCGATTACTCGTGGCATGGTCGGTGATGCCTGGCGCATTGATGGTGCAATCAAGGCGGCGTTGACGCTTGCCGGCACGCTGCGCACGCCCCGCATCAGCGGTCGCATCGAGGGCTCGCGGCTGCTCGCGCTGCAGCGCGAGCTCGGCATGCGTCTGACCGATGGCGAGCTCTCCGCGACCCTGCAGGACAATGTCGTCACCATCCAGAAGATGAAGTTTCTCAGCGGCAAGGGTTCGGTGAGCATGAGCGGCACGCTGCGCCCCGACGATCGCAGCGAAGCGGTGGTGATCCTCGATCAGATGCCGATTCCGCTTGGCGCCGGGCAGCGCCTCTTGCTGTCGGGGGAGGCGACCGCCACCCTGCAGACCGGCCGGCTCAATCTGCGAGGCAGTCTGCGTACCGACGAGGGCGTCATCGAGATCAGCTCGCCCTCGGGGTCGGGTCTGGCCAAAGACGTGATCGTGGTGCGCAAGTCGGCTCAGGCGGCATCGCCTGCTGCAGCCGCCGCCGCCGCGCGTGCTGCGGCTGCAGCAGGCGACCCGGCGGATACCAGCGGCTTTCGCATCGTCAGCAACCTGCAGATCGATCTGGGTGATCGCTTCAAGGTCTGGGGCTCTGGCATCGATGCCCGACTCACCGGGCAGCTCAGCCTGCGGGGGCGGCTGCCTGATGCGCCGCGCATGACCGGCACCGTTCGGGTGGCCAAGGGCACCTATACCGGCTTCGGGCAGCGGCTCGAGATCGAACGCGGCACGCTGGTGTTCAGTGGTCCGGTCGACAATCCGGCGATCGACATCGAGGCTTATCGCCGTTATCTGCCGGTCGAGGCCGGCGTGGCGATCACCGGCACCGCCCGCACCCCGCAGCTCAAGCTGGTCTCGCGCCCCGACGTGCCCGATCCCGACAAACTGTCCTGGCTGGTGCTGGGCACAGGCGCCGACACCGCGCGCGGCACCGGTGGGAGTTCGGCGGCGCTGCAGACTGCCGCGGCGGTCCTCCTGGCATCGGGTGATCCCAATGGCACCTCGCCCAGTCTGGCCAGGACCTTCGGTCTGGATGTGCTGTCGGTCCGCACCGGCCAGGGTGGCAGCATCGGTAGTGCCGGTTCGACGGCCAGCTCCGCACAGGACAGCATCGTGACCCTGGGCAAACGGCTCACCGACCGGCTCTTTCTGAGCTACGAGCAGAGCCTGCGCGGCCTGCAGAATCTGGTGCGCCTGCAGTACGAGCTCACCGAGCGACTGAGCGTGCGCGCCAGCGGCGGCACAACCAACGCGGTCGACATGATCTGGAGCTATCGCTACGACTGAGTGGCTGTGGTGCTGAACGCAATGCCCAGCCGCGTGGCCAGGGCAGCAAGCTGCTTGTCGCGCGTCCAGAGCAATGTGTTCGGCGTCAGAAGGACGCCCGCGAGCAAGGCCATGTCGATGGCGCCGCAGCCCGAGTCGTGCAGTCTGTGCCTCTCTATCAGGGCAAGTGTCTCGTCTGTCGTCGCAACGACCGAATTTTGCAGGCGCTTCAGATCGGCGATCGTGCGCTCGCAGGGCGTTGGGGGTGTTCCGCAGGCGATTTCAAGCAACACAAGCGGGTGAGACATCATCCGATCCATCGCAAGCAGCGATTGAAGCAGCGGGTCGGCGCGGCGGAAATGCGCAATCCAGACCGATGTGTCGGCGAGGACCAGGCTCATCGTCCGGGTCGCTGAGCGGGTTTGCGGCGAGGAACGGCCGCCATGGCCGGGGCTTTGCCGCCGAGGGCGGCGAGGCGTTTGCCGGCCTGCACCCGTATGAAGACCTTTATCGCCTCACGAAACAGGTCGCCCTTGTCCATTCCCGGATCGGCGACATCCAATGCCCGCTGATAGAGCTCGTCATCAATGGTGACAGTGGTTCTCATGCGCCGCTCCAGCATCAAATATGATGCAGATTATCTTCAAAATCGGTGTCTGTGAATGTTGATTGGCTTGCCGGCTTTGCATGAGAATGCATCGCGCGGCATCGGGTCGAGTCACCGCTGTCGTGAGATGCTGCTCGACCTGTCACTCGCCGTCATTGACGTTGAGCCTGCCCACCACCTCGCCCGCGCTGGGGCGATGCGCGGGCGGGAGCGCCTGAAGATAACCCTCAAGCCCGAGCGTGGCGAAGCCGTGCACCACCGACCACGAGGCAATCGCTGCCTTGAACACCTCGGGTGAATCCGGCGGCTGATTGCGCACCGCCGCCACGACCTCGACCAGGGTCAAAAACGCGGCGCGGGCTGCTTCGCTCAAGCGTTCGTCCGACTTGAAGCGCCCCCCGCGCCCGAACATGAGTCGAAAGAGCGCTGGCTCCCGGTTCGCGAAGGCAACGTAGGCCTCGCCGGCCGCATTCAGCCTGCTCACCGCGCTCACCACTCCGGCTGCGGCCATCGCATCAAGCATGTCGGTGCGCAGCGCATCGAAGCCGCCCGCTGCCAGCTCCATCAGCATCGCTTCTTTGCTTGCGAAGTGGCGGTAGGTGGCATTGACGCTCACACCGACGCGCGCGGCCAGGTCGCGTAGACTCAGTTCGGCTTCCGCAGTTTCGGCAAGACGCGCCCTCGCGGCCTGCAGGAGCGCCTCCTTCAGGTGGCCGTGGTGATAGGGCTTGCTCATGGTTTTAGCGGCCTTTTCAACATGATGTTGACAACGCATACATTCTCGCATACGATTAATGTGTACATCGCACACATTGACCGGATCTGGCCCCCCTGACCGATACACAAGCGCGACCCACCAGCGCGACCCACCAGCGCGACCCACCACCGCGACCCACCACCAGGCGTCGCACGACTCAAGGAGCTTGAAAACATGAACATGAGAACAATGCAGCGGATTGCCGTGATCACCGGCGCCTCGTCCGGCATTGGCGAGGCCCTGGCCCGGGCGATGGCCGCACGCGGCACGCATGTGGTGCTCGCGGCCAGGTCGGCGGCAAGGCTGGAAGAGGTGGCGCTGGCAATCCGGCGTGCCGGCGGTGTCGCGACCGTGGTGCCATCCGACCTCTCGCAGCCCGATGCCGCGCAGCGCCTGTACGACGAGGTGACACGCCTCGGACTCGAAGTCGACACGCTGGTCAACAACGCCGGCTTCGGATACCACGGGCCCTTCGAATCCGAAGCCCTGGACCACCTGAGCGGTCAGCTCCAGGTGAACATGGTGGCGCTGGCCGAACTGACACGCCTGTTCGTGCCGTCGCTGCTCTTGCGTCGGGGCACCGTCCTGAATCTCGCCTCGACGTCGGCTTTCCAGCCGGCTCCCTTCATGAGCGTCTACGGGGCGACCAAGGCCTTCGTGCTGTCATTTTCCGAAGCGCTCTGGGCCGAGTACCACGACCGCGGCCTGCATGTCGCGGCGCTGTGTCCCGGACCGGTCGAGACGCCTTTCATCGACGCTGCTGGCCCCGAGGTTCGAGGCACCGCCGTCTTCAAGCACACGCTGTCGATCGACCAGGTGGTCCGCGAATGTCTCGAGGCGATGGCCTCGGCTCGGCCGACCCGCGTCGTCGGCTGGCGCAATCGCCTGCTGTCCCAGTCTGGCCGTCTTTCCCCTCGCGAGCTCACCGCCCGCATCGGGGCTCGAATGATGCGCCCCGGCTCCCTGTCCGTTTCACCCTCAAAAGGAGATCTCGTATGACTACGTTCCGTTCACCCCGTCATTCACTTGTCACCCATCCCGCGGCCCGTCCGACGGTCCTGCCGATCCGATCGCTCGCTTCGCGCTTCTTGCCGACTCTCGCCCCGACCCTCGCCTCGCTGCTGCTGGCTGCATCCGGCGCGTCCGCCGCCGGTCCTGG
>CAMCXH010000181.1 GCA_945883285.1 Bordetella parapertussis | reverse complement strand
AACTGGCCGGTGTGATCGCTGCCGCCATCGGCATGGTGGTCGGCTCGCTTGGGCCGCAGACGGTGCGCAACCGGCAAGATGCCCATGTCCTTGCCCACTGAACGACCCACGCCCAGGCCGCTGCATCAGACCGACCCGCAGGCACTCGCCCGAGTGGTTTTCGTGCTGGTCGGCACCAGCCATCCTGGCAATGTGGGTGCTGCGGCCAGGGCCATGAAGACCATGGGTCTGAGCGCACTGCGCCTGGTCACGCCGCGCTATGCCGATGTCTGTTCGCAGCCTGAAGCGATTGCCTTTGCCAGTGGCGCGACCGATGTCCTGGCCGGCGCCAGGCGTTTCGATTCGCTGGCCGATGCACTGGCTGATGTCAGCTTCTCGGTGGCGGTCAGTGCCGAGCCGCGTGAGTTCGGGCCGCCACCGGCGCCGCCCGAGGTCTGTACGGCCAGGGCCCTGGCCATGCTGGCTCAGTGCCCCGAGCACCGGGTGGCCTTCGTGTTTGGTGCCGAACGCACCGGCCTGTCGATCGAGTCGGTCCAGATGTGCCATCTGCTGGCCAGCATCCCTGCCAGCCCGGTCTATTCGTCGCTCAACCTTGCGCAGGCGATTCAGATCCTGGCTTATTGCCTGCGACGCGAAGCTCTGAATGGGGCAACGCTCAGCGCTGATCACCATGCCCGGTCGCTGGCGTCGCCCGTCGCGGCAAGCGATGAGACCCCCGCGCCGATGGCCAGCGGGGCCGCGATCCAGGGTTTTCTCGACCATCTGGAGCGGGCTTTGCTTGCAATCGGCTACCTTGACCCCTTGCATCCCAAAAAGCTGATGCCCCGGATGCGACGCCTTTTTTTGCGCGCCCGCTTGAGCGCCGAAGAGGTGGACCTGCTGCGCGGCATCTGCAAGCTGATGGAGCGCGGCCGTGCAGCGGATGGGCGCCCGGCTAGAATCGAGCCCTGACCCGACCGGAAGACCCACCAATGCTCAAGCGAATCAGGGAAGACATCGCCGTCGTGCGCGAGCGCGATCCGGCCGCCCGGTCAACGCTCGAGGTCCTGCTCTGTTATCCCGGAATTCACGCCATCCTGCTGCATCGGCTGGCCAATCCGCTGTGGCGCATGGGGCTGACGACGGCGGCGAGATTTGTGTCGCATATCGCCCGCGTGCTGACCGGCATCGAGATTCATCCGGCTGCCCGCATCGGCCATCGCGTGTTCATTGACCATGGATTCGGCGTGGTCATCGGCGAAACCGCCGAGGTCGGCAACGACTGCACGATTTATCAGGGCGTGACCCTCGGCGGAGTCTCGCTCGGGCGTGGCACCAAGCGTCATCCAACGCTTGAAGCCGGTGTGGTGGTCGGGGCGGGTGCCAAGGTGCTCGGCTCGTTTACCGTTGGCGCCGGTGCGCGCATCGGCTCGAATTCGGTCGTGACCAAGACCGTTCCGCCCGGGGCCACCGCGGTCGGCATCCCGGCTCGCATCATCAGCGACGATGTCGACCAGCGCCGCGAGGCCGATGCCAACCGGATGGGCTTTTCGGCCTATGCGATCACGCAGGGTGCAGACGATCCGCTTTCGGTTGCCTTGCATCAGCTGATCGATCATGTCGCCGAACAGGACAAGCGGATCGACCAGCTGCTCGAATCGCTCGAGCGTCTCGGCGCTGCGCCGCCCGAGCAGGCCTGCGAGGCGGTCCCGCTCGATGCCGGTCGACTGAGTCGTCTGGTCGATTGAGGTCAAAAGCCGACCGATTCGCTTCGTCGAATCAGCCGGTTTACCGACTTCGGCGCAGCCTCACTCGGCCCCGTGCTTCAGCGTGCCGATCGCGCAATCGCCTTCGGTTCACCGTTGTCCCACCGCAGCAGATGACCCCGATCGGCGCTGGCATCCCAGTCGGTCAGCACGGCGCGTGTTCGCGTCGTGCCGCCGTGCTGCCACCGATGCACGGCCGGCCGGTGTGTGTGCCCATGAATCAGCAGGCTCGCGCCGGCGGCGTCCATCGCGGCATCGACCGCCAACTGATTGACATCCATCAGCGCGCCGGCCATCTCGCGCTTGCCCGCTTCGCTTGATTCGCGCGCATTGCGGCCGATCGCAAAGCGTTCAGCCAGGCTGCGTCCGAGCAGGCCCTGCTGCCAGGCCGGGTTGCGACAGGTCTGGCGCCACTGCTGATAGACCAGGTCGTCGGTACACAGCGCATCGCCATGCGCAAGCAGCGCCGCCTGGCCATGCAGCGACAGGGAAAAGGGATCGGGGAGCAGCGTGGCCCCGCAGCGCTGCGAGAAAGGGCCGCCCTCGAATCCCGGCACCGGCACATCGAGCAGGAAATCGCGGTTGCCGCGCATCATCCAGACGCGCGTGCCTGAGTTCGCTAATGTTGCCAGCATGCCGGCAAAGCGGGCTGCAAGCGCATCGGCGCCATCGTCGCCGACCCACAACTCGAACAGGTCGCCCAGCAGGAACAGGTGCGCTGCCCCGCGACTGTGACGGGCGATCTGATCGAGTGCGTCTTCGAGCGTTGCCGGCGCCTGTACCGACAGGTGCAGGTCGGACGCGAAAACAACTGGCTCGTCGCGAGCGATCTGCAGCATCGCGGTGGTCACTGGGCGAGCCCGGCGCGGCCTGCGGCGATCGTCGAAGCGATCCGCTTACTTGCCGTTGACCCGGGTCATCGACTGAATGACGACGGCTTCGGCCGGGACATCGCGATGCATGCCGCTAGAGCTGGTCTTCACCGCCTTGATCGCCTCGACCGTGTCCATGCCCTTGACCACCTTGCCGAAGACCGCGTAGCCGTTGCCGTCGGGCTGCGGAAAGTTGAGCATGCCGTTATCAACCACGTTGATGAAGAACTGCGAGGTGGCCGAATCGGGCACCGAGGTGCGCGCCATGGCGACCCAGCCGGCATCGTTTTTCAGACCGTTCTGCGACTCGAGCTTGATCGGCGCGCGGTTGGTCTTCTGTTTCATGTCGGGCGTGAAGCCGCCGCCCTGGATCATGAAGTTCGCAATGACACGATGAAAGATCGTGCCGTCGTAATGCTTGTCGTCAACGTACTTCAGAAAATTCTCGACGGTGGCCGGGGCCTTGGCCGGGTAGAGCTCGAGCACGATTTCGCCCTTGCTGGTCTTGATGAGCACCTGCGGATTGGCTTGTGCGGCCGCGCCTTCGGGTACGGTCAGCGCAAAGAGCAGGGCGCCGATGAGGGGCAGGGATTTGGTCATGACGGGGATTCCTAAGGTTGCGCGCCGGGGCGCGGAGGGGTTGATGCAGCAGAGGGCAATTTGACAATCATTTCGCGGGCAATCGACAGCTTGCGGCGTGCCGACGGGTTGCCCGCATCGAGTCGACCGGCTTCTTCGTAGGCACGAACGGCCAGCTGGAGGTAAACATCGCCGAGGTTTTCGCGAGCCATGGCATAACTGGGCAGGGCCATGATCGATTGCTCGAGCGATTGCCGCGCGCCGTCGTAATCGCCGGCGGCGGCCTGAATCACGGCCAGGTTGTTGTAGGGCTCGGGCAATTCCGGGAAATCCCGGATCATCGCTCGAAAAACATCGCCAGCTGCCAGTGGTTGTCGCGTTTCGGTGAGGATCACACCCCTGAGAAATCGCAGCCGCGGATTGCCCGCGTCAACCAGCAAGGCGGCATCGGTCAGCGCCAGGGCGTCCTGGAGACGGCCATCCCGATAGGCCGCGATCGCCCCGTCATAAGGCTCGGTGCGGGCCGGTCGCAGAGGCTCTCCGGTGCCGATCTGATAAACCTGATTTGGCTGGTAGACCTGAGCCGGCTGAGCGGACTGGTTGAGCTGGTTGAGCTGACTCGATTGATTGGACTGCGTGCTCAGGTCGTTCTGAGCCGATGCAATGGGTGCGACCGACTGAAGCATGATCGACACCGCTGCCGGCAGTGCCGCACTCGCCAGGCGAGCAGGCGCGTACCGGGCGACGGCCCTCGCACGGCACGCTGATATACTCGCGCGGCCGATCGCCATCGCCGCGCAGGCCACATCCAGAGCGGATCTCATCCGTCTATTCTAACCATCCGCGCCGCGCCGTCCGACATGCTTCGCATCCACAACTCGCTTTCCCGCAGCAAGGAAGCTTTCGAGCCGATCGAGCCGGGCCGTGTGCGCATGTATGTCTGCGGTATCACGGTTTATGACTATTGCCACATCGGTCATGCCCGCATGATGCTGGTCTTCGACATGGTGTCGCGCTGGCTGCGAGCGAGCGGCTATGCGCTCACCTATGTCCGCAACATCACCGACATCGACGACAAGATCATCAAGCGCGCGGTCGACAACAACGAGACCATCGGCGAGCTGACCGAGCGCTTCATTGCCGCCATGCACCAGGACCTCGATTCGCTCGGCGTGCTGCGCCCCGACCATGAGCCGCGTGCCACGCACTTCGTGCCGCAGATGCTCGACCTGATCGGTCTGCTCGAGCGCAATGACCTGGCCTATCGCGCGGCCGATGGTGACGTCAATTACGCGGTACGCCGCTTTGCCAACTACGGCCGACTGTCGGGCAAGTCGCTCGATGAATTGCGAGCCGGCGAGCGCGTGGCGGTGGCCGACGCGAAAAATGATCCGCTCGACTTCGTGCTCTGGAAGGCGGCCAAGGCGAGTGATCCGGCGCAGGCGACCTGGCCGTCCGATTACGGTCCGGGCAGGCCTGGCTGGCATATCGAATGCTCGGCGATGGCCGGCGCCTTGCTGGGCGAGTCGCTCGATATTCACGGCGGCGGTGCCGACCTGCAGTTTCCCCATCACGAAAACGAGATTGCCCAGAGCGAGGGCGCGCATGGCGGCAGCTTCGTTCGCTACTGGATGCACAACGGCTTTGTGCGGGTCGACAACGAAAAGATGTCGAAGTCGCTCGGCAATTTCTTCACGATCCGCGATGTGCTGCGGGTCTTCGACCCCGAGGTGCTGCGCCTGTTCGTGCTGCGTGCGCACTATCGCAGCCCGATCAATTATTCCGATGCCCATCTCGACGATGCCCGTGCGAGCCTGCTGCGCCTTTACACCGCGCTGACGCCTGGTGAGCCGGGCAACGACGCGCATCGTCAGCCGCCTGCCCAACCCGACTGGACGACGCCCTCCGGTCAGCGGTTTCGCGAGGCGATGGACGATGACTTCAACACCCCGATTGCGATCTCGGTGCTCTTCGATCTCGCCGGCGAGCTCAACCGCACCCGTGACCCGGCCACCGAACGCGAATTGCGCTCGCTGGCCGGTGTTCTGGGCCTGCTTGGCAAGCCGCCCGAACTGGCGGTGCAATCGGGGCTGCGAGGCTCCGATCAGACCAGTGCGGGCTTGTCGGATGCCGAGATCGACGCGATGGTTGCCAGGCGCAAGGAGGCCAAGAAGGCAAAGCAGTTTGCGCAGGCCGATCAGTTGCGTGCCGAGCTGCTCGAGCAAGGCGTGATCCTCGAAGACAGCGCCACCGGCACGCGCTGGCGGCGCAGCTGAGCCGATGGCCTCGCAGACCAGCGCCTCACGCCCCGACTACTGGGAGCAGGCCAGCGGCCATCTGGCCGCAGCCGATGAGGCGATGGCCGCCATCGTGCGGACGTTTGGTGAGGCCGGCCAGCTCAGTTCGCGAGGCGATCCGTTCAACACCCTGGCGCGTTCGATCATCGGGCAGCAGATCTCGGTGAAGGCCGCGCAAGCGGTGTGGCTGCGATTCGAAAAGGCAGCGGGCAAGGTGACCCCCGAGCGGGTCTCGCGCATGCGACTGACCACCCTCACTGGTGCCGGCCTGTCCGGGCGCAAGGCCGAATATGTGCGTGATCTGGCCGGGCATTTTCTGAGCGGATCGGTCGATCCGACCCGATGGCCCGAGAGTGATGATGAGTCGGTGATTGCCGAACTCGTCCAGGTTCGCGGCATCGGACGCTGGACAGCCGAGATGTTTCTGATTTTCAATCTGCTTCGTCCCGATGTGTTTCCGCTCGATGACCTCGGGCTCCTCAAGGCAATCTCCTTGCACTACAACGAGCGTCAGCCTGTGACCCGGGCGATGGCCGCCGACATCGGCGAGCGCTGGCGTCCCTGGCGCACGGTGGCCACCTGGTACCTGTGGCGCAGCCTCGATCCTTTGCCGGTTGAATACTGAGTTTCCATGAAGACAAGCTTTCTTGATTTTGAGCAGCCGATCGCAGAACTCGAACAGAAGATCGACGCACTGCGCTTCGTTCAGGATGATGCTGCGGTCGACATCGCCGATGAGATCCAGCGTCTGCAAAAGAAGGCCGATGCGCTGGTCAAGGAGACCTACGGCAAGCTGTCGCCCTGGCAGGTGACGCAGGTGGCCCGGCATCCGCAGCGGCCCTATACCCTCGACTACATCAACCTGATGTTCACCGATTTCCATGAGTTGCATGGTGATCGTGCCTTTGCCGACGACCGCGCGATCGTCGGTGGCCTCGCCCGCTTCAACGGCCAGGCAGTCATGGTCATCGGCCATCAGAAGGGGCATGACACCAAGGAAAAGGTGATGCGCAACTTCGGTATGCCGCGTCCAGAGGGCTACCGCAAGGCGATGCGTCTGATGCGAACCGCAGAGAAGTTCGGCCTTCCGGTGATCACCTTCGTCGACACGCCGGGCGCTTATCCGGGCATCGATGCCGAAGAGCGTGGCCAGTCGGAGGCAATCGGGCGCAATCTCTATGTGATGGCCGAACTGAAAGTGCCCTTGATCACGGTGGTGATCGGCGAGGGCGGCTCGGGCGGCGCGCTCGCGATTGCCGTGGCCGATTGCGTGCTGATGCTGCAATACGCGGTCTATTCGGTGATCTCGCCCGAGGGCTGTGCGGCCATCCTCTGGAAGAGCGCTGAAAAAGCGCCCGAAGCAGCCGAAACCCTGGGCATTACTGCCCACCGGCTCAAGGCGCTCGGGCTGATCGATCGCATCGTGAATGAGCCGCTGGGCGGTGCGCATCGCGACACCGCCCAGATGGGGCAACTGCTCAAGCGCGCGCTCG
>CAMCXH010000180.1 GCA_945883285.1 Bordetella parapertussis | reverse complement strand
CGGTCTTGCCCACACCGGTCGGCCCGAGAAAGAGGAATGATCCATAGGGGCGATTGGGATCGGCCAGCCCCGCGCGCGAGCGGCGAATCGCATCCGAGACCAGCCTCACCGCTTCGTCCTGGCCCACGACGCGATCGTGCAGCTTGTCTTCCATGCGCAGCAGCTTTTCGCGCTCGCCCTGCATCATTTTCGAGACCGGGATGCCAGTGGCCCGCGAAACCACCTCGGCGATCTCTTCGGCACCGACCTGCGTGCGCAAAAGCCTCGGACGCGACGGCTCGCTGCCACCGCCCTGCTCCGCCGCATGGGCCGACGCCAGGCGCCCTTCGAGCTCGGGCAGCTTGCCGTACTGAATCTCGGCGACCTTGTCGAACTGCCCCTTGCGCTGCAGATCGGTCATCTGGGCGCGCAGCTTCTCGATCTCGGTCTTGATCGCGGCGCTCCCCTGCACTGCCGCTTTCTCGGCGCGCAGGATCTCTTCGAAATCGGCGTATTCCTTGCCGAGCTTGAGGATCTCCTGCTCGATCAGATCGAGGCGCTTGCGCGACGCCTCGTCGGTCTCGCGCTTGACCGCCTCGCGCTCGATCTTGAGCTGGATCACGCGGCGATCGAGCTTGTCCATGACCTCGGGCTTCGAATCGATTTCCATCTTGATGCGGGCTGCCGCTTCGTCGATCAGGTCGATCGCCTTGTCGGGCAGGAAGCGGTCGGTGATGTAGCGGTTCGAGAGTTCGGCTGCGGCAACGATGGCCGGGTCGGTGATCTCGATGCCGTGGTGCAACTCATAGCGCTCCTGCAAGCCGCGCAGGATGGCCACAGTGGCTTCCACGCTCGGCTCACCCACCAGCACCTTCTGGAAGCGCCGCTCGAGCGCCGCGTCCTTTTCGATGTACTTGCGGTATTCATTCAGCGTGGTCGCGCCGACGCAGTGCAGCTCGCCGCGCGACAGCGCCGGCTTGAGCATATTGCCGGCATCCATCGCGCCGTCGGCCTTGCCTGCGCCGACCATCGTGTGGAGCTCGTCGATGAAAACAATGGTGCGACCCTCGTCGGCGGCGATTTCCTTGAGCACCGCCTTCAGCCGCTCTTCGAATTCGCCGCGATACTTTGCGCCGGCCAGCAGCAGTGCCATGTCGAGCGACAGGACCCGCTTGTCCTTGAGGGTATCGGGCACCTCACCGTTGACGATCCGCTGCGCGAGACCCTCGACGATTGCGGTCTTGCCGACGCCGGGCTCGCCGATCAGCACCGGGTTGTTCTTGGTGCGACGCTGCAGGATCTGGATGGTGCGACGGATTTCATCGTCACGGCCAATCACAGGGTCGAGCTTGCCTGCGCGAGCCCGCTCGGTGAGATCAACGGTGTACTTCTTGAGCGACTCGCGCTGGCCTTCGGCTTCTGCGCTGCCCACGGTCTGTCCACCGCGTACCGCATCGATCGCGGTCTCGAGCATCTTGCGCCCCAGGCCGGCATCGCGAGCAATTCGTCCGGCATCGCCCTTGTCCTCGGTCAGGGCGAGCAGGAACATCTCGGTCGCGATGAACTGGTCGCCCCGGCGTGTGGCTTCCTTTTCGGCCAGGTTCAGCAGACCGAGCGTCTCGCGTCCGATCTGCAGATCGCCGCCAGTTCCCGAGACCTGGGCGATGCGCTTGATGCCGGCATCCACGCCGCTCTTGAGCGCTGACATTCGTACACCGGCACGCTCGAGCAGAGCGCGCCCCGAGCCGTCGGACTGACTCAGGACGGCCGACAGCAGATGGAGCGGCTCCACGTATTGGTTATCGCTGGCGTTGGCCAGGCTCTGAGCATCGGCCAGCACTTGCTGGAATTGGGTCGTCAGCTTGTCGAGTCTCATCGTCGGGTGCCTATAAAATGTTTCCCTTACGTAACTGTGGCTATTCAATCAGGAATTCAAGTGACCAATCCTTCTGCCAGTGCTCAACTCTCGGTAGCGAAATCGCCTGAGACCGCCCCGCGACTCTTTACCCCCTTCAAGCTTCGCTCGCTTGAGCTCCCCAACCGGATCGTGATTGCGCCGATGTGCCAGTACTCGGCCGATGACGGGCGCGCGACCGACTGGCACCTGGCGCACCTCGGCCAACTGGCCATGTCCGGAGCCGGGCTGCTGGTGATCGAGGCCACTGCGGTCGAGCCGATCGGCCGTATCACCGCCGGCTGCCTTGGCCTGTGGGATGACGCCACCGAGGCGGCGCTGGCGCGCGTGCTGACCGCGATCCGGCCGATGGCCTCGATGCCGATTGCCATCCAGCTTGGCCATGCCGGACGCAAAGCCTCAAGCGGCAGGCCCTGGGAAGGCGGGCAGCTGGTCAGCCAGGCCGATGGCGGCTGGCAGCCGGTCGGCCCGTCAGCCGTGCCCCACCTGCCGACCGAGTCGCCGCCCCGCGCGCTCGATGCGGCCGGTCTGGCCGCGCTGCGTGAACGCTTCGTCGATGCCACCCGCCGGTCAGCGCGCCTGGGCATCGACGCGATCGAGCTGCATGTTGCACACGGCTATCTGCTGCACGAGTTTTTGTCGCCGATTGCCAACCACCGGACCGATCAGTGGGGCGGCAGCCTCGAAAACCGAATGCGCTTTCCGCTCGAGGTGTTCGAGGCGATGCGCGCGGTCTGGCCGGCCGACAAGCCGCTCGGCGTGCGGGTCTCGGCCACCGATTGGGTCGAAGGCGGCTGGGATATCGAGCAGACGGTCGTGTTTGCGCGCGCGCTGCAGGCACGCGGCTGCGACTGGCTCGATGTCTCGTCCGGGGGCGTGTCGCCCGCGCAGAAGATTGCGCTGGGGCCGGGCTATCAGGTGCCGTTTGCAGAGCGCGTGCGGGCCGAAGTGGATATGCCGGTCATCGCGGTCGGCCTGATCACCGAAGCGCAGCAGGCCGAATCGATCCTGACCGAGGGACGGGCCGACCTGGTGGCACTGGCGCGCGGTCTGCTCTGGAATCCGCGCTGGCCCTGGCATGCGGCCGCTGCACTGGGCCACCATGTGTCGGTGCCGCATCAGTACTGGCGGTCGCAGCCGCGCGAGCTCAAGGATGTGTTCGGCGCCATCACTTTCGGCGCGCGCTGACCGACGCCGGGCGACACCGGGCGACACCGGGCGATCGCCTGCAGGCCGCAATGTAAACTGTCGGGCTCGACAAATCACAACACAAGGAGACAACCATGGTTCAGAGCATCGTCGCCACCATCAAGGTCAAGCCCGGTCAGGAAGCCGACTTCCAGGCCGTGGCACTGCAACTGGTCGCAGCGGTCAACGCCAACGAGCCAGGCTGCCTGCTCTACACCCTCAGCAAGGGCGATGAGCCGAGCACCTTCGTCTTCATGGAGCGCTATGCCGACGAAGAGGCCATGAAGGCACATCGCGGCATGGAGCACTTCAAGACCCTCGGGCGCGCCATGGGCGCCTTCATGGATGGCGCACCGTCCGTGCTGCGCATGGTCGAGCTCGGCTGATCGCGATCCTGCGCCTCGTGCGCAGGGCCTCCCATGCCCGAATTTCTTTCGCCTGATCTTCAGGCCTTTCGAGATCGTGTTGCCACGCTGGCGCGCGACACGCTCACAGGGCTTCGCGACGACCCGCAACTTGCGCCATCAGAGCGCACGCAGCGGGTCCGTGCGGCGTCGCAGGCAGCCGGCATCTACACCCTGACCCAAGCCCGCGATACGCCCGCGCTCACCATGCTGGTCGTGCGCGACACCCTGGCAAGCCATGGCGTCGGATCGTTGCGCGGGCTCTTCGGCGAAGAAGCGGGCGTGCTCGAAGGGGTGGGCGAGCCCTTGCGCTCTACGCATCTGCTGCCGCTGCTGGCAGGCGACAAGCGCACCGGCTTCGCCTTCACTGAGCCCGCCGATGCGCCGCGCCCCACCTGGGCTCGCGTCGATGGCAGCGAGCTGGTCATCAACGGCCGCAAGTCGTATGTGACCGGAGGCGTCGACGCCTCGTTTCTGGCCGCACTGGTCGAGGTCGAGGGGGAAGGCCCGGCGATGGTGATCATCGATACCGACCGCCCCGGGGTGAGCATCGAGCGCCGCTTCGAATCCCTGGATGGCAGCCACCATGCGGCGTTTCGCTTCGATGATGTCAGGGTACCGAAGCACCATGCGATTGGCGCGCCAGGTCAGGGGCGGGCCCGCGCGCTGTCGCGTATCAGCGAAGTGCGTCGCAGCCTGGCCGCCGACTGCGTCGGCACCGCCGCCTGGATCATCGATCTGGTCGCCGAATCGCTGAAAAGGCCGCGTCGTGGCGGGGTTGCGGCCGACTCGGAGCGTATCCGGCTTCGCTATGGCGAAATGCGGATTGCCGCCTATGCGGCCCGATCGATGGTCTATCGCACCGCGCGACTGACCGATGCCGGGCACGACACCGTCAATGAAAGCATCGCGGCCAAGGTCTTTGCCACCGAGGCTGCCGGAAAAATCGCCGATTCGGCCGTCCAGTTGGTCGGCGGCGAGGCGCTGGTCGTCGGTCATCCGCTTGAGGCCGCGATTCGCCGCTTGCGCACGCTCAGGCTTGCCGAGGGCGAGACCGACACCTTGCGGGTGAATGTGTCGCGCGGACATCTCGACCTCGGCAAGGGGCGGATCTGACCGCAGCACTCATCAGGCGATTAAGAGCCGCGCCGGCAACCACCAAGGCCCTGATGTGGGCAATCGCCGCCGGATTCAGCTTCTCGGTACTCAACACGCTGCTGCGCCAGATCACACTGGAGATGCATCCCTTCGAGGCGCAATTCCTGCGCTATCTCTTCGGGGTGGTGGTCATGCTGCCGCTGATCCTGCGAAGCGGATGGCGCGACTATCTGCCGAACAGCATCTCGGGGCAGTTCTGGCGTGGCATTGTGCACAGCATCGGGCTGTCGCTGTGGTTCTTCGCCCTGCCCCATCTGACCCTCGCAGACACCACCGCCATCGGCTACACCGGCCCGATCTTCACCATGATCGGCGCGGCGTATCTGCTTGGCGAAAAGATGCGACCCGAGCGATGGGCGGCAGCGCTGATCGGCTTCGTCGGTGTGCTGATCGTGGTCGGCCCGAGGCTGTCTGGCAGCGGCAACTGGTATTCGGTGATCATGCTGGCCTCGGCGCCGATGTTTTCGCTGTCGTTTCTGCTCACGAAGATGCTGACACGGCATGACCGGCCTGAGGTGATCGTCGCCTGGCAGGGGATCACGGTGTCGGTGCTGACCATGCCCTTTGCGCTGATGGTCTGGGTCTGGCCGACGCCCACGCAGTGGCTGATGTTTGCCATTACGGGTGTGATCGGCAGTGCCGGCCACTATTGCCTGACTCGCTCCTTCGTCTCGACCGATATCTCGGTGACCCAATCGGCCAAGTTTCTGGACCTGATCTGGGCCACGCTCTGGGGACTGCTGGTGTTCGGCGACTACCCGAGCAGCACGACGCTGATCGGCGGCCTGGTGATCATCGCGGCCACGATCTGGATCGGTCGCCGTGAAGCGCAACGGGCGGCCCAACTCAGAAACTCGGACACCGCCGGCTGATGCTGCTCCGATTGGCGGCCTGAATCAGGGCAAAAATTTTTCGATCGCCTCGGCGAGACGCTCGGGCTGGTCATGATGAATATTGTGGCCGGCCTGCGCGATATGCTCGATACGCAGCCCCCGATAAGCCCGCGAGCGCCGCTCGAATTCGTCGGGCATCGAGGCCAGACGCGCCATCAGACCCGACTCCTCGCCGTCGATCCAGAGCACCTGCGCCTCGGTCTGCTGCCAGCAGGCGATCGCATCGTCGGCCGGCAGCGGCATCGGACTGTTGCGCTTGTGGGCCGGATCGGCGCGACGCGCAACGCTGCCGTCCTCGAGCGCAACCCCCCAATGCTGCACCAGAAAGCGGGCACGCTCATCGGTGAGCCGTGGGTTCTCGGACTGCATGCGCAAGGCGAATTCATCGAAGTCGAGATAGGGGCGCTGGCTGGTGTCGTGGTGCAGTTGCGCGAGCCACTTGGTGAAGCGCCGCGGCGGCGGATCCTGGCGCGCAACCGGCGGACCGAATCCATCGACATTGACGAAGTGGCTGACGCGATCGGGCCTTACACCGGCGTAGGTGGCGGTGACATGCGCGCCCATGCTGTGGGCGACGATCCGAACCGGGCGCTGCGGGCTGTAGTGCTGGAGCAGAAACTCAAGGTCGCCAAGATAATCACCGAACCAGTAGCTGTCGGATCCGCTCCACTGGGTCAGGCCATAGCCGCGCCAGTCGGGGGCGACCACGAACCAGTCGCGACGCAGGGCATCGACCGTGAATTGCCAGGAGGCCGAGACATCCTGGAACCCATGCAACATCACCAGCAGGGGTGACTTGCGATCGCCCCAGGTGCGGCAGTGATACTTCAGGCCGCGCACCTCCAGAAACTCGGATTGACTCTCTTTCATCGGATTCTCCTCTCGCTTTTTATTGTCTTTACCGCATCAGCCGCCAGCCCAGAATGGTCGCCAGCAGGGCGCCGAGCAGATGGGTCCAGGTGTGCAGCACCGCATGACCATAGGCGCCGCGCTGAAGCATCTGCAGCGACTCCGCAGAAAACGTCGAGAAGGTGGTGAGCGCGCCCAGAAATCCGGTAATCAGGAACGGGCGCCAGGCAGCCGCCAGGTCGGGGCGCCGATCGAACACCGCCAGCGCCATGCCGATGACCAGCCCTCCGACGACATTGACCAGCAGCGTGCCCCAGGGCATGAGGTGGCCAGGGCGATTGAAGAGCAGCCCGAGCTGCCAGCGCGACCAGGCGCCGAGCACCGCACCGGCGGCAATCGACAGCCAGACCATCGGACCCATCGCCTGATTCACTCGGGCCGCCCCCAGCGGGCCGCTGCCGCATCGTCGGACTCGCGGGCATCGACCCATCGTTCACCCTGCGGCGTGGCTTCCTTTTTCCAGAAGGGCGCGCGGGTCTTGAGCCAGTCCATCACGAACTCGCAGGCTTCGAATGCCTCGCCTCGGTGGGCAGAACTCACC
>CAMCXH010000179.1 GCA_945883285.1 Bordetella parapertussis | reverse complement strand
CGGTGATCGCTCGGTGAGCACCTCGAATCTTCTGGCGACCTTCGACACCGAGGTCGATCCGGGCCGAGCGCGCTTCGATGCGGCCCACCGTGCGCTGGCGCTCTTTGCGCAGGCGATCGGCCAGCGGCCGGTTCGCCTCGCACCCTCGCCGGCGGGCGCCGCCTCAGCCTGGCTGCGGCCGATGCCTGCCGATGCGGCCACCCTGCGCATTGCCACCGCGATGCGCGGACTGGGCACGCCCGCCGCCCATCACGCCGCCCTGCGGATCGCGGTGATGCGCGAGACGCTACGCGGCGAGGTGCCGGGCTTCTCGTCGGCCCCAGTCCCGCCGCGGCCCCGCCATCCACTGCGACCACCACCCCCGGCCCCGGACAAACCCCGGCGCATCGAGCAGCGTCTCTTCGGTCTGCTCGAACGCATGCGGGTTGACGCGCTCATCGAACGTCACTACCCGGGTGCCCGCGCCGACCTGGCCTGCGTGCAGGCTTGCGGGCTGGCGCTGCGCGGATCGTATCTGCCGCGCGGCGCGCTGGCCGCACTGATCGATGGCCTTGTACGGGCCTCTCTGGGAGAGGTCGGCAGGCGCGGACACGGCGACAGCGAAAACCTCCTGACACCGATCCTGTCGCTTGCCGACACGGTGCGACGCCCCGGTGCGAGCGCCCGGCATTGCGCCGACACCGCCCGCCGCATCGCCCTGCTGCTCGAGCGCTTTGCGACCCGACCCCGACTGGAACGCAGGACCCTGAAGGTCACCGGTGCGATGCATCGCGAACCGGGGCCGCAGATCCCTGGCGATCGCCCCGGCCTCAGCCGTCGTAGCGGTCAGGGCGACGATGACGATGGCAAGGAGGATGTGGGCCGCGGCAAAACCACCCCGGATACCGCAGGCGAGGCTGCATCACCACCGACCACCAGCAAGGCCCAGGCGGTGAGCGATTCGGCTGCAGGCGGCGCGCCGGCGAACGCCAGCGCCAGCGCAAGCCCTGCCGATGCAGACGATGCCACTGAGGTGGTCGAGGACGACCCCTTGCCCGGCGCCGGCACGCCCGCGCGCTGGCGAGCCGGTGCGCGCAGCACGACCGGCACCTTCCTCTACGATGAATGGCATCACCTCGAGCGCAGCTATCTGCGCGCCTGGTGCCGGGTGCACGAACATCGCCTGCGCGGCACGGACTTCGACTTCGCCCAGGACGTGCGCAAACGCTATCCCGATCTGATGCGCGATATCCGCCATCGCTTCGCGCAGCTGCGCCCGATGGCGCCGCGCCGGGTGCGCGGTGTGGCAAGCGGCGACGATCTCGATCTCGAAGGCATGGTGGCGGCGGTGATCGATCGTCGCAGCGGCAGCGCCTCGGATGATCGGCTTCATGTCCGGCGCGATCCGCTCGAACGCGATGTCGCGGCGGCCTTCCTGCTCGATATGAGTGCATCGACCTCACTCGCCCTGCCTGAGGCGCCCACGTCGGCCGAGCGCGCGCCCGATGCCGACGATTCGCCTCCGGTGGTCGATGCCGGCACACTGCTCTACGGGGTCTACGGCAGTCCGCCCGATGCCGGTAATCTGATCAAGCGGCGCCGCGTCATTGATGTCGCCAAGGATTCGCTCGCACTGATGGCCGACGGTCTGGCCACACTGGGTGACACCCATGCGATCTACGGATTTTCGGGCAGCGGCCGCGACAATGTTGAATTCCATATCGCCAAGGAATTCGGCGAACCGGTCAGACGCGCGGTCTGGGCGGCGCTCGCCGCGATCGAGCCGCGCGGCTCGACCCGAATGGGCCCGGCGATAAGACATGCCGCGGCCAAGCTGGCTCGCCAACCGTCACCGCTGCGTCTGCTGATCCTGGTCTCGGACGGCTATCCGCAGGACACCGACTACGGCCCCGATCGCAACAGCGAGGAGTACGGCATTCAGGACACTGCGCAGGCGCTGCGTGAGGCCGAACGCGCCGGCATCGCAACCTTCTGCGTGACCATCGACCCGGGCGGCCACGATTACCTGCGTCGCATGTGCTCGCCCGAACGCTACCGGGTCATCGACGATGTGGCGGCGCTGCCCGCGGCGCTCGGCGAAATCTATGCCGGACTCACCAGCCGCGGCGGCTGATCGGCAAGCGTTTCGATTCGGTCGCCGAGCGCGATCGAATGCGGTGACAGATCGACCGAAGCGACACTCAGAGCAGCGGCGAGGCAATCTGGGCGGCATTTTCGATCACCCGATGGCGAAACGGCCGAGTACGCCAGGCCGTGAGATCCATCGGCTCGCACTCGGCCAGATAGTCGTGGTGCAGCTTGACCAGCATCTCGGCGAAGACGCGGTCATAGATCAGCATTGAGAGCTCGAAATTCAGGTGAAAACTGCGCAGATCGAAATTGACCGTCCCGAAGACCGCCAGTTCGCGATCAACCACCATGCTCTTGGTATGCAGCAATCCGCCGCGAAACCGATGGATCCGCACACCGGCCGACAGCAGCTCGTCAAAATAGGAAGCGCTCGCATACTCGACCATGCGTGAATCGCAGCGCCAGGGCACGACCATCACCACCTCGACGCCACGACGTGCAGCCGAGCGCAGGGCGGTGACCACCGACTCGCCAGGCACGAAATAGGGCGTGGTCAGGATCAGCTCGCGGCGCGCGCTGTAGATCGCCGTCAGGATCACCGACTCGACATGCTGAAATGCAAAGCCCGGCCCCGAGGGCAAAGCCTGCAGCGCCACCGGACCGGCGGTGTGACCGAGCCTGGGCGTACGGACATCGCGCAGACCCGGACCGGCCTGCAGGACGGCCATCGCATTCGTGATCGCCCCAAGCAGCGCACAGGCCGGGCCCTCGATGCGGACCATGGCGTCGACCCAGGGCCCGACGCCCGCATCCTTCTTGAAGTAGCGCGGATCGGCCAGGTTGCAGCTGCCGGTCCAGGCGATGCGGTCATCAAACACCGCGATTTTCCGATGATTGCGCAAATCGACCCGGGCAACCACCATGCGCAGCGCATTGGCAGGCAACACCACCACCACCACAATCCCGGCGGCACGCAGTCGTGCAGCAAGACCTTGCCTGATGAACGGGCGACTGCCCAGACCATCCATCAGCGCGGTGACCGCCACGCCACGCCCGGCAGCCCGGATCAGCGCCTCGACCAGATCGTCGACCAGCCCGCCCTGATGCCAGATGTAGAACTCGAGCGAGCAGCGTTCGCGACAGGCATCGATGTCGTCGATCAGCCCCTGCAGGATGCGGCCGGTATCAGAGATCAATTCGACCTTGTGACCGCCCATGATCGGGATCGACGCCAGCGCCCAGGTCAGCCTTGCCACCGGTTCGCCGACCGGACCGGCGTCGATCGGATCGCGCGTCGAATCGGCCGACAGCGCGCCGAAGCGAAGCGCCAGGTCGGCACGCTCGGCCTCGGCGCGTTCGATCCAGCGCCGGCCAAGGCGCCGCTCGCCGATCATCACGTACAGCACGGCGCCGGCCGCCGGCACCAGCAGGATCAGCAGGATCCAGGCCACTGCGACGCCTGGGGGATTGCGCCGCGACAGGATGCGCAGCGTCATCGCGAGACAGACCGCGACGTGAAAGAAAATGAGCAGCGGGACTGCGATTGGCATGTCTGCGCAGTCTAAGCCAATCCCGGCGGCCAGGCTGGATGACATCAATCGACCCAGGTTGACGGCAATTGGCGATAATCAGCGGATGGCAGGACCGACGCATTCCGACCCGCACGACCATGTCCATGGTCATCAGGACGATCACCGTCATGCACACGGCGGCGGTCATGCCCATCATCCCTCACCCGACGGCCACGGCCGGCTGTTCCTTGCAGCCATCGTCCTGAATACCGGTTTTGTTGCCATCGAGGCGGCGGCCGGCTGGCGCGCCGACTCGATGGCACTGCTGTCGGACGCGGGGCACAACCTGGGCGACGTCCTCGCGCTGGCACTCGCCTGGGGTGGCGCCTGGGCAGCGCGCCAGCCCACCAGCCCGCGCTTTACCTGGGGCTGGCGACGCGCCGCACTGCTGGCTGCGCTGATCAATGCCGCGCTTCTGCTCGCGGCGGCCGGCGCGATTGCGTTTGAATCGGTCGCCCGACTGGCGGCGCCGGTGGCGATCGACTCGACACTGGTGACCGTGGTGGCAGGCACCGGCATCCTGATCAATGGCCTGACCGCCTGGCTCTTCATGCGCGGCCAGCGTGATGACATCAATCTGCGCGGCGCATTCCTGCACATGCTGGGCGATGCCGCGATCTCGGCTGCGGTCGTCATCGGCGCACTTGGCGTGGCGGCAACCGGATGGCTGCGCATCGACCCGGCCTTGAGCCTCGCCGTCTCGCTCTTCATCGGATGGAGTGCGTACGGCCTGCTGCGCGACGCGCTGTCGGCGGCACTCGATGGCGTGCCGGCCAGCATCGACCCGGGGGCGGTCCGCCAGCATCTGCTGGCAATGCCTGGCGTCACCGGGCTGCACGACCTGCACATCTGGCCGGTCGGCGCCAGCGGCGCCAGCCTGAGCGCACACCTGATGATTCCGCAGGGACACCCGGGCGATGCGTTTCTCGTCAACGCCAACGCCTCGCTCAAGCACCGCTTCGGTATCGAGCACACCACACTGCAGATCGAAACCGGCGACACCGCAGAAGTCTGCCGCCAGGACTGTTCGGACGGCCACTGACCCGAGCGGGGCGATGACTGGCGAGGGGCGGATGCTATGCTCGACGCATCTCAACCCCTGATCGCTTCAATGGATTTGTTGCTTTTGCTGCTGCTCGTGTTGCTGAACGCACTGTTCGCAATGTCCGAGATGGCAGTGGTCTCGGCCCGCAAGGCCAGACTCCAGCGGATGTCCGACGACGGCTATCCCGGTTCGACTGCAGCGCTGGCGCTCAGTGAAGAACCCGGCGGCTTCCTCTCGACAATCCAGGTCGGCATCACGACCATCGGCATCCTCAGCGGTATCGTCGGCGAAGGACTGATTGCCGCACCGATCGCTCGCTGGCTGTCTCAGTTCGACCTGTCCGAGCCCTATGTCAAGGGCTTCTCGCTGGCGATTGCGGTCGCGATCATCACTTACCTGTCGGTGGTGATCGGCGAGCTGGTCCCCAAGCGGCTGGCACTGCGCGCCCCCGAGCGGATCGCCTCGGCAGTCGCGCGACCGATGGGCTGGTTTTCGCGGATCACCCGTCCGCTGGTCTGGTCGCTCTCGTCGTCGAGCAACATGCTGCTGCGACTGCTCGGCGCACGCGGCGCCGGAGAACCACCGGTTACTGATGACGAAATCAAGGTCCTGATGGGACAGGGCGCCGAGGCCGGCATCTTTCATGAGAGCGAGCAGGCGATCGTCTCGAATGTGCTGCGCCTTGACGACCAGCGCATCGGCGCAATCATGACGCCGCGCATGGATATCTATGCCATCGATCTGGAGGACGGCGACGCAGCGGTGCGCACCCAGATTGCCGAAAGTCAGCATACCCGGGTGGTTGTGTGCCGCGGTGGACTCGAACACATCCTTGGCGTGCTGCGCCTGGTCGATCTGCTGCGCCCGGCGCTGCAGGGCGAGCCGCTGGAGGTCGAGCGGCATCTGAGTCCGGCGCTCTATCTGCCTGAGACCATCAGCACCACGCAACTGCTGGAAAGCTTTCGCCGCGAACGGGTCCAGTTCGGTCTGATCGTCGATGAATATGGCGACCTCAAGGGCCTGGTGTCGCTCACCGATGTCCTGACGTCAATCGTCGGCGAACTGCCTGAGCACGACTCGACCACCGACAGCGATGTGGTCAGACGCGAAGACGGCTCGTTGCTGGTCGATGGCTCGATCGGTCTGGAGCGGCTCAAGGCGGTGCTCGAGATCGACGAGCTGCCGGCCGAGGACGAGCGCAGTTTTCATACCGTCGGCGGATTCGCGATGCACTGTCTCGGCCGTATTCCGTCGGTGGCCGATCATTTCGATGCCGAGGGCTATCGCTTCGAAGTCGTCGACATGGACCGCAACCGTGTCGACAAGGTGCTGATCGCAAAGCTGCCCGAGCAGCCCGCGGCAACTCACTGAAGCGACTCAGTACGCCACTCAGTACGCCACTGAGTGCGCCACTGAGTACGAGGGCTGGTCCGCGTCTCCGAGCGCAAGAGGTGGTCTCGACGTATCATCCCGGCCACTTCGACCATTCGATGAAGACCGCCATGCTGCAGCGTATTTTCCGATTCCACGGCCTGTTCGGCGCGTCCCTTGCACCGTCGTTCGCGACATCCCGACCGTCGGCCCTTGCAAACCGGCGCCCTGCTGTCGCCGCATGCCTGATCTCGCTTGCCGCGCTGCTTGGCGCCACACCCGCGTCCGCGCAGATCGATACGCTCAAGATGATGATCGGCGCGAACCCCGGCGGCGGCTTCGACCAGACCGGCCGCAGCATTGCCGCAGCGATGCAGGCCGCGGGCGCGGTGCGCAACGCCACCTTCGAGAACAAGGGCGGCGCCGGCGGCACGATTGGACTGGCGCAGTTTGTGAACACCGAAAAGGGCAATCCGAACGCCCTGATCGTGACAGGCGCCGTGATGGTCGGCGCAATCGAGATGAGTCATCCGCCGGTGACACTGAAAAACGGAACCCCGATTGCGCGGCTCTTTGCCGATGCCATGGTGGTGGTGGTGCCGGCCGGCTCGAAGCTCCAGTCGATGGCCGATCTGGTCACGATGCTCAAGGCCAGCCCTGGCGCGGTGTCATGGGCAGGGGGCTCGCGCGGCTCGACCGACCACATGCTCGCCGGTCTGATTGCCAAGGAGTCGGGTGTCGAGCCGACAAAAGTCAACTACATCCCGTTTGCCGGCGGCGGCGAAGCAACCGCTGCCATTCTCGGCAATCAGGTCACGGTCGGCATCGCCGGCGTCTCGGAGTTCCTGCCCTTCATCAAGGACGGCAAGATGCGGGCGCTCGCAGTGTCGTCGAGCTTTCCGGTGCAGGGAATCAAACCGCTCAAGGACCTAGGCCTGAATG
>CAMCXH010000178.1 GCA_945883285.1 Bordetella parapertussis | reverse complement strand
CGACCGACACGAAGTCAAAGTCGATGCCTCGCGTCTGGCGAAGCGGCGCGAGCACTTCGATTCGCTCGAGCGCCTTCAGGCGGCTTTGCGCCTGCTTGGCCTTGGTGGCCTTGGCGCGAAAACGCTCGACGAAGGAATGCAGGTGGGCGATGCGCGCCTGCTGCGTGATGACCGCCCGCTCGCGCTGCGCGGCCCGTTCGGCACGCGCCAGCTCGCAGGCTGAGTAGCCGCCGGTATAGCGCACGAGCTGAGCCTGATCGAGATGCAGGGTGGCGGTGGCCACCCGGTCGAGAAAATCGCGATCGTGGGAGACCACGATCAGTGTGGCGTCAAGGCGCATCAGGCGGCGCTCGAGCCACAGCACTGCATCGAGGTCGAGATGGTTGGTTGGCTCATCGAGCAGCAGCAGATCGGACGGAGCCATGAGTGCGCGGGCCAGATTGAGGCGCATCTTCCAGCCGCCGCTGAAACGGTCGACTGCCTGCTCGGCATCCTGAGGCGCAAAGCCCAGGCCATGCAGGAGTTCGCGGGCACGGGCATCGGCCGATGGGCCATCGCAGTTGAGCCAGTCATCATGGGCCTGGGCAATCGCATGGCCGTCGTCGCTGGCTTGCGCCTGCTCGAGTGAGGCTTCGGCCTGCATCAGTGCCGCATCGGCCTCAAGCACGAAACGCCAGGCCGGCTGCTCGCCCTTGGGCATCGATTGGGCCAGCCGTGCGATGCGCATCGGCGGCGCATCGATGTCGCCGCCATCCAGCCCGATCTCGCCGGCCAGCGCTCCGAGCAGGGTGGATTTGCCGCTGCCGTTGTCGCCGATCAGGGCAACTCGCTCGCCCGGTGAGATGGCGGCACTTGCATCGCGCAGCAGCATGCGGCTGCCGCGCCCCAGACTGATGTTGCGGATGCGGATCACGCTTTGGGCAGAGCGTCGCGTTCGATCAGGGCAACGCTGGTGTCGCCGCTGGCCGTGGGCAGCCAGATGAACTCGAGCTGTGCAAAAGCGGCTTCGAAATGCGACGCTTCATGGCCGACCTCAAGCAGCATCAAGCCACCCGGGTTGAGATGCGCTTTGGCACCGGCCACGATCTGGCGAATCAGGTCCATGCCATCGCTGCCGCCAGCCAGTGCGCGGACCGGCTCGTGCCGGAACTCGGCGGGCAACTCGGCCATGGAGGCGGCATTGACATAAGGCGGATTGCATAGCACCAGGTCGAAGCGCTCGCCCTCGAGCGGCGACCAGAGCGAGCCCTGGCGCAGGCTCACCCGATCGGCGAGCCTGTGCAGGGCGATGTTTTCGGCGGCCAGCGCCAGCGCATCGGCCGACAGATCGGAACCGACCACGTGCGCCCGTCCAAACCGATGCGCCGCCAGGATCGCCAGGCTGGCGCCGCCGGTGCACAGGTCGAGCACTGCGCCGATATCGCCGGCGTCAGGCAGCCAGGGCTCAAGGGCGTCGCTGTCGAGCAGGTCGGCAATCGGCGAGCGGGGCACGAGGGCGCGCGCATCACATAAAAACCGCTCGCCGCGCAGCCAGGCCTCGCCGGTGAGGTAGGCAAGCGGCAGGCGCTCGGTGCAGCGCTGTTCGATGAGAGCGATTGTCGCCGCGACTTCGCTTGGCGCAACTCGCGCATCAAGCATCGGCTCGAGCCGATCAAGCGGCAGATGCAGCGACCACAACACCAGCCACACCGCTTCATCCCAGGCATTGTCGGTGCCATGGCCAAAACTGGCCTGCGCCGACTGCAGCCGACTGACCGCATAGCGGATCAGGTCGCGCACCGACTGCATCGTGCGCACCGCCTCGTCGGCTTGCGCCACCTGCGGTCGAGGCTTGACCCCGTTCATGCCAGCAGCGACGCGATCGTGCGGCGGTAGATGTTCTTCATCGGCTGCAACCAGGCCAGCTCGATGTTTTCATTGGTCTTGTGGATGCTGGCGTTCGGCGGCCCGAACTCGATGACCTCGCGGCACAGACTCGAGATGAAGCGTCCATCGGAGGTGCCACCGGTGGTCGAGAGTTCGGTCTGTACGCCGGCCTCACTTTGAATCGCGTCGGTGAGCGCCTGCGACAGCGCGCCTTTGGGCGTGAGAAACGGCAGTCCGCCCACGGTCCAGTCGAGCTTGTATTGCAGGCTGTGAGCATCGAGTAGCGCGTGGACGCGCGTTTTCAAACCTTCAACCGTGCTGGCGGTGGAAAAGCGGAAGTTGAAATCCACCGTGCATTCGCCGGGGATGACATTGCCCACGCCGGTGCCGGCATGGATGTTCGAGATTTGCCAGGTGGTCGGCGGAAAATAGTCATTGCCCTCGTCCCAGCATTCGGCCACCAGCGCGGTCAGTGCGGGTGCCATTTCGTGCACCGGATTGCGGGCGAGATGCGGATAGGCGACATGGCCCTGGATGCCCTGGATCACCAGCTTGCCGCTCAGAGAGCCTCTGCGACCGTTCTTGATCATGTCGCCGATGACCCGAACCGAGGTGGGCTCACCCACAATGCAGTAATCGAGCGATTCGCCGCGTGCGCGCAGGGCGTCGATGACCTTGACCGTGCCGTCCAGCGCAGGTCCTTCTTCATCGGAGGTCAGCAGCACCGCGATCGCACCGCTGTGATCGGGTCGGGTGGCGACGAATTCTTCGATCGCGACCACGAAGCCGGCGATCGAGGACTTCATGTCGGCCGCGCCACGGCCATACAGCACGCCCTCGCGTTCGGTCGGCTCGAAGGGATCGGAATGCCACCACTGGCGCGGTCCGGCCGGTACGACGTCGGTATGACCGGCAAAGACCAGCGTTGGACCAGGGCGCGCGCCCCGGCGGACTGCCCAGAGGTTGTCGACCTCACCGAATCGCATCGGTTCGCAGTCGAAGCCGATGGCTCGCAGCCGATCGGCGATCAGTGCCTGGCAGCCGGCATCGTCGGGCGTGACCGAGCGCAGACGGATGAGCGATTCGGCGAGCGAGCGGACCGGACAGTTCATGGCAATCAGGAGAAAGAGGGAGAGGAGGGGGGGGGCGGCGGTACGACGAAGAGTGCGCGATAGGTCGGCTCTGAAAAACCAATCAGGATGCGGTCGCCGCTTTCGAGCACCGGGCGGCGCACCAGGGTTGGATTGGCCAGAAGCAGATCGATGGCACTGGTCTGGTCGACGACGCTGGCCCGACGGGTCGCGTCGATCTGGCGCCAGGTGGTGCTGCGCCGATTGACCAGCGCGTCCCAGGGCAGGTGGCCCATCCATCGCTCAAGCAAGGCTTGCGCAAGGCCATCGGCCCGAAAGTCGTGAAACCTGAACGGCACGTTCTGCGCGCGCAGCCAGCTGCGCGCTTTGCGGACCTGATCGCAGGTCTCGATGCCGTAGACGACGGTTGCGACAGTCATCAGATATTCAGCATGAATTCCGAGAACGAAGCGCCCGGCACTGCAGGCGGCGTCGCTGGTGATGTCGCCGACGTCGCGTTGGCGCCCGGCGAGCCGGCAGGCGGGGTGGTGGGCGGCGTCGCCGACATCGAGAGCGTCGGGAGCCCGGTGTCGGGTCGCGGCAAATTCACGGTTTCCTCGCTGTTTTCGAGCAGCCACAAAAGATTGGTCGGCGAATCCGACTGCGCCAGCGCGTCGTTTTTGGTGACCCGCTTGCTACGGATCAGATCGACCAGCGCACGCTCGAAGGTCTGCGAGCCGGGGGCCATGCTCTTTTCCATGGCGTCCTTGATTTCGGACAGCCTGGCCTGCTCGATCAGTTCGGAGATCAGCGTGGTGTTGAGCAGGATCTCGACGGCGGCGGCCCGCCCTCCTGAGACCGCCTTGACCAGACGCTGCGAGATCACGACTTTCAGGGTCGAGGCCAGGTCGGTCAGCATGACCCGGCGGTTTTCGGCCGCATAAAAATTCACGATGCGGGTGAGCGCGTGCGGCGCGTTGTTGGCATGCAGCGTGGCCATGACCAGATGGCCTGATTGCGCGAACGTGACCGCGGCATTCATGGTCTCGGCATCACGGATCTCGCCGATCATCAGACAGTCGGGCGCCTGGCGAAGGGCGTTGCGCAGTGCGATCGTGAGCGACTCGGTGTCGGTGCCGATCTGTCGCTGGCTGACCACCGAGCGCTTGTGCTTGAAAGTGAATTCGATCGGGTCTTCCAGCGTCAGGATATGACCCGAGCGGCTCTGGTTGCGATGATCGATCAGCGCGGCGAGGGTGGTCGACTTGCCCGAACCGGTGGCACCCACGACCAGAATCAGGCCACGCGGCTCCATGACCAGCTGGGTCAGGATCGGCGGCAGGTTGAGCGATTCGAAACTTGGCACGTCGCTCGGGATGTAGCGGATGACCGCAGCGGTCGAGTTGCGCTGGCGAAACACCGAGAACCGGAAGCTGCCGACGTCTCGCAGGCCAAAGCCCACATTGAGTTCCTGATCTCGCTCGTATTGGCGCCATTGCTCGTCGGTCAGGGCTTCACGCAGCAGCGCGACCACCGCGTCAGGGGTCATCGACTGCTGGCTTACCGGGACGGTCGTGCCGTTGATCTTGATCTGCGGAGGGGTGCCGGCCGCGAGGATCAGGTCCGATGCCTTTTTCTCGGCCATCAGGCCGAGCAGTCTTTCAATCGCCATCGGACGGACTCCCTGGTGGCACCTTGCCGGATACGGACTGGCTCATGCCGCGCAATAAAGAATAAAAAGTGGCTGAAGGTCTGGGGGGCGGTCAATCGCCCCGCAGCAGTTCGTTGATGGCGGTCTTGGCACGGGTTTGAGCGTCGACACGCTTGACGATGACCGCGCAGGCCAGGCTCACCCCGCCGCTGGAGGGCATCGAGCCGGGCACCACGACCGAGCCGGCCGGCACGCGGCCATAGGTAATCTCGCCGGTCGCACGGTCAACAATGCGCGTACTCTGACTGAGAAAAACACCCATCGACAGCACGGAATTCTCTTCGACGATCACGCCCTCGACCACCTCGGAGCGGGCGCCGATAAAGCAGTTGTCCTCGATGATCGTCGGGTTGGCCTGCAGAGGCTCGAGCACCCCGCCAATGCCCACACCGCCCGACAGATGCACGTTGCGGCCGATCTGGGCACACGAGCCGACTGTCGCCCAGGTATCAACCATGGTGCCTTCATCAACATAGGCGCCAATGTTGACGTAGGACGGCATCAGCACGACATTGCGCCCGATGAAACTGCCGCGCCGCGCGACCGCCGGCGGGACGACCCGAAAGCCGCCCCGGGCAAAGTCCTCGGCACTCCAGCCTTCGAATTTGGTCGGCACCTTGTCGTAGAACTGAAGGCCGCCGGAGATGATCGGCCGATTGTCATCGAGGCGAAACGACAGCAGGACGGCCTTCTTTACCCACTGATGCACCAGCCATTCGCCGGCATGCTTCTCGGCGACCCGCAGTCGACCCGAGTCGAGTTCGGTGATGACATGGCTGACCGCCTCGCGGATGGCCGCCGGGGCGTTCGCCGGGTTCAGCGCGGCGCGGTCTTCCCAGGCCTGTTCGATGGTGGATTGCAATGAGCTCATGGCGGGATTGGATCGTCGAAAAAAATCGTGGTTGAGGGGGGGCAGGATGATTCGGTTGCGGCGTCGTTCGATCTCAGCCGCGCATCGTCGATTCGACCGGAAATGCGCCCAGATCGACTCGCGCCTGAGGCTTGAAGCCGCGCTTTCGGTGCTCAGCCACAACCGTGGTGAAGATTCCGCCCCGCACGTACCAGCGGGCGGTCAGTCTCATGAACCGTGGCTTGGTGGCCTTAACCATTTCGTCGAGGATGCGGTTGGTGACCGCCTCATGAAAGGCCCCCTGGTCGCGATACGACCAGAGATAGAGTTTGAGTGCCTTGAGCTCGAGATTGGCCCGATCGGGGATGTAGTCGAGCGTGAGCGTAGCGAAGTCGGGCTGACCCGTGAGTGGGCACAGGCAGGTGAATTCGGGAGCCTCGATGTGAACGACGTAATCGCGTTCAGGGGCGGGGTTCGGGAACGTCTCTAGCTTGGTTGACGGTGCGCTGGGCATCCGGCGTCTCCGGGAGGGTTGATGACGCGGTGGTAGTATACGCGGACCCTGGAGCGGGGCCCTTGCAGGGCCATTGCACCGGGCCTGTCATTTCGCGTCAACCATCCTTTCGCCCCGATCGACCGCGCTTTATTCAGGCAGACTGAGCAGGCAGACTGAGCGGGCAGACTGAGCGTTTCCGTGCGTCTGAAACAGATCAAGCTCGCCGGCTTCAAATCATTCGTCGATCCGACCGCCTTCGAGGTGCCGAGCCAGCTGGTTGGCGTGGTCGGCCCCAACGGCTGCGGCAAGTCCAACATCATGGATGCCGTCAGGTGGGTACTCGGCGAGTCGCGGGCCTCCGAGCTGCGCGGCGAGTCGATGCAAGACGTGATCTTCAATGGCTCTTCCGAGCGCAAGCAGTCGGGACGAGCCAGTGTCGAGCTGATCTTCGACAATGCGATGTCGCGACTTGGCGGTGCCTGGGCGGTCTATGCCGAGGTCTCGGTCAAGCGCGTACTGACCCGTGACGGTCAGTCCAGTTACCTCATCAATAACCAGACCGTCCGGCGCAAAGACGTCCATGACATGTTTCTGGGCACCGGCCTCGGGCCTCGCGCTTACGCCATCATCGGCCAGGGCACCGTTGCCCGGATCATCGAGGCCAAGCCCGAAGAGTTGCGGGTCTTCCTGGAGGAGGCTGCTGGTGTGTCGCGCTACAAGGAGCGACGCCGCGAAACCGAAAACAGGCTGGCCGATACCCGCGAAAATCTGACCCGGGTCGACGACATCCTGCGCGAACTCGGTACGCAGATCGACAAGCTCGAACGCCAGGCCGAGGTGGCGCGCGAGTACCGGGCGCTTGATGCCGAGCGCGAGACCAAACAGCACATGCTCTGGCTGGTGCGCCGCGACGAAGCGCTGGCCGAGCAGGCACGGATCGCCCGCCTGGTCGCCGAAGCGGTCAATGAGATCGAGGCGCAGCGCGCTACCCAGCGTTCGGTCGAAGCGCAGCT
>CAMCXH010000177.1 GCA_945883285.1 Bordetella parapertussis | reverse complement strand
CCCGTCTGCCGAGGAGCGTGTCGGGTCCGGCATCGATCTGTCCGACCGAGGCATAGCCATACTTCAGCGGTCCTGGAAACTCGCCGGTCTGAAACGGGCAGCGCATCGCCTGCCACTGGCTCGGTGGCACCAAGCCTTTGAACACAAGGCTTTCGGTGCCGCGGCTGATGCCGCTGCGCCGCGCGCTGACGACAAGCTGATCCGCCCCAGGAATCGGCAGGATCTCCTCGCGGACTTCGCCCCGTCCGGCCTCGACGATCCAGAACGCCCGGGCCAGCCGATCAGGCATCGAAGTCGCATTCGATCATGACGTCCGCGCCCATCATGACTCGCCGGGTTCGGGGTCGCAGGCTGTTGTTCAAATCGGTGATGGTCGGGAGCACGATCGCCGGGCGGCCCGAACCGAGGATGACCGGGGCGATGGTGATCTGCAGTCGGTTGAGGGCGCCTGCTGCCAGAAAGCGCGAAACCGTGATGCCGCCGCCTTCAATCAGCAGGCTGCCCAGCCCGCGCAAGGCAAGCACGCGGCAAATCTCGCGCGGACTCAGGCCGCATTCATCGCGCACGACCGGCACCACTTCGGCGAGGCCGAGCCGCTCGCCTTCAATGGCGCGATCGGCGCCGCACAGCAGCAGCGTTGACGCCGATTCATCGTTAAACAGGCGCTGGCTGCCGTCGAGTCGGCGATCGGGGTCGATGACGACCCGCACCGGATTGGGTCCGGTGCAGCGGCGCACGGTCAGTTGCGGATCGTCGAGCAAAACCGTTGTGACACCGACCACCACTGCCTCGCAAAGCGCTCGCATCCGGTGGGTATGGAGCAGATCCTCGGCGCCGCTCAGCCAGCGCGAGACGCCGCACAAGGTGGCGATCCGTCCGTCCAGGCTCTGGGCAAGGTGGCCCACCACGAACGGCCCCGCTCGGCGCGCATCGCACAGCGGCCCGTAAAGCACCTGCAGCGCTGAGGCAGGCGTGCGTGGCAAAACCTCGCGCGGCGTCGGCGAACCGGCCGCGTAAGCAAGCAGTGCTTGCCATTCGATGCTGTCGTCTGGCGCTGGCTCGCTGGGCGTCTTTGCGATGCGGGTGTCTGCGATGAGCGTGTTGGTGCTGAGCGGGGAGGCGTTATCGTTCACGGGGCTTTATGTCATAGCCGGATGAAAAGCGGTCGAAAACCATGTCCGGTGCGCTGAGATTGTGGGTCGATGGCTCGATGCGCCCGAAGCGGGCCGACGGTGCCCGGATCCGCTTGAGGTCCATGATCGGCGCCTGTGCACTTTGTGCAGCTGATGGCTGCGGCCAGACTGCAATCGCGACATCGGCCTGACTGGTCGTCACGAACATCGATCGCAGGGCTGCAAACGGACGGTCGACGGGCAGTGGCGTATCGAGCGTGACTGCCAGATCGATGCCGCTGCGGGTTGCCTCGGTAACGGTCAGCGTGCCCCTGGAGCCATCGCGAAAATGCAGGCGAAAGCGCTGCGCTGCCGGCTCGAATTCGATCTCTCGGATTGCGACATAAGGGCGACCATCTTCGGCAATCGGTCCGATCAGAAACGAACTGCCGTAGGCAGTGTCGTCAAGAAAGACCGGGGGCAGGGGTTTTGCGCGCCAATATCCGTCTGCGGGATAGACGACCAGAATTTCAAGGTCGTTTCCGGCAGGGCCAGTCTGAGCGACACGCTGCCCCTTGAGTGGCACCGCGGGCGCAATGCCCCGGCGCAGCAGCTGAACGAGATGAAGCCCCGGCTCGTGCCGGGTGCCGACTTTGAAATCGACCACTTCGGGGCGCCAGAACGAGCCGAACCGGTGGCCGACAAGCCGGATCGACTCATCCTCATGGAGAATCGTGGTGCGCGGCTCGAAGGCGAAGCTCGGGTCGTTCGACATATCGCACGCGGTAAAGTCGGGCGCGGTGAGGTCTGTCGTAATCTCGGCTACATAGGGCGGATGCTCGGCGCGGATGCGAAACGCGCTGATGTCAGCGCCTGCGAGTTTGACGTAAACATTGTCTTCCTCGGCGCACCGCGTGGGTCGACTGTCGTTGACGAAATCGACAGTGGTTGCGGCAGAGGTGGTAACGGTGGCTGGTGGTGCCGTACTGATCGCCGCGCAGCCCGTGGCCAGCAGGGACATCGAGAGCACCAGGCTGCGCCAGGCCGTGCCCAGGGGTCGGCACCCTGAAGTCGGGGGCTTCAAGGCTGGGTTCCGATTGAGGGGCCTGCCCGGCCAGCGAACAGGCTCGACGGCAATGTGACCGCGCCATGCGGTGCTGCCGCCGCGTTACCCAAAGCAAGCTGAGGCCACACTTCTTCGGGTGTGCGACACAGTCCTGCTTTCGCCATTTTTCGACCAAGGCGCGGTGAGGCACTTAGCATGGCAAGCGGCACTGCGAGCAGCAGCCCGGCGATCATCGGCAACGTAAACCAGACACTCACCGCAGGCGCATACCAGGTGCCCGCGGCAAGCCCCAGACCCAGCAGGGTCTGCGGCCACAGGCACCGCACCGCATCCGACAGCGGCAGGCCATGGGCCTCCCGCTGCTGGGACGTCCAGCCGACGCGTCGACCAAACGGCAACCCCAGGATGAACAGACTCACCGCCACGGCCGAGATCGGTGCGACCAGCAGTGTCAGCAAAATCTCGAGCAGGGCACTGCCCGCGATGCGAAGGCCGCCTCCGTAAGCGGCGCGCAGCCTGGGGCGCAGCAAGACATCGGCAAGCGTCGCAATCTTCGGCGCGAAGCTCATGATCATGATGATGCCGAAGAGCACCAACCCGGCGTCACTCTGGATCGGCACCTGACGCAGCAGACCAAGCACGATCAGGCCGAGCCAGGCCAGCGAGCCGAGGTACATCGCGATCGCCAGCAGGAGTTGGCAGCGACTGACTGGCAGCAAGCCCGCTAATCCCAGCAGCTTGAAATACTGCATGTTCCCCTGGCACCAGCGCAGATCGCGCCGGATGAACTCGGGCAGTGTCGGCGGGTTTTCCTCCCAGCTGCCTTCTTCGATCGGCAGGACACGGACCTCGAATCCTGCCCTGCGCATCAGCACCGCTTCGACTTGATCATGGCTCAGGATATGCCCGCCCAGCGGCGGTTTGCCCGGCAGCATTGGCAACTCGCAGTGCGCGATGAAAGGGGCCAGTCGCAAAATGGCGTTATGCCCCCAGTAGGGCCCGCAGTCTCCCTGCCAGAAGGCCGATCCGAGCGTATAGGACCGCATGCCGAGCCGCATGCCGAACTGAAAGATGCGGGCAAACGGGCTGGCACTGGGCAGTCCGGTGACCAGTGTCTGCAGGATGCCGATCTGAGGGCAGCGTTGCATGACGCGCACCAGGCGCAGCATCGATTGCGGCGTCATCAGGCTGTCGGCATCGAGCACGATGGCGAACGAATGCTGTTGCCCCCAGCGCGTACAGAACTCGCGCAGATTGCCCGCTTTAAATCCTTCGCTGTGCTCGCGCC
Source organism: Bordetella parapertussis (assembly GCA_945883285.1). Lineage (GTDB taxonomy): Bacteria > Pseudomonadota > Gammaproteobacteria > Burkholderiales > Burkholderiaceae_E > UBA4615. Next base: position 3,573 of record CAMCXH010000177.1, on the reverse strand, counting down.
TTCGATAGGTGATTTCGAGGGCCGAACCGAAGCGTTGCGACAGCGCGGCAGCAGCCTGCACCTCGGCTGCGGCGATCTCGGGCTGATTGCTGTCGCTCAGCATGTAGAGATGAAAACATTGCGCCTGGCCGGTGGCGGTCAGAGCGTCGAGCATCCATTCGAGATTTCGCCGGATGAGTTGCGTGTCCTCATTGCGAATGCAGATCAGCAGTGCGGTCGAGGTGACGATCGTCTCGTCGCCTTCGTCGTGAGCAAGGCCGGGCGCAATCACAGAAACCGGATCTCGGCTGAACTGCATGAGCAAAAAGCCGAAGACCGCATTCCAGAAGCCAATGGCCGTCCAGGGCAGCGTCAGCGCAAACAGCCCGAGCATGGCGATACCGAGCGGGTCAGGGCCGCTGCTCGACAGCGTTCGGGTCATCAACCAGAAAAGCCCCGCCGCGCTGGTGGCGACGAGCACTGCAAAGCCGCGCCTTCTCCAGCGCATCGACATCATCGACAGTCGCATTCAGGTCATCCGCTTGAGAACGCCGTCGCGGCGGATGAAGGTGTGATACACCACGCCGCCGAGATGCGCTCCGATCAGCGTCCCGATAGCGACGGCGCCGCATCCGTGCAGAAAGGACAGCGTCCTGGCAAGTGCCTCGTCCTTGCCGATCGGCGAAGGCAGCGGGATCAGATCGAAGAGTTTCAATGGGAAGCCCCAGGCGTTGGTAGCCAGAAAGCCGATTGTCGGCATGAGCAGGAGCAGGGCATACAGCGAGAGATGCGTCAGATGGGCGAGTCGTTGAATCAGCGCCGGCGTGTCGAGCGGCAAAGGCGGCGGCGGATTGAACCAGCGGGTCAGCAGCCTGGCGATCGCCAGTGCGAAAACGATGACGCCGAAGCTCTCATGAATGTTGTACAGGCGAAACTTGAAGGCTTCGTTTTTGGGTTCGAAATAGACGATCCACAGCCCGGCTGTGATCACGACCACCAGCAGCACCGCGGTGATCCAGTGCAGCCAGCGGGCGGCAGTTACATATCGACGTGCAGTGGTCATGGTTGCTTCAGCCCGGGCGGCGGTGTGACTGGACGAACTGGTGCTCGCTGGCTGCCCGCCAGCCTCGGCTGGCGCAGCAGCGTTCTTTTACCACATGGCAAACCGTTCGATTCGCCGGGTGTCGTGGGCTTAGCCAGTGCTGGTCAGCGATCCCGCCGACGCTTGCGACCGTTAGTTCTTTGACAATGGCGGCTCGGCCGGTGCGGGCGCGGCATCGGGCTCGGGTGCCTTGGCCAGCGGCTTGTGAACCATTTTTTCGCCATCCCACTGCTGGCCGCACCAGCAGCAGCCTTTGGCATCGATGATGCAGGTTCCGCTGCCGCAGCAGCGTTCGTCATTTTTCACGGAGGGCTCCTTTTGTCGCAGCTTGAGCGACGGGTTGATCGAAACGCCGGGCCAGGCGCTGCAGCGGTGGTCGGAAACGCAGAAAAAGCCGGTAGACCTGCTCCATTGTCCAGGCCATGCCTGGCAAGCGACCCAGACGGGCCAACCAGTGCCATCCTGGCAGCGCAGACCACAACGCCAGGAAGGCCTGCGCGCCGCTCAGCAGGCTGCCGTCCGGGCGCTGCACATGAAAGCGCGCCAGAAGATCGTCGCGGGTGGTGCCGGGAGGCAGTGGCGAACCGACCTCACTGACATCGGTAAAGCACACCTGCGAATCTCGGCTAAGTGGTTGCAGACCTTGATAGACGCTGATCTCGCGGCGACACAGCGGGCAGGCGCCGTCGTAGAGCACGGTCAGTGCCGGCCGCGCTCCGTCCGAGTCAAGTGCAGGCAGGTCCATGCGAGGACTCGCATCACAGGTAACAGCCATGTCGCGTTCGGTCACTCTTTTTCGGCTCAGGCGCTTCACCAGATCAAACATCTTTATTCAGGCAATACTGGCTGGTCGACAATCCGGAGTCCGGTGTTGCTGAATCGCGCGGCAGATCGAGCAAAGCCGCGTGCAGCGACCAGGCCGACTGCCAGGCGCCCTCGATGCCCGAGTCACCGAAAAAGTCGCCGCATACCCCCAGGCCGCGCTCAGCGTCCCACCACGAAGACCTGGGCGCCGGATTTTTCAGTGCTCGGGGCAAGGCATAGCGCCACCGATGCGCGGTGCAGTGACGCCAGCGCACAGCTTGCCCCAGAAACTCGGCCAGCGCGGCCTGCATCAATGTCAGCACATCGCTGGCCGACTGTTCGACATGCTGACGGCTCCAACCCGGGCGGGCGTGCGCGACCCAGTGGTCCTGTCCGCAGATTCGGGTCCGGCCGGGCTTTCGATCGTTTCGCACCACCCAGTCTAGCGGCCCGCTGACTGGCCTGCCCAGATCCCAGTCGACGCCCGGCTCGATCGAGTCGGACACACCAATCAGTGTCCAGCAGGGGTGCATCGAGACGATCGACGCCCCGCGCGCCCAGTCACTACGATGAGGACTGAGCAGCGGTGCGGCCTGCAGCGGTGGCACGGCAACGATGGCCGCGTCGAAAGGCGCTTCGTGACACCGGTCGCCGGCGGCAATCCACCAGCCGCTTGACTCACGCTGCAGTCGGTCAACAGCAAACGACCAGGTCGAGTCGGTCTCCGAAAGCAGACGCCGGCACAGCGATGGCGTATCGGGCACCGGAACATGAAGCCGTATCGGCTCGCTCAGCGGCAGATTTCCCGGTGCCGGGGTTGGTGTCCATTCGGCCAACCACTTTGCGCGGGTCGCCCGATCGATGAAGTCCTGAAAGCCCTGGGTCACCGCACTCAAGCCGATCGCGCCGTGATCGAGGCTTGTCGTGCGGCTGAGCCCGTCGCGGTCGATCCATTCGAGTCGGCGGCTGGCCATGCGCCCACCCGGGCCACGTGACTTGTCAAAGACATGAACCCTGATCCCGACTTTTGTCAGCGCATAGGCCAGCATCGACCCGGTGAATCCGGCGCCAATGATCGCTACGCTTTGGGGTATGGCATTGCTCACGAGTCACAGGATACACATTATTGATTCAAATACTATTCATTCGATCAGGGTCACGAGAAAGCGTCATAAAAAATGAGTCAATAGCGATTCATTTGACAGGCGAGGGCGGAATGTCGGTTGAAGCACCCCAGTCAAACCCGTTATTCGTTCGCTGCAAGGCGAGAGATCGTTTCGGCCCGAGCGTCAAAGTTCGCTGTGCTTCAGGCTCATCAGGCCATTTGAGGGCCGGCGAATCGCTCAGGATGCGAACCCGGCGAGTCACGCTCACAGCAGCAGGAATGCCACTGCTGCCACTGCCGTCGGACCAAGCGCACCCAGGAACAACCCTCCAGCCCCGATCGACTCGTCCTCGAATCCACGCTTGAGCAAGGCAGCGCCAGCTGGGTTCGGCGCATTGGCGATAACCGTCAGGCCTCCCCCGGTAACCGCACCGGCAACCAGCATGTACTTCGCCTCGGCAGAAATGCCGGTAATCAGTGATCCGAGATAGGTCAGCGCGGCGTTGTCGGTGACCGCGGTCAACGCGACCCCGCCGAAAAACAATGCCGTTGGCTCCAGGCTCGACACGATGGGCTGCAGCCA
>CAMCXH010000176.1 GCA_945883285.1 Bordetella parapertussis | reverse complement strand
TCGATGCATCGGCCTGCCAGCGCAGCACGGTCCGCGCAAAGGCGAGTTCGTCGAAATCGTCGGGTTCGTCGCGATCGTCCGATTCGCCTGCGATTGCCTTGAGCAGCTTGCTGCGGGCAGCATCGGCATCAAATCCGACCAGCGCCTGCGCCGGGACACCCAGTAGCGCCTGGCGTTTGACGAATTTCCATTTCACCCGGTAAAGCGGATCAAGCCGTGTGTGCGCCGCCCGCAGCAGCTCGAAGGATTCAGCGATGCCGAAAAGACCGGCAATGAAGGCGTCGAGATGGGCGCTGACCTCGAGCAGCAGGGCGGCTTCGGCGCGAGATTCGATCGCGTCGGGTGACTGGCGTGCATCGGCATAGCGCTGCCCCAGCCCTGGGTTGGCCCGGTTAAGGGATTCGAGCCATCGGTCGTCGAGGCGCTTGAGGCCGTCGCGGTGATGCAAGTCCTCGAAGCTCAGGCCGAAATCGAGGACCAGGCCGTTCAGGCGGCCGTCAGGTGTCACTTTTCAAGGTACTGAAGTTTGTCCTTCACGTCTTTCCAGGTGTCGGCATCAGCCGGCTGGGGCTTGGCGCGGGTGATGCTCGGCCAGCTCCGGGAAAGCTCGATATTGAGCTTGATGAAGTGCATCTGATCGGCCGGGACGTCTTCCTCGGCCTTGATCGCTTCGACCGGGCATTCGGGGATGCAGACCGCGCAATCGATGCATTCATCAGGGTCGATGACCAGCATGTTCGGCCCTTCGCGAAAGCAGTCGACCGGGCAGACGTCGACGCAGTCGGTGTATTTGCAGCGAATGCAGGACTCGGTGACGATATGGGTCATAGGGATCTGAAAAAAGGAAGCAGAGGGAGGAGGGGCTTGGCCGCTTGCGGCAGACCGTTGCAGGGCGATATTAGCGTGGGTTACCGTCGGGTCAAAGCCACGGTCACCCGATTGCCCTGTTCTCGAGCGTGGCAATCCTCTTCCTGTCAGGCCCACATCATCGACAATGGCAATTCACGATCCCACAGCGGCGGAATAATCGAATGACGATCAAACAGGTTTTTTCAATCGGATCAGATCGGATGCGCCAACTTGCCGGAGCTGTCCTGACACCGGCACTGATGTTCTCGCTCAGCTTGGCCGTCGCTCCGGCGGCAGCGCAGATCCGGATCGGCGAGCTCAACAGCTACAAGGCGCAGCCGGCGTTTCTCGAACCCTACAAAAAGGGCTGGGAGATGGCGCTCGAAGAAATCAATGCGAGCGGCGGCTTGCTTGGCCAGAAGGTCGAGGTGATTTCACGCGATGACAATGCCAATCCGGGCGATGCGGTGCGAGTGGCCGAGGAGCTTGTCTCGCGCGAGCGTGTGGTCGCGGTCTTTGGTACCTTTCTGTCGAACATCGGTCTGGGCGTGGGCGATTTTGCCAAGCAGCGCAAGGTGCTGTTTCTGGCGGCAGAGCCGCTCACCGACAAGATCACCTGGCAAAACGGCAATCGCTACACCTTCCGCCTGAGGCCATCGACCTACATGCAGTCCTCGATGCTTGTGCCCGAAGCGGTCAAGCTCAAAAAGAAGCGCTGGGCCATCGTCTATCCCAACTATGAGTACGGGCAGTCGGCGGCGGCCACCTTCAAGGAGCTGATGAAAAAAGCCCAGCCCGATATCGAATTCGTCGCTGAACAGGCACCGGCGCTCGGTCGAATCGACGCCGGCGCGGTGGCACAGGCACTGCTCGATGCGCGTCCTGATGCGATTTTCAATGTCACTTTCGGTACCGACCTCGCCCGCCTGGTGCGCGAGGGGCAAACCCGGGGACTTTTCAAGGATCGACCGGTGGTCTCCTTGCTGTCGGGTGAGCCTGAATACCTCGATCCGCTTCGCGATGAGGCGCCCGAAGGCTGGCTGGTGACCGGCTACCCCTGGTACAGCATCAAGTCGCCCGAGCACGACAAGTTTCTGACTGCCTATCAGCGCAGATGGAAGGAATACCCCAGGCTTGGCTCGGTCGTGGGCTATGTCTCGATGATGTCGCTGGCCGAGGCGATCCGCAAGGCCGGCTCGACCGACACCGAAAAGCTGGTGGAAGCGATGCGCGGGTTGCAGGTCAACAGTCCGTTTGGTCGATTCACGTATCGCGCGATCGATCAGCAGGCCACGATGGGCGCCTATGTGGGCACGACCGCCGTCAACCTCGGTCGGGGCGTGATGAAGGACTTTCGTTATGTCGATGGCGCGACGGTGCTGCCCTCAGATGCCGAGGTTCGCAAGTTGCGGCCTGCCGAAGCGATGCAGTAGGCCGGACTCAAAGAAGGCTCGGACGCGGTGCCTGGGGTAAGCGGTCATTGGGGTGAGCGGTCTGTTCTGTCAGCTTTTTTTCTGACCACGGTGATGCTGACCGGGCTTGCGGCAGCCGAAGACTGCTTCGTCGATCCCCCCGGGGTCGCCAGGTCTGTGAAGGGCCAAAAGCGCCCGCCGGCCCCGAAGCTGAAGAAGCAGGTCGCACCCCTGGCGGCGCCGGTTGTACCGGCCTCGGACCCCATCGTGATCCGGCCAAAGCCTAAGCCCAGAAACAAGCTCAGGCAGACGCCGGTTGCTGCTCCGACGCAAGCCCGCATACAGGTCGACTGCCCGAAAGATCCGGCCACACCGACCGCTGTTCTGAACGAAGCGATGTCCCGGTCACCACGAGGCGAGTCGGCATTGCTGGCCGCAGCGCTACAGGCACCGGTCTTGACCCAGACACCGACACCGACACCGACAGACACAGCGCCAAAGTCGAGCGGCCCCGGTGTGCCGCGGGGCGATGACCTGGCATTTTGGCCGGTGGCGCCGGTCTGGCAGATGACGCGAGACAACACCGCGCTGCTGTCATCCGGCGCCTCGCAGGCACCCGCGCCGCTTTCGCCACCCGCGCCGCTTTCGCCACCCGCGCCACCCGATATGCCGGCGATTACCGTGCCGCCGACGACGATTCCTGAACCGGGTACCGTCAGCCTGCTCCTGGTCGCGCTGGCCTTCGTGGCTTTCAGGAGGGGGCGGCTTTGACGCTGCAAACCCTTGCGGTTGCGCTGATCAACGGGCTGGCGGGTGCTTCGACCCTCTTTCTGGTGGCTGCCGGCCTGTCGCTGATCTTCGGTGTGAGCCGCATCGTGAATTTCGCGCATGGCTCGCTTTACATGATCGGCATCTATCTGGCCTACACCCTGATCGAGACTTTCGGGGCGAACAGCAGCCTTGGCTTCTGGACAGGCGTGGCATGCGCCGCACTGCTGAGCGCCGTGATCGGTGCCCTGATCGAAGTGCTGGTGCTCAGAAGGGTCTATCGCGCCCCGGAGCTGTTTCAGCTGCTGGCCACCTTTGCCGTGGCATTGATCGTCCGTGATGTCGTGCTCTGGTGCTGGGGTCCCGAGGACCTGTTCGGGCCGAAGGCCCCGGGGCTCAAGGGTGCCTACGACCTTCTGGGCGCCCGGCTGCCGGTCTATGACCTGCTGCTGGTGGTGGTCGGTCCGGCGGTGTTGCTGGCCCTGTGGCTGCTGCTGAAACGGACCCGTTTCGGCGTGCTGATTCGCGCGGCCACACAGGATCGCGAGATGGTGGCTGCACTTGGTGTGAGCGAAGCATGGCTGTTCACCGGTGTCTTCGCGCTCGGCTCGATGCTGGCCGGCCTGGGCGGCGCCCTGCAGATTCCTCGGGAGCCCGCCAATCTCGGGATGGATCTCATCACGATCGGTGAGGCCTTCGTGGTGGTGGTGGTGGGCGGCATGGGCAGCATCCCGGGCGCCTATCTGGCCGCCCTGCTGATCGCCGAGATCAAGGCGGTCTGTTATGCGATCGGCACGGTCTCGATCGGCGAGTGGTCGCTATCTTTTTCGAAGCTGACGCTGGTGGTCGAATTTCTGGTGATGGCCCTGGTACTGGTGCTGCGGCCCTGGGGCCTGCTCGGCAAGCCGGGGGCCGAGCCGCGTGGCGCCGCCCCGCCGGAACTCGCGCTGCGAGCCTCGACGCCAGCCGTGCGCTATGCCTGGATCGGGCTGATTGCGGTACTCGCGGGTGTGCCGCTGGCGGCCGGCGCCTATCCCTATCTGCCGGTGCTTGGCATCGACATCCTGATCGCCGTGCTGTTTGCCGCCAGCCTGCACTTCATCATGGGGCCGGGTGGCATGCACTCCTTCGGTCATGCGGCCTATTTCGGACTGGGTGCTTACGGCGCCGCGCTCGGGCTCAAGACCCTTGGCCTGCCGATGACTGCCGCCCTGGTCTGCGGGCCGGTTCTGGCGCTGGCGGCCGCGCTGCTGTTCGGCTGGTTCGCCGTGCGACTGTCGGGAGTCTATCTGGCCATGCTGACACTGGCCTTTGCCCAGATCGTGTGGGCCCTGGTCTTCCAGTGGGATGAGGTAACCGGCGGCAGCAACGGCCTGGTCGGCATCTGGCCGCCGGCCTGGCTTGCCTCGCGCAGCGCCTATTACCTGCTGACCCTTGCGATTGTCGTCGCGTCCGTGCTGGTGCTGCGCCGGGTGCTGCTGTCGCCTTTCGGGTATGCGATGCGGGCCGGTCGCGATTCGCCGCTGCGCGCCGAGGCACTGGGCATGTCAGTGGCAAGGGTGCGCTGGGCGGGCTTTGCAGTCGCCGGATTTTTTGGTGGGGTGGCCGGTGCGCTCCATGCCTTTGCCAAAGGCGCGATTTCGCCTGAGACCATCGGTGTCAACCATTCGATCGATGGCCTGGTGATGGTGTTGCTGGGCGGCATTCAGACACTTGCCGGGCCGGTGGTCGGGGCGGTCGCTTTCACCTGGCTGCAGGACGTGATCATCCGCTCGACCGACTACTGGCGCGCCGTGCTTGGTGTGGTCATCCTGGCGCTCGTACTGGCATTTCCGCAGGGCCTGGCGGGTGCGCTGGGTCCGCTTGTCGAGCGAATCCTCAAGCGTGCGGCCACCGGAAGGTCGAGCACTGCCGGCGCAGGGCCGGACGCATGAACGCCGCCGTTGCGCGTGCGCAAGCGGCCAGCGCCGAGCCGCTGCTGCAAGTCAACGCGCTCAGCAAATCCTTCGGCGGCGTCAAGGCGCTTGACACGGTGAGCTTTGATCTCGCCGGCGGCGAACTGCTCGCGCTGATCGGACCCAACGGGGCAGGCAAGTCGACCTGTTTCAACTGCATCAACGGTCAGTTGCGCCCGGATGCGGGGTCGGTGCGACTGGCAGGCCGCGACATGACCGGTCGCCTGCCGCGCGAGATCTGGCGGATGGGCGTCGGGCGAACCTTCCAGATTGCCGCGACCTGGTCATCGATGACGGTCGCTGAAAACGTGCAACTGGCGGTGCTTTCGCACCAGGGGCGACTGCGGCAATGGTGGGGGCGGGCCGCCGACATGGCGCGTCAACCCGCGCTCGAGCTGCTTGAGTCGGTCGGCCTGGCCGATCTGGCCGATGCGTCCTGCGCCACGCTGGCTTATGGCGACATCAAGCGGGTCGAACTCGCCATGGCCCTGTCCAACCAGCCTCGCCTGCTGCTGATGGACGAACCGACGGCGGGCATGGCGCCGCGTGAGCGCAATGACCTGGTCGCCCTGGTCAAGCGGCTGGTTCGCGAGCGCAACATCGGCGTGCTGTTTACCGAGCACAGCATGGATGTGGTGTTTGCACACGCCGATCGGATCATCGTCCTGGCCCGCGGGCAGCTGATTGCGGCCGGGTCGCCTGATGACGTCCGCGCCGATGAGCGGGTGCGCGAGGTCTATTTTGGTGACAGCGTCGGCACCGGCGTCGGCACCGATGTGCAGCAGGAACGCTGAGATGCCGGCGCCCCTGCTGCATGTCGAAAGTCTTTGCGCCTGGTACGGTCGGGCGCAGATCCTGTTCGATGTCGCCCTCGATGTCGGGCCGGGTGAGGTGGTGGCGCTCATGGGCCGCAACGGCGCCGGCAAGTCGACCACGATGAAAGCCATCATCGGTCTGGCGCAGCGGCGCAGTGGCATCGTCACCTTCGACGGTCAGGACATCTCGACGCTCGCACCGCACCGGATCGCCGGTCTCGGGTTGGGCTGGGTGCCCGAGGACCGACGAATCTTCACCGATCTGACAGTGCTCGAAAACCTTGAAGTCGGCCGGCGGGCGCCTCGCGCGGGCGCGCCGAGCTGGTCGCGCGAGGCGCTTTTTTCGCTGTTCCCCAATCTGGCGGCCATGCCTGATCGCCTGGGCGCCCGCATGAGCGGTGGCGAGCAGCAGATGCTCACGGTGGCCCGCACGCTCATGGGTAATCCGCGACTGGTGCTGCTCGATGAGCCCTCCGAAGGCGTGGCGCCGCTGATCGTCGAGCAGATGGCCCGGTCGATCAACGAGATGAAGCGTCAGGGCCTGTCGGTGCTGCTGTCCGAACAGAATCTGCGCTTTGCACAAGCGGTTTGCGATCGGGTCTATGTGCTCGAGAAAGGGCAGGTCCGATTCGCCGGATCGATGGCCGAGCTCGATCGCGATGCTGCAGTGCGGCGTGATCTGCTTGGCCTGTGAGGGGGTTTTCGGGCGGCGAGCCGTGGTTTGAGCCGCTCTGGGCAAAGGTGGCAAAGGTACAATCCGGGCGATGATCGTCACCTCGCTCCTCGACACCGACCTCTACAAGTTCACGATGATGCAGGTGGTCCTGCATCATTTTCCGGGCGCACAGGTCGAATACCGGTTCAAGTGCCGCACGCCCGGCATCAGGCTGGCACCTTACGTCGAGCAGATCCGACGCGAGATTCGCCACCTCTGCACGCTGCGTTTCACCGAGCCCGAACTGGACTATCTGCGCACGCTGCGCTTCATCAAGAGCGATTTCGTCGACTTTCTGGCGCTCTTTCATCTGAGCGACAAGCACATCACGGTCGATGCTGCCCCCTCTGGCAATGGCGAGATCGAGATCACCGTGAAGGGCCCCTGGCTGCACACCATTCTTTTTGAAGTGCCGGTGCTCGCCATCGTCAACGAGGTCTACTTCCGAAACACCCAGCCCGACCCCGACTATGGTGAAGGCCATCGCCGGCTGGTCAGCAAGATCGGTCTGATCCGCGACGATCCGGCGCTTGCCGCACTCAGGGTGGCC
>CAMCXH010000175.1 GCA_945883285.1 Bordetella parapertussis | reverse complement strand
CAGCGTGTCGGTCCATTTCATCGCGCTACTCCCTGGCGTGATTGATCGTGTAGCGCGGCAGTTCGATGGTCAGGTCGACCTCGACCGGGTTGATCTGACACGACAGCCGCGAATTGGCCGTCAGGCCCCAGGCCTTGTCGAGCATGTCGTCTTCTTCGTCGCTCGACATTGGCAGGCGATTGAATCCCTCGCGCACGATCACGTGACAGGTGGTGCAGGCCGCCACCATGCCGCAGGCATGTTCGATGTCAATACCATGGTCGAGCAGTTGCTGACACAGGCTGACGCCCGAGCTGGCTTCAAAACTCGCGCCTTCAGGGGCGAGGCTGTCGTGGGGGAGAACGGTGATGGTCGGCATCATGCTTGTCGGTGTCGGCGCGAGCGAAGGCTCATGCAATGTCGTCGAGCCGACGGCCGGCCAGGGCCTGGCGGACCGCCCGATCCATACGCCGCGCAGCAAAGGTATCGGTGCTGCGCGACAGCGCGTCGAGCGCCGAGGCAATCTGGCCCGAATCGTCGCCGCCTGCCGCGAGCTTGAGCGAGCGCATCTGTGCACCGATGTCTTCCAGCTCTGCGGCGTCGAGCAGATCGGCATCGGCTTCGAGTGCAACCTGTGTGGCCTCGAGCAGCCGATCGGCATCGACCTGCTGCTCGCGCAGCGCGCGCGCCTTCATGTCGATTTCGGCGCTGCCAAACGAGTCTTTCAACATGCGGGCGATGTCATCGTCCGACAGGCCATAAGAGGGTTTGACCTCAATCGAGGCCTCGACCCCCTGCGACTGCTCGCGAGCGGTGACCGACAGCAGGCCATCGGCATCAACCTGAAACATCACGCGAATTCGGGCCGCGCCCGCGGCCATTGGCGGAATCCCGCGCAACTCGAAGCGCGCCAGCGAGCGACAGTCAGAGACGAGTTCGCGTTCACCCTGCACCACATGCAAGGCCATCGCGGTCTGGCCTTCCTTGAAGGTCGTGAATTCCTGAGCCCTCGCGACCGGAATCGTTGAATTGCGCGAAATGATCCGCTCGACCAGTCCACCCATGGTTTCGAGTCCGAGCGAGAGGGGAATGACATCGAGCAGCAGCCAGTCGGGATCCGATCCGGAAAGATTGCCCGCGAGCAGGTCGGCCTGCATCGCAGCACCCAGCGCCACCACCTGATCGGGGTCGAGATCGGTCAGCGGTGCTTTGCCGAAGAACTGTGCAAGCGCCTCACCGACCTGCGGCATGCGGGTCGACCCACCGACCAGCACCACGCCGGTCACTTCATTGATCGACATGCCCGAATCACGCAAAGCGCGGCGCACCGCATCGAGCGTTCGATCGAGAAGATCCTGGGTCATCGCGCGGAACTGTCCGGCGGTCACCGAGGTGGCAAGCCGACCTCGAGCGCCGATGTCAGCGTCAATCACAGCCTCGCCCTGCATGCTCAACTGTTCTTTACAACGACGCGCGGCCATCAGGACCCGCCGCAGATCCTGAGGCGCAAGCTCATCCAGCTTGTTGTCCCGCACGAAATGCTCGGCCAGTCGCCGATCAAAATCATCACCGCCCAGCGCGGTATCGCCGCCGGTCGCAATCACCTCGAACACGCCTCGAGTCAATCGCAGAATCGAAATATCGAAGGTGCCACCACCCAGGTCATAGACCGCATACACACCTTCAGATCCATGATCCAGGCCGTACGCAATCGCTGCAGCGGTCGGCTCGTTGAGCAGACGCAAGACGTCCAGACCGGCCAGGCGCGCCGCATCCTTGGTGGCCTGACGCTGCGCATCATCAAAATAGGCCGGCACCGTGATCACTGCCCCGACCAGTTCGCCACCGAGCGCCGCCTCGGCACGAAGGCGCAGCGTGCGAAGGATTTCGGCCGAGACCTCGACCGGGCTGCGTTCGCCCGCCACGGTCGCAAGCTTCACCATGCCAGGCGAATCAATGAAGGTATAGGGCGAACGATGACGATGGGCGTCAGCCAATCCGCGGCCCATGAAGCGCTTGACCGAAACAATTGTGTTGACCGGATCGTCGGCCGCGCCATCGAGCGCGCTCTGTCCGACGTCTATCTCACCGGCCTCGCGATAGCGCACAACCGACGGCAACAGCGGGGCGCCCTGTGCGTCGCGCAGGACCTCAGCCAGGCCCGACCTGAGCGCCGCGACCAATGAATGGGTTGTACCAAGATCGATGCCGACCGCCAGCCGCCGCTGATGCGGTTCGGGCGACATGCCGGGTTCTGAGATTTGCAGCAGGGCCATCCGGAAATCCTCAAGCGGCGAGTGCGTCCTGGGCCGCAGCCACTTCGGCGCCGAACTTGTCGATAAACATCAGTCGTCTCACCGCATCGGCAGCACGCGGGTAATCGTGATCAAGGTCGATGGCTTGCGCGATCTCTTCGTGCAGCCGGGTGCGATGATCGCACAGCAGGCGGTCGAGCCCCGCGAGCGCAACACCGTCTTTGGTATCGCGTGCCGCTTCGAGCGACTCGCGCCAGCCCATCTGTTCGACCAGAAAGCTGTGCGCCATCGATGTATTGGTTTCAGCCTGAATCGGCGCACCGTGCAGTTCGCACAGATACGCGGCGCGCCGAGTCGGATCAGACAGCGTGCGATTGGCCTCGTTGGCCTGCGTGGCCAGCTGCATCGCGATCCGATGTTCAGCACCGCCGGCCCTTGCAAAGCGATCAGGGTGCACTGCGCCCTGCAGCCGCAGGTAGGCCTGCTGCAGCTGAGCAGGATCGAGACGATACGACTCGGCCAGCCCAAGAAACTCGAAATGACTCTTGCTGCGAAAATCCATGCCGCGACGTTCAGACCTTGAAGGACTCTCCGCAGCCGCACTCGCTCTTGACGTTAGGATTGTTGAACTTGAACCCTTCGTTCAGTCCTTCGCGAACGAAGTCGAGTTCGGTGCCATCGATGTAGACCAGGCTGCGCGGATCGACCAGCACTTTCACGCCATGGCTGTCGAAGCTCACGTCTTCCACCAGCGGCTCATCGGCGTATTCAAGTTTGTAGGCCAGGCCCGAGCAACCCGTGGTTTTGACGCCCAGGCGCAGCCCGATGCCTTTGCCTCGCCGCTCGAGATATCGGGAGACATGCTTTGCTGCCGCCTCAGTCAGAGTGATCGCCATGTGCTGCCCTCCCCCGCGCCGCTCAGGCCGCCTTGGGCTCGGCGCCCGCCGTCTGGCCGTGCTTGGTGCGGTAATCGTCGATCGCTGCCTTGATGGCATCTTCTGCCAGGATCGAGCAGTGGATCTTGACCGGCGGCAGCGCGAGTTCTTCAGCAATCTGGGTGTTTCGAATCGCCATCGCCTGATCGAGTGTCTTTCCCTTGACCCACTCGGTCACCAGCGAAGAAGAGGCGATTGCCGAGCCGCAGCCATAGGTCTTGAATCGGGCATCTTCGATGATGCCCTCGTCGTTCACACGGATCTGGAGTTTCATGACATCGCCACAGGCGGGCGCGCCAACCATGCCGGTTCCGACCGACGGATCGGCCTTATCAAGCGCACCAACATTGCGCGGATTTTCGTAATGGTCGATGACCTTGTCGCTGTATGCCATATCAAACCTCTCTGCAAAAAATAATGAACGATGAAAGTGCTGACGACCGGCTCAGTGGGCCGCCCATTTCACCGAGTTCAGATCGATCCCGTCTTTGACCATCTCCCACAACGGCGACATGTCGCGCAGCTTGCCGACCTTGTCCTTGAGCAGCGCGATCGCAAAGTCGACCTCCTGTTCGGTGGTAAAACGCCCGACTGAAAAGCGGATCGAGCTGTGAGCAAGCTCATCGCTGCGGCCCAGCGCACGCAGCACATAGGACGGCTCCAGGCTCGCCGAGGTGCAAGCCGACCCGGACGACACCGCGAGGTCCTTGACAGCCATGATCAGCGATTCACCCTCGACATAATTGAAACTGATGTTCAGGTTGTGCGGCACACGATGGGTCATATCGCCATTGATGAAAACCTCCTCCATCTCGCACACACCACGGTAGAGCCGATCGCGAAGCATGCGAACACGCTCATTTTCAGACACCATTTCGAGCCGTGCCAGCCGGAACGCTTCGCCCATGCCGACGATCTGATGGGTCGGCAAAGTACCCGAGCGCATGCCGCGCTCGTGGCCGCCACCGTGGATCTGCGCTTCGATGCGAATACGCGGCTTGCGTCGGACGAACAGCGCGCCCACGCCTTTCGGGCCGTAGGACTTGTGGGCCGAGAAGCTCATCAGGTCGACTTTGAGCGTGGACAGATCAATCGCGATCTTGCCGGTGGCCTGGGCACTGTCGACATGAAAAACGATACCGCGCTCACGGCAGATTTCGCCGATCGTCGGAATGTCCTGGATCACACCGATCTCGTTGTTCACATACATGACCGACACCAGAATCGTGTCGGGGCGCAGCGCCGCCTTGAACACATCGAGGTCGATCAGTCCATCATCGCGCACATCGAGATAAGTCACTTCGAAGCCGCTGCGCTCGAGTTCGCGCATGGTGTCGAGTGTCGCCTTGTGCTCGGTCTTGACCGTGATCAGATGCCGGCCGCGTTCCTTGTAGAACATGGCTGCGCCCTTGAGCGCCAGATTGATCGACTCGGTCGCGCCTGAGGTCCAAGCCAACTCACGGACATCGCAATTGACCAGAGCGGCGGTTTCCTCGCGAGCATTCTCGACAGCCTTCTCGGCATCCCAGCCGTAGGAGTGGCTGCGTGATGCCGGGTTGCCAAAACGCTGGGTCAGCCACGGAATCATGGCATCGACGACGCGCTGATCGACAGGCGTGGTTGCAGAGTAATCGAGATAGACCGGCAATTGCATCGCCCGCTCCTTGAGTTGTGAAACTTTGTCAGGAAACCGACGTCCGTCGCGAGCCGTCGAAGTCGATCGGTTGCAAGGTGGAGGTCGGAAATTCAAGGGCTGCACGATGCTCCCTGAGCACCGAGACCTGTCTCGGCGCCGACGGCGACTCGCGCAGCAACTGCTTGTCGACCAGTTCGCGCAGGGAGACACCCTGCAGGAACTCGATCATTTTCTGGTTCAGGCTGGTCCAGAGTTCGTGGGTCATGCATGGACCATCTTCGAAGCAGTTTTCCTTACCGCCGCAACTGGTGGCATCAAGTGGCTCATCGACGGCGAAGATGATCTCTGCAACCGAAATCTCGGCCATCGGACGGCCCAGGGTGTACCCCCCTCCAGGCCCGCGCGTACTTTCAACCAGAGTATGTCGGCGCAGCTTTCCAAACAACTGCTCAAGATAGGACAGAGAAATTCTCTGGCGCTGGCTGATGCTGGCAAGTGTCACCGGGCCACTTTGCTGGCGCATTGCCAAGTCAATCATGGCAGTCACAGCGAAACGGCCCTTCGTCGTCAGTCGCATGGAGTCGGCTCCTGTAAACCCGAGTAAGAAAGTCGAGAATACCTAAAGCCGACTCTTTTTGTCGAGTATCCGCACAACAAATGGGGCCATGCGGAACGATGCAACTCGCCGGACCTCAATTCATACCGAGCTCAGGCCGCTGCCACCTGGGTAGCACGACGACGCGCGACATCGAGCAGACCCGCGCAAGCGTCTTCGATAAGATCGAGCGCCTGATCAAAACCCTGCTGCGCGCCATAGTAGGGATCGGCAATCGTTGCTGACTCGTGCTCGGTCGCAAAACGCATCAGCAGCTGAATCTTGTGGTGGTCTTTCTTGGGGGCCATCTGCTGCAGCAGCCCAAGATTGTCCCAATCCATTGCAAGAATCAGATCAAAGGCATCAAAGTCTTTCTCACTGACCCGGCGTGCGCGCATATCGGAAATATCAAAGCCACGTTTGGCAGCCGTCGTCTGAGCGCGGCGATCAGGCGCCTCTCCGACATGGAAGGCATGAGTGCCTGCCGAAGAGACCTTGACGACGTCTTCGAGCCCGGCCTGACGAACCAGGTGCCTGAATACGCCCTCGGCCATCGCCGAGCGACAGATATTGCCCATGCACACGAACAGCACTCGGGTGTTCATTGCCATCGAAAGGGGTTCTCGCTTTGCCATATCTTCTTCCGCGCTTGAATCAATAAAAAGTTGATGATCGATTGACCCTCTTCAGGCTGCCTTGCCGCCTGCAAAGGGAACCACGTTGTCATTGCCGCCCGAACCGAACACGCGCTCCTTGAGCCGTGTGAGCTGATCCCGGGCTTGTGCCGCCTTCTCGAATTCGAGATTGCGGGCATGTTCGAGCATGAGTTTTTCAAGACGCTTGAGCTCGCGCGCCGCGCCCTTCTCGCCAAGAGACTCGTACTGGGCACGATCCTCGGCAGCCTGCAATTCCTTCTTTTCGTGCGACGGGTCATACACACCGTCGATCATTTCCCTGACCTGCTTGATCACGCCCTTGGGAGTAATGCCGTGCTCGGTATTGAAACTGACCTGTCGCACTCGACGCCGATCGGTTTCGTCGATGGCCTGCTTCATCGAATCGGTGATGCGATCGGCATAAAGGATCGCTGCGCCGTTGAGGTTGCGCGCCGCTCGACCGATGGTCTGAATCAGACTGCGCTGCGAGCGCAGGAAACCTTCCTTGTCCGCATCGAGAATCGCCACCAGCGAGACCTCGGGAATATCAAGACCTTCACGCAACAGGTTGATCCCGACAAGGACATCAAACACGCCGAGCCGAAGATCGCGAATGATTTCGACACGCTCGACGGTATCGATGTCGGAGTGCAGATAGCGAACCTTGACGCCGTGCTCGGACAGATAGTCGGTCAGATCCTCGGCCATCCGCTTGGTGAGCGTGGTTACCAGGACGCGTTCGCGGCTCGTCACACGAAGGTGGATCTCGGAAAGCACATCGTCGACCTGCGTTGTCGCCGGCCTGACCGTGACCGCAGGGTCGATCAGCCCGGTCGGACGCACCAGTTGCTCGACCGTCTGCCCGCTGTGATCGGCTTCATAAGCAGCAGGCGTCGCCGAGACAAAGATGCACTGGCGCAGCTTGCGCTCAAACTCCTCGAACTTCAAAGGACGGTTGTCGAGGGCAGAAGGCAGCCGAAACCCGAAGTCGACCAGGGTCTCCTTGCGCGCACGGTCGCCTCGATACATGCCGCCGAGCTGTCCGATGG
>CAMCXH010000174.1 GCA_945883285.1 Bordetella parapertussis | reverse complement strand
CGGGCTCGACCAGCTTGAGGATCGCCGAAAACGGGCGGCCCATCTTGCTGCGAAAGCCGTGCAGCGGACCGATGGTCTTGTCGCGCATCAGTTCCTGGGCCTCGGCAGGCTCGAGCAGGCGCGATGACGGCGACTTGGTGATCGACCAGTCGCAGCCGCTGCAGGCAAAGCGCCGGTAGTTTTCGCGCACCACCGCGCCGCAGCGCGGGCAGGGCTGATCGAGCGTTGCATAGTCGCCGGGAACATCGCTGGTGCCGTAGCCCTTGGCTCGCTCGACGATATGCCGGGTCATCTCGGCGATCTCGTTCATGAAGGCATCGCGATCGAGTTTGCCGCGCTCCATCTGCGCGAGCTTGAACTCCCACTCGCCGGTGAGCTCGGGCATCGTGAGCTCGGCCACGCCCAGACCCCGCAGCAGCGTGAGCAGCTGGAAGGCCTTGGCGGTCGGGATGAGGTCGCGGCCTTCGCGGATCAGGTAGTTCTCGTTGATCAGGCCTTCGATCACCTGCGCCCGGGTCGCCGGCGTGCCAAGCCCCTTGGTGCCCATGGCCTCGCGCAGATCTTCGTCGTCGACCAGCTTGCCCGCGCCTTCCATTGCCGACAGCAGCGTGGCCTCGTTGAAACGTGCAGGGGGTCGGGTCGCCAGCGAGATCGCGTCGATTGACTGGGTGGCGACTTTTTCGTTGGGTTCAACCGCCACCAGCGTGCCGCTGGACGGCGCGTCATCGGCGTCTTTGCCTTGCGCAGCCTTCGATTCGGCGGTTTCGCGGCCGTAGATGGCCAGCCAGCCGGCGCTCACCAGCACTCGGCCCTCGGTCTTGAAGGAATGGCTCTCGACCTTGGTGATTCGGGTGGTGACGCGGAATTCGGCAGCCGGGAAAAACACCGCCAAAAAGCGTTTGACCACCAGGTCGTAGATCTTCTGTTCGGCTTCCGACAGGGCCTTTGGCGCCTGCAGCGTCGGGATGATGGCGAAGTGATCCGACACCTTGGTGTTGTCGAAGATTCGCTTGTTGTTTGGCCGGACCCAGTCGTTGTTCAGGATCTGGACCGAGAACTGTCCGTAGGGCGGCACTTCCTCAAGCATGTCGAGGGTCTGCTTGACCGTGGCGACGTAATCCTCAGGCAGGGCCTTGGAATCGGTTCTCGGATAGGTCAGAACCTTGTGCTTTTCATAAAGCGCCTGGGCGAGTGACAGCGTGGTCTTGGCCGAAAACCCGAAGCGGCCATTGGCCTCGCGCTGCAGGCTGGTGAGGTCGAAAAGCGCCGGTGACTGCTGTGTGGACGGCTTGGACTCTTCTTCGACCGTGCCCGGCTTGCCCCGGCATTCGTCGACGATGGCCTGGGCACGGGACTCGTCCCACAGACGCTCGGCCTTGAGCTCGGCATCCGCCGGATCGCGATGAAATGAGGGATCGAACCAGCGCCCTTCGTACTGCCCGGCCTTGGCGTCGAAGGTGGCCTTCACCTCGAAATAGCCGCGCGCCTTGAATTTTCGGATGCGCTCTTCGCGCTCGACCACGATTGCCAGGGTCGGGGTCTGCACGCGACCAACCGTGGTGAGGTAAAAGCCGCCGTCGCGCGAATTGAACGCGGTCATGGCCCGCGTCCCGTTGATGCCGACCAGCCAGTCGGCTTCTGACCGGCAGCGGGCGGCGTCGGCGAGCGGCTGCATCTGGATTTCGTCGCGCAGCCGCTCGAAGCCCTCGCGGATCGCGTTGGGTGTCATCGACTGCAGCCACAGCCGGCTGACCGGCTGTTTGGCCTTGGCATGCTGGGCGATCAACTGAAAGATCAGCTCGCCTTCGCGGCCGGCGTCACAGGCGTTGATGAGCGAGTCGACATCCTTGCGCTTGATCAGCCGGGTTAGCAGTTTCAGGCGCTCGGCGCTTTTGTCGATCGGCTTGAGGTCAAAGTGCGGCGGGATGACCGGCAGATTGGCGAATGACCATTTGCCCCGCTTGACGTCGAATTGCTCGGGTGCCGCGATTTCGACAAGATGGCCGACCGCCGATGACAGCAGGTAGTCATCGCTTTCGAAATAGTCGCCTTGTTTGGCGAATCCGCCGAGCGATCGCGCGATGTCCGCTGCGACCGAAGGCTTCTCGGCAATGATCAGGGCTTTTCCCATGTGGTTGGTCGCCAGGTCGGTGCGCAGGGTGGTTGGATGAGGCTCGTCGACATGCGGTCGGCGGCTCGCTGGGGGCGCCAATCATAAGAGCCGGATCGTCGCAATGGCAAGTCAGCCTGACGGTGAGGGTCTTTGGACCCGGCCGTCGGACAGGCGCCGGATGAGTCCGTCGAGCTCAAGAATGACCAGTCGGGCGCCGAGTTCGCCGGGTGCCAGGCCGAGGTGTGTCGCCAGGATGTCGGGCTGGATCGGGTCGTGCCCGATGGCGGCGATGACCGGATCCCGGTCGAGGCGTCGGGCGTCGTCGGGTGCGTGCGACGGGCCGCCGGCGCTGGCCGGGTGAGGATCGTCGAGGTCGGGTGGGGCAAGGCTGTCGAGGTCGGGCTTCGCAGGCAAGGCCGGCAACTCGTCGATGACCTCGCGCGCCGACTCGACCAGCAGGGCGCCTTGCCGGATCAGCGCGTGGCAGCCGCGTGACAGCGGCGAGTGGATGGAGCCGGGAATCGCGAAGACCTCGCGGCCGAATTCACCAGCCTGCCGCGCGGTGATGAGCGAGCCGCTTTTGAGCGCCGCCTCGACGACCAGCACGCCATGCGATATGCCGGCGATCAGTCGATTGCGGCGTGGAAACAGCCCGGCCGACGGCGGCGTGCCGAGCGGCAACTCGGAGATGATCAGGCCATCGGCCGCAATGCGATCGGCCAGCCCGCGATGGCGCGACGGATAGACGATGTCGGCGCCGGTGCCCACGACCGCGACCGTGCCGGCGCCGCCCTGCAGCGCGCCTTCATGAGCAGCCGCGTCGATGCCCAGTGCCAGGCCGCTTGCGACCGTCCAGCCGGCGCCCGACAGCGCGCGTGCGAAGGCCCGTGCGTTGTCAGTGCCTGTGGCTGTGGCATTGCGTGCCCCGACCATCGCCAGCATCGGGCGACTCAGGATGTCGCGGCGCCCGACGGCATGCAGGAGCGGTGGCGCATCGTCGATCTGCAGCAGATGCCGAGGATAGTCGACATCGGCGAAGGTAATCAGGTGATGGGAATCGGCGCGGGCCCAGTCGAGGGTCTTGTCCACTTGTCGCCGACGCGCGCCATCGTCGCACTGCAACTGGCGCGCCAGACGCTCGCCCGCAAAGGCAGCCAGGGCAGGGCCGTCGGACTCAAAGAGGCACCGTGGCGACCCGAATTGTTCGAGCAGCCGGCGGGCGTGAATCGGGCCAATGCCGGGGGTCAGGACCAGCCGCAGCCAGAGGTCGAGATCGGTGGCGTCAGGGTCGTATGACATGGCGCACCGCCGGACCGGGTCGTCAGTGATTGGTCAGGGATTCTTGACCGTTGCGCCAACTGTGATCGCTTCGGATGCCGAGACCACCAGCGCATAGGCGATGCGATCGAAGACCCGGAAGATGATCAGCTCGCCGATCGTCTCGTTGGGCAGGACAACGCGCTCTTTGGTTTCCTTGTCGACGATGACCCGGTCGGCACTCAGGATGGCCAGCACATTGCCGATCGCGAGGCCTTGATCCTTGCCGATCGACAGGGCCACCACACTGAGCTTGCCGACCTGGTTGATACCGCGATAAACCGAAACGATCTGACCCGAGACCGGCTCGTCGGGGGCACGGGGGACAAAAGAGGGCAGGGTGGCCGGTACGGCAGGCATCAGGCGGTCGCCTGAACTGACCTCTTCGTTTGCCGTGCGAAGGCGGAAGGTGGCCGGGTCGCCTTTGCGGATCAGCTGGGCCGAGCCGACCGAGACGGTCTCCCAGGCGATCGGCTTGCGGGTCACCGGATCGAGCAGCGGTTTTGCCGGTCGGTAGATGTACCACTCGGAGTTCAGTGTCATGGCCTCCTCGGACAGGCCCCTCGCATAGGCGAGGTCGCCTGTGGCCAGATTCACTCGGCCATCCTGGGTGGCGACGATGCGGGATTCGAGCGCATCCCCTGCTCGTCGACGATCAGCGGCCGATTGAGGAAGACCTGGACGGCGGCAAGATTGATCATGGGAATGGCGTCGGCGCCCAGCGGCGTGGCACGCACCAGCGGCTCGAGCCGGACGGTGGTTTCGCCAACGCCGGATCCGCTGCGAGGCCCGGTGCCGGTGCCGGGAACGGATTTGCCCAGCCGCAGGCGAGGTTGGGCGCCCGATCGGTCGAGATAAATGATGTCGCCCGGATAAATCAGGTGGGGGTTGCTGATCTGCTCGCGATTGAGTTGCCAGACCTCCGGCCACAGCCAGGGCGACTTCAAAAACCGGGCGGAAATGTCCCACAGGGTGTCGCCCTTGACGACGACATGCTTGTCTGGGGCATTCGGCGAAAGCTCGATCGGACCGTTTGCACCGTGGGCGATGCTGGCAGCAAGCCAGACCGCGCATCCGATCAACCCCATGCTAAACTTTTTGATCATCTCGACGCTGCCTGGACATGGTTCAGTTTTGTGTTTCTGATTCGTGGTTCTGACTTTCTGCGATCAGGGATTGCGGCGTTTGTTTCAAATATCGACCTGTATTGCTGACTCGACTCGCCGACCTCAATCGCTGACCCCAATATTACGTTGATTGACCGCTCGATCGCCCATCCCGGAATCGAACGGTCGTCTTAATCCGATGGCCGTCCTTGACATCCTGCGTTATCCCGACCAACGCCTGCATACCGTTGCCAGGCGGGTTGAACACGTCGACGACCGGATCCGCAAGCTGGTGACCGACATGGCGCAGACCATGTATGACGCGCCCGGCGTCGGCCTGGCGGCCACGCAGGTCAATGTGCATGAGCGGGTCATCGTCATCGATGTCTCCGAGACCAAGGACCGGCTGCAGGTCTTCATCAACCCCGAGATCGTCTCGTATGGCGATGAGCAATCGGTCCATGAAGAGGGCTGCCTGTCGGTGCCCGGAATTTACGACGAGGTCGAACGTCCCGAGCGGGTGACTGTCAGGGCGCTCGATGAGCATGGCAAGTCGTTCACCTTGAACGCCGACGGGCTGCTCGCGGTCTGCATCCAGCACGAAATGGATCACCTTATCGGCAAGGTCTTCGTTCAGTACCTCTCGCGTCTGAAGCAGAGTCGCATCCGCAGCAAGATGCTCAAGCTCGACCGCCAGACGGCCTGAAACCTGCCGCCTCTCTCTCAGGCCGCAGGCCCCAGCGCGCCGGGCAAACCCGATTCCCCATGAAACTCATCTTTGCCGGCACCCCGGTGTTTGCGCAGCTCGCGTTGCAGGCGCTGCGTGAGGCCGGTCACGAGATCGCCCTGGTCCTGACCCGGCCCGACAAGCCGGCTCAGCGCGGGCAAAAACTGATCGCCAGTCCGGTCAAGCAATGGGCGCAGGCCCAGGGGATCGAGGTGTGGCAGCCGCGTACGCTGCGCGACCCCGAGGTGACGCAGCGGCTGGGTGGCATCGGTTGCCAGGCGATGGTGGTGGCCGCCTACGGTCTGCTGCTGCCGCCGCAGGTGCTGGCGGTGCCGCCGCTGGGCTGCCTGAATATCCATGCCTCGCTGCTGCCGCGATGGCGCGGTGCGGCGCCGATCCAGCGTGCGGTGCAGGCCGGCGATGCGCAGACCGGCATCACGATCATGCAGATGGACGTCGGCCTCGATACCGGACCGATCAGGCTGGTCCGCCCGCTGCCGATCGGTCGCGATGAGACCTCGGGCAGCGTCCACGACCGATTGGCCGCGCTCGGTGCGCTGGCGATCGTCGAGGCCATCGGCCTGCTCGAGGCCGATCGGCTCCCCATGGCACCCCAGCCGGCAGACGGCATCACCCACGCGGCCAAGATCGTCAAGGCCGATGCGCTGATCGACTGGTCGCGGCCAGCGCAGGCGATCGTCGATCAGCTGCGGGCCTTCGATCCGGCGCCGGGCTGCGTGGCCGAACTGGCGCGTCTGCCCGGCACGGCGCTCAAGCTCTGGCGGGCCAGGGCGGTTGATTTGCCGCTGCCGGTCGCCTCGCCAGCCGATGCGCAGGCGGGCGTCGTCGCGCCGGGCACGGTGATCGGGTTGCGCGAGGGTGCGCTCAGGGTGATCTGCGGCAGTCCGGCCCAACCGGGTGCGGTCGATCTGCTCGAACTGCAGCGGGCGGGCGGGCGGCGTTTGCCTGCAGCAGAGTTCGTCGCCGGCTTTCCGATCGGTGCCGGTGACCGGCTGCAAGCTCCGGCAGTCGCCGTGCCGCCGCCTGCGCACGGTTGAATCCCGACAGATTGCACGGATATCTGCAGGAAGGCCCGCCCCGCGGGTATTCTGCCCGGCCTGACTGGTATTCATCGGGGTGTTCACCGGACTATTCATCGATCGTCGGCCGAGTCCGACCTGGAGGAATCAATGTTCAACTGGATCAAGACCGCCGTCCTGATGGCCGGCATCACCGCGCTTTTCGGCGCAGTCGGCGCGGCCATTGGCGGGCAGCAGGGCATGCTGCTGGCGCTCGGGTTTGCTGTGCTGTCCAATTTCTTCGCCTACTGGTTCTCCGACCGGATGGTTCTCAAGATGTACAACGCCCGTGAGGTGGATGAGGCGAGCGCACCGCAGTTCTATCGGATGGTCAAAGAGCTTGCGCAGCGCGCCGAGCTGCCGATGCCGCGGGTCTATCTGATCGACGAAGACGCGCCCAACGCCTTTGCCACCGGCCGCAATCCGCAGCACGCTGCAGTGGCCGCGACGACCGGCATCCTGCGTGTGCTCAGCGCGGCCGAGCTGCGTGGTGTGATGGCCCATGAGCTTGCCCACGTCAAACACCGTGACATCCTGATTTCGACGGTGTCGGCGACCATGGCGGGTGCTATCTCGGCGCTCGCCAACTTTGCGATGTTCTTCGGCGGGCGCGATTCCGAGGGGCGTCCGAGCAATCCGATCGCCGGCATCGCGGTGGCGATGCTTGCCCCCTTCGCAGCGATGCTGATCCAGATGGCGATTTCGCGCTCGCGCGAATTTGAAGCCGATCGTCTCGGTGCCGAGATCGCCGGCGACCCGGCGGCGCTGGCCTCGGCGCTCGACAAGATCCACCGCTTTGCGCAGGGCATA
>CAMCXH010000173.1 GCA_945883285.1 Bordetella parapertussis | reverse complement strand
TTCGTGACGAGGCAATCCTCCCGCCTCGTAATCGGTGCGGGCGAACTCGCGGCGATGATCGAAAAAGCGTTCGTTATCGTCCTGAGCTTGCAGCGGCCTGATTTCGGCATCGATGAAGGCATCGAGTTTGGCCAGAAAGGCGACCAGATCGGGCGGCAGATTGAAATCCATGAATCACTCCTTGGTGTGTGGGGTGGCCGCACGAGCGTCGAGCTCGCGCCGGTAGCTGGCATAGCTGGGCTGATCGATCGACATCTTGGCAAGCGTGCAGGCCATCAGGTGGTCGATCAGACCCGGTGAATCGGTGGTGAGCGAGCCATTGCGAATGCGTTCGCACAGCTCGCGCTCAAGCGCAGGCGCATCGCCCTGATGACCGAGCAACTGCTGCAATCGCGAGAGCGAGGCCGCTTCGAGCGCATCGCCGGTCTGCAGTTCGCGGCGCACCAGATCGATGGCGTTGGCGGCCACGCGCGCGTGAAAAACCGCATCCGGCGGCAATTGCGGCACGAGCTGATCACGGATCATCGCCGCGACCACCTCCAGAATTTCGACCGGGGTCGGTGCATCAAGCATGTCAGGCGCTCCCGCTCAGCAGACGCATCAGGTCCATTTCGTTCTCGGACGCTCGCCGCACGATCATCGCGCGCTCGACCGTGCGGTTGCGACCACTGCGAAACCATTCGAGCATGCTGGCACAGCTGACGCCCCAGCGCAGACTGCCCACCATCTCCCAGAATCGGAAGCGCATCGGATCGACCGCGTGGCCACTGGCCTGCGCATAGGCCTGCAACAGCTCATCGCGAGTGCCCAGACCCCCTGCCGGCAGATCGAGGTTGCCGAATCGCCAGGGCGGCAGGCACAACCAGGCCAGGTCTTCGATCGGATCGCCGAGATGCGCGATCTCCCAGTCGAGCACCGCCCTCACGCCGTCGGTGCCGATGATCACGTTGCCATGGCGATAGTCGCCGTGAACCAGATGCGGGCGCACCGGCTCGGGCGGTGCGTGCTCGTCAAGCCACCGGAAGGCCAGCTCGAAGACCGGCCTGGGTTCACTGAAGGACACGGCCCGCGCATGCAGGTCCTCGATGGTCTTGCGAACCCCCGAGACCGGCAGCGCAGGCGGCAGGCGGCTGACATCGGCAGCATGCAGCGCCGCTGCAATGCCGGCGAGCTGCGACACCAGCTGCGGCCTGATGGCATCGAACTGGGCATCACGCAAGATCTTTCGCGGAATGGTTTCGCCGGGGATGCGGATCATCAGAAATCCGTCGCCGAGTGCGTCATCAGCGCCCAGGATATGAACCACCTGCGCAACCGGTGCGCCGGCCTCACGCAGTGCTCGCACCAGCATCGCCTCATCGGTCAATGACAGGGTGCGCGCGGCGCGAACGCCACCCGGCGCACGTCGCAGGATCAGCGGCCAGTTGCTTGCGATGCCCTGATCTGTCCCGATCGCATCGAAGGACCAGGTCTCAAGCGTGGCACCAGCAGACAATCGCTTGAGGCCCTCGATGCGCTGCGCGCCAGGCAGAGCACGCAGCGTTGCTGCCTGCAGTGCATTGCGAAACGAATCGAAATCGCCAGTCATCGCGCGCTTGCCTTCACTTTGTTGCATTCACTTTGCTTCAATCACTTTGTTGCCTTCATCAGGGTGCCATCGCATGCGGCCGCTACAGGCTGCGCTCCCACCAGGGATAGCCTGGCGGCATATCGGTGCTGACCTTTCCCGGAAATATCGCCTGGCGCTTGCCCAGAAACGCGGCCACCCCTTCGCGAACGTCGGGCCCGGCACCGAGCAGCCGGTTGTATTCGCTGTCGAGCTCGAGCAGGTCGAAGGGCGTGCTTTCACCGGTGAAACGCCAGAGCAGCTGGCGGGTCAGGGCAACCGACACCGGAGCGGTGTGATCGACGATCTCGCGGGCAATTTCGTTGGCGCGGGCGAGCAACTGATCGGGCGCAACCGCCGCTTCGACCAGCCCGCCCCTGACCGCTTCCTGTGCATCGAAGACCCGGCCCGAATAACACCAGCGCAAGGCCTGAGGCAGTCCGACGATGCGCGGCAAAAACCAGGCACTCGCGGCTTCGGGCACCAGCCCTCTGCGGGTGAAAACCGCACCGAACTTTGCGTCGGTCGAGGCAATCCGGACATCCATCGGCAGCGTCATCGTCAGCCCAACGCCAACCGCTGCGCCGTTGATCGCCGCGATCGACGGCTTGCGGCACTCAAAAATCGAGCGAATGAAGTTATCGCCACGACGCTGCTGACCGGGCTGGCGCTCGGCGAACATATTGTCCGCCTGACCCTCACCGAAACTCTCGGCACCCGACGAGATATCGGCACCCGCACAGAACCCCCGCCCGGCACCGGTCACAATGACGACCCGCACGGCGTCATCGGCATCGGCATGCCGAAACGCTTCAGTCAGTTCACGGCCCATCCTCGCAGTGTAGGCATTGAGC
Organism: Bordetella parapertussis; assembly: GCA_945883285.1. GTDB lineage: Bacteria > Pseudomonadota > Gammaproteobacteria > Burkholderiales > Burkholderiaceae_E > UBA4615. The sequence continues at coordinate 4,696 of CAMCXH010000173.1, read as the reverse complement.
CTGTCGGGCCGATTGAGCGTCAGGGTCATGACGCCGTCATTGATGCCGACCGCAATATCTTCGGTATTCATCGATGCATCCTCCAGGAGTTCACTCCAGCTTGCAGGCATTGCCGTCGAAGCGCCGGATTTTCATGCAGGTGATGAGGCCGATCTCGCCGATCGTACCGGTCGTGCCAAGCGAAAGCATGGTCAGCGTGCGCCATCAGCTTTCAGCCATCAGACCCAGTTCAATGGCCTGGATCTGAAGCGCAAGGTGGCGCGAATAGATGCGACACTGGGCAAGGCTGCCAGCAAGAAACCACAGACCCGGCTGACGCGTTTGCTGCCACATATTGCGCAACTCCTGCGAGACCTCGTCGATGCCCCAGACCGGACCAATCCGGCGGGCGACTTCATCGCCAAGTAACCGGGCCGCCATCTCGCTCTGACCGAGATAGCCGGTGGCGGTAACGATGAGATCGGCCTCACGCAGGCTGCCATCCGAGAGCCGCAGGCCGCCTGGCTCAAAGCCCGCGATCTGATCGCTGCGCAGGACCTTGATCAGCCCTTGCACGATCAGATCGGAGCAGCCGACATTGAAGTAATAGCCGCCGCCGCGCATCTGATATTTCAGCTGCCAGCCGATGCCATCGGTGCCCTCGTCGACGCGAAATCCTGATGCTTTCAGGCCATCGATCAGGGGACGATCGAGCTCGAGCGCAATCGGGTTGGCCAGCTGATTCGCGCGGCGCATCAGCGCCATCGGCGTGCCGACACTGACCAGATCGCAGTCGGCAAGGCTTGGCCCCTCTTCATACATCGCATAAGGCAACTGCGCCGTCGGCTCGACATTCTGGACCATCGTCGAACTGCGCTGCACCAGCGTCACCTGTGCGCCGTTGGCTTGCAGATCCTGGGCCACGTCATGACCGCTGGTCCCGGTGCCGATGACCACCGCGTGCCGGCCACGCCAGGCCTCGCCACTGCGGTATTGGCCGGAGTGCATCACGGTTCCGGCAAAGCGATCGAGCCCTTCAATGACGGCCGGTATCGGCATCGCGCTCACGCCGGTGGCCATCACAAGATGCCCGACCCGCATGACCCGCTCAGTGCCATCAGCTCGCCGGATTGTCACCTCCCACTGCCGGACTGACTCGTCGCGGCTGGCGCGCAGAAACTCGGTGCCGCTCCAGACGTTGATCTCCATCGCCTGGGCGTAATACTCGAACCAGCCGGCCAGCATGTCCTTGGGAATGTAGTCGGGGAAGGTATCGGGAAAGGGCAGATAGGGCAGATGGTTGAAGGCGCGCTTGTTATGCAGCGTGAGCGAGTGATAGCGCTTGCGCCAGTTGTCGCCCACACGCTCGTGACGATCGACGACCAGGGTGTCGATCGACAGCTGCCGCAGGCGTGCGGCAATCGACAGACCCGCCTGACCGGCTCCGATCACGATGACGGTCGGATCGCGCTCGAGATAGGCCGCATCCTGCAGGCGTCGATCGAGCCAGTTGGGCTGCCTGAAATCGCGCGGATCGTGCGCGCCCATGGGCCGCGCGCGCCGAAACTGCTCTTCATGACCACGAATCGAATCGAGCGTGGTCATCAGCGTCCAGGCACGCCGTGGCGCGCCGGGGCTAGCTTCATCGGCCCGCAGCCTGAAGACGCCCTCGCAGGGACCCACTGATGTCTCGAAGGCAAACAGCACCTCAAGCACCTGCTCGCCTGCCCGGCGAACCTCACGCGGCGGTGTGCGATCGGCGAGCAGGCGGAAATCGCAAGGCGATCTCAACGCACTCGACCCGACACCGACCGACTCAAGCAGCGCACTGACCACCGCATCGCGGCCCGAGGTGGTCCGCACCGACCAGTTCAGCGCGAGCAGGTCGCGCCAGTGGCAGTCAGGCAGAAAAAGCGCGGCCAGCGAACCCGGATCGCGGTCTCGAAGCGCTGCCTCGAAAGCGCGAAGCCAGGCAAAAGCCTCATCGGCAGGCGCCGCAGGCCTGTCGTTCGATATCACTGCTTTCGCGGCTGCACCGTGCATGACGGATCCTCAAGCGAGCAATGCGCTCACCCTGCTCATCAGCGATAAACACCGTCCCAGGGACCCGGCACCACGGTCGCGCTGAGCTTGTCGGCACTTGCCATCGGGCGATTGAGCGTGAAGCTGGTCTCCGGCGTGATCACTGCGTAGTCCATATAGCCCATGCGAGCCAGCGGCCGCATGGCGGCGGTATCAACCAGTCCGTCACGGATGAACTCGTCCTTCACATGCACACCGACCACCGTGCCGAATACCACGATATAAGGCGTTCTGCCTGGCACCGAAGGCATCTCGATCATCTTCCAGAGCTTGCACTCGAAAGCTGCCGGACTTTCGGCCACCCAGGGTGCCTTGACCAGCTTCGAGGCCGCTGGCGTGAGTCCTGCCAACTTGAATTCATCCACCTCGGCTGCAACCGGTGCCGACGACATGTTCATGTGATCGCGCAGATCCCAGTTCGACATTGAACAGGTGAACTCGCCGGTCGCTTCGATATTGTCAAGCGAATCCTTATGCCCACCCGAGGCAAAGCACACCACCGGCGGCGTGTCACTCATCGCATTGAAAAAACTGTAGGGCGCGAGATTGGGAACGCCGCTCTTGCTGACTGAGGCGATCCAGCCGATCGGTCTCGGTACGATCAGTGCCTTGAAGGGATTGAACTTCAGGCCGTGGTTGTCTTCTGCGGTGCTGTAGAACATGGGCTGTCGCGTCTCATGGAAGGGTTATCAAGATGCGTCGCACTGCATCGGTCGCGCCGGGTCTGCCGACCATTCGAGCAGTGAGTTGTCGTAGACCGCCACGCGCTTGCGACCGATCAGTTGCAGGGCGAAGCAGGTCGCGGTGGCTGCGATGCCGCCACCACAGTAAACGATCACCGGATCATCGGCCTCGCTCAGCCCGGCATCCTGTGCCAGTTTTTCGAGTTCGGCACGCGGGCGCCAGCAACCGGTGGCCGGATCGATCAACGAGGAAGCCGGCAGGTTGAGGCTGCCCGGAATCCGGCCGGGGCGACCGTAATGTGCCCCACCGGTGCCGGAAAACTGAGCAGGCGACAGGGCATTGATCGTTGTCGCCGATCGATCTTCCAGCACGCGGGCCACATCGTCTGCATCGGCGACGCGATCGGCATGGCGCTTGGGCCGAAAACTGCCGGCACCGAAATGCGGCTCCTCGGTGCTGACCGGGCGGCCCTCCCGCTGCCAGGCCTCAAAACCACCGTCGAGGATCATCACGCCATTGTGGCCAAGGGTGCTGAGCACCCACCATGCTCGCGTAACCACCATCGGATGCCGCGCGCCATAGAGCACCACCCGATGGCCATTGCCGATACCCAGGCGCGACATCAGCGCAGCGATACGGGTGTCCGACGGCAGGGTGTAGGGGAATCGCCCGTGCGGATCGGACAGGTCGCTCACCATGTCGACATGCTGCGCACCCGGTATGTGGCCCTTGGCCCAGTCAGCGCGCCCGCTGTCGATGCGCGAGGGACCCACCGGCTGAGGCGTCATGTAGGTCGTGCAATCGAGGATCCGCACATCGGGATCATCGAGATGCGCTTGAAGCCAGGCGGTGCTGACCAGGTAGCCGGGTTGATGGTCGGTACTCATTGTCTGTTTCGCCGCGGTATCGATCTCAGTCTCCTTGGTGCAATGGGGCGCAACGACCAGAATGGTCGCTGCCATGACTCATCCGACCTGAACTCATCCGACCTGAACTCATCCGACTTGAACAAAGCGACCATCGACCAGCGTGGTCAGCAAACCGCTGCGGATATCGAAGCGAAAACCCTGCAGGCGAAGCGTGCCGGCATCAACCGCCTCGCTGATCCAGGGGAAGGTCAGCAGGTTCTCAAGCGACAGCCTGACCACCTCCATCTCGCAGGCGCACAGACGATCCTCTCGACTGAGCTGCCTGGGCACGGCCTGCAAGGCAGGCGCGGCGATTTGCATCCAGGGTTCGACAAAGTCGCGGGCCACGCCGGGTGTGCCTTCAAGCATCGAGAGCACGCCGCCGCACTGCGCATGGCCGAGCACCGCGATGCGAGCCACCTTCAGCACCCGGACCGCAAACTCGAGCGCAGCGCTGGTGCCGTGGTAACCGGAGTCGGGGGAATAGGGTGGCACCAGCCCGGCCACATTGCGCACCACGAAAAGCTCGCCGGGGATCGCGCCAAACACCGTCTGCGGATCGACACGCGAATCAGAGCAGGCGATCACCATCGTCTCCGGACTTTGACCGAACTTGGCGAGCGATTCGTAGCGATCGCGTTCTGCAGGCCATGTGACGGCCCGAAAACGCAGATGGCCTTCGATCAGTGAATCCATGTGTCACCTCAGCGCTGACTGGGCCATTCTAGCCGGGACATCGCACTGCTCGGGTAATTCAGCGAGATTCGACAGACTGGCCTTCGGGTGATATCACACCGCGTCGCGATTCGACTCGATCCGGTCGACGACACTGATCACTGAATAATCCAGATGATCGACGCCATCGGGCGTGCGGGTCAGCATCTCCCGGTAACGATGATTGAAGCGTATCTCATCGGCCTTGTAGTGATGGCGTGCCATCAGGACTTGTCCGGTCGTCTCATCGGTCCCACTGAGCGTGAGATTGATCATCGCCTGAGACAACGCCAATGACTCGGTGGTTTCACCTGCCAGCGGACTCGACT
>CAMCXH010000172.1 GCA_945883285.1 Bordetella parapertussis | reverse complement strand
CCGAACAGGCCGGCAGATCCCTTGATGGTGTGGGCGCAGCGAAAGAGCGCATCGAGCAGCTCGCGGTCGGTCGGGCGGTCTTCGAGTTCGAGCAGGAGTTGCTCGAGCTGGTCGAGCAGTTCGACCGACTCGCTGATGAAGGCGGGCAGCGCGTCGCGCAGGAAGTCCTGGTCGTCATTCGAGTGAATGCTCATGGAGCGGTCCTCATGCCGCTTGCGCGAGCGGTGGGAGATCGAGCAGCGCGTTGGCGCCCAGACGATCGACAACGCCGCGCAAGACGCTGCTTGGCGCAATCAGCTGCAGCGCAAGGCCGCGCGACTGCAGCTCCTTGGCGATCGCCAGGAGCAGTTGCAGTCCGGCGGTGTCGATCATCGCGACGCGTTGCGCGCCCAGCCTCAGGGCGTGGCGCCCGGAGCTGCCGGTGGCATCGATGAAGGCCTGCAGGATGCCGCCGAGGTCGCGATAAAGCTCGCCGACTTCATAAATGCCGACGTCGTCAGGCAGCTCGAAGTCGAGGGTGTCGTTGTCGTTGCTCACGGCTGACTCCGGTCGGTTGACGGTGCGGATGGCTGATGCATTGGCTTGCGGATGAGCATTCAGATCACGGCAGGCATAGCTTGGAGACCGCGTCGAGCAGCACCGGCGGATTGAAGGGCTTGATGATCCAGGCCTTGGCGCCGGCAGCGCGGCCGGCGTCCTTCTTGGCGTCGGCGCCCTCGGTGGTCAGCATGACCACCGGCGTGAAGCGATAGTTCGGATGCGCCTTGACCGCAGTCAGGAAAGCGATGCCGTCCATGTTCGGCATGTTCACATCGCTCACGATCAGATGGATCTTGCGGCCGTCGAGCTTGGTGAGCGCGTCCTTGCCGTCGCAGCCCTCGATCACGTCATAGCCTGCGCGAGACAGCGCCAGGCTGACCACCTGCCGAAGCGAGGCGGAGTCATCGACGATGAGAATGGTTTTTTTCATGTTCCGTCTTAGAAGAAGGTGACCTCTGAGGCCTGTGCCGGCGCTGTCGCAGGCCTGGCGTTCGCGCCGTGGTTGGTGGCCTGCTCGACGGTCGAGTAGCCGCTGGTGAGGGTGCGATGCCAGTCTTCCTGAGCGGGCATCCGATGGGTGCGCGCCGACTCTTCGAGGTGAGCGGCGATGCCGTCGAAGGCAGTGATCACCTGATCGATGATCTGGTTGACCCGATCCTGGAACTGGAAGGCGACCATCAGCGATTCGACTTCGCTGCGGATCGACTGCGACACTGCCCGGGTACTCTCGGCACGCGCACTGAGCGACTCGACCGCCTCATCGACACGGGTGATGACGCTGCGAACGCGATCCTCATTGACATCGAGCGCACTGCGATCCTGGTCGGACTGCGCGGTCGCATCGCGCATCGTGGCGCTGACCTGAGCGCCGAAGCTGCGGACCTGTTCGCCGATCTGCTTGCCCATCTCGCCCGACTCGGCCGACAGCCTGCGGACTTCGCCGGCGACCACCGAGAATCCGGCGCCGGCCGGCCCGGCCCGGGCGGCTTCGATCGCAGCGTTGAGCGACAACAGGTTGGTCTGACGGGCGATTTTTTCGACCACATCGGCCAGACCCAGCAGACCCCTGGAGGCGCCGTCGAGTTCACGGATGGTGCCGAGCACCCGGTCCTTGGAGTGCAGGGTTTCGTCGAGCGACGCCAGCAATGCCTTAAGGTCGACTTCGGCTTCGATCAGGACCTGGGCACGTGTGTCCTTTCCCTGCGACTGACCGGTGTCGATCACCTGATCGAGTTGCTGGATGATCGACACGAAGCCGCCGAGCAGTTTGTCGGTGGCCTCGCGGGTCTGCGCCTGCGCGGTCTGCAGATGTCGCTGCCACAGGGCAAGGGCTTCGTTCAGGCGCGCGGACAGTGCCTCGACAGTCGCCTCCTGCGCGCTGCCCGCCACCGATATCGGGCCGACATCGTCTTCTGGGCGCTGGGGCTGCATGGCAACAGCGCTGGCGGTCAGGGCAGCGGCTGCGAGACCTGCGGCCAGTGACAGCCAGGCGACCCAGTCGGTTGCAAGGTTCGCGATGGCGGCGACCTGACCGGCAAGCGCCACCACCATTGCGGCCAGCGCGCTCGCCAGAACGGTTTTCGAGGTGAAGCGAGGGAGTAATGTCGAGGTCATTCCGGCAGTCGACCGTCAGGAGTGTTTCGTTAATGTATCTAACTGGTGTCGTGTCAGTGTCGACCGATCGGCGTCTTGCAATCTGATGAATACCGGGCTTCAAGCGGGGTATTTCGGTGTGCTGAGCGTGGTGGGCGTAAGCTGATTGAAAGAAAATCGCCGACGATCGCCGTCTGTCTGCCGGCGAACGCCAGTCAGGAGTCGATCAGGAGTCGCGATGCGGGTGAACTGGGTGAAGTGGGTCGGTCTGGTGGTCGTTGTGATCGGGTCTGCCGGTCTGGTCGCCTGCGCAGGGCCGAACGGATCGATCGGCGCCGCCACGAGTCCGGTCGCCCATGGCGGCGCGCCGACGCAGGCCGGCGCCAGGCCGCCCGCCCAGACCGTCGCGCTGTTTTCGACCTCGGACAAAGTGCCCTCGCCGGACGGATGGTCGGCCTGGCAGTTTCACATCAGCAAGCGGGCGACCCGGTATCAGCTGGTGTCGCTCGATCAGGAGCGGGTCGTCGAGGCGGTTGCCGATGGATCGGTCTCCGGACTGAAATTCCGGCTCGATGCCGACCCCCGGAGTCGTCCGATTTTCGAGTGGCGCTGGCGGGTAGATGCCACTCTTGACGGCGCGGATGTCGGTGATCGCTCAGCCGACGACTCGCCGGTGCGGCTGGTGCTGGCGTTCGCCGGCGATGTCGATACTCTGCCGATCGAGGAGCAGATGTTCTTCGAGCGGGTCAAGCTGCTCGGCGGCCATGACCTGCCTTATGCCACGCTGATGTATGTCTGGGATAACCGGCGCGCTGCCGAGTCGCTGGTTGTCAATCCTCACACCACGCGCATCCGCAAGATCGTGGTCGAGAGCGGTTCGCAAGGCGTTCGTCAGTGGCGCAGTTATCGGCGCGATATCGTGGCTGATTTCGAGCGCGTGTATGGCAAGGCGCCCGGGCGCCTGATTGGGGTTGCGGTGGTGACCGACAGCGACAACACCCGCCAGAAGATCAGAGCCTGGTATGGCGACATCAGGATGCTTGAGCGCAATCCGTGATCGGCTGTCGGCGGTTATCGGCGGTTATCGGGTTCAGGCACGACCGATGGCGATGCCCACACCCGGGCCGGTTCGGTCGGTCGGGCGATAGCGGTCGATTCCCAGGCCCTTCGGACTGATGTCGGTCTGGCGGCCGCCCATCAGATCGGCCAGCAGCTTTGCCGATCCGCAGGCCATCGTCCAGCCAAGCGTGCCATGGCCGGTGTTGAGCCAGAGGTTCGGAAAACCGGTCGGGCCGACAATGGGGGTGCCATCGGGTGTCATTGGGCGCAGACCGGTCCAGAACTCGCCCTTCGACAGATCGGCCGCGCCCGGAAACAGGCCGTTGAGCACGTGTTCGAGCGTCGCCCGGCGGCGCGGATCGAGCCGCAGATCGAAGCCGGCGACCTCGGCCATGCCGCCGATCCGGATGCGCTGGTCGAATCGGGTCACCGCGACCTTGTAGGTCTCGTCCATGACGGTGGAGACCGGCGCCCGCGACGCATCGGTGATCGGCACCGTGAGCGAGTAACCCTTCAGCGGATAGACCGGCAGATCAAGGCCAAGCGGCTCGAGCAGCCCGCGCGAATAGCTGCCGGCAGCCAGGACATAGTGGTCGGCGGTCAGAAGCTGCTCGCCCTCGGCGCCACTGAGCGTGACTCCGGCGATTCGTCCGCCGGCGACCTCGATGCGCCGGATGTCGCGTTCGTACAGAAACCGGACCCCCAGCAGGCTCGCTGCCTCGGCAAGCCGCTCGGTGAAGAGCCGGCAGTCGCCGGTCTCATCGCCGGGCAGGCGCAGTCCGCCGCTCAGATCGCCGGCAACGGCGGCAAGTGCCGGCTCCACACCTGCCAGTTCGTCTGGCCCGAGCAGCTCGAAGGGCACGCCGGCGGCGCGCAGCACCTGGACATCCTTGTCGATCGCAGCGAGCTGCGCCTGGCTGCGAAACACCTGCAGCGTGCCGAGTTGCCGGCCTTCATAGCGGATGTCGAGATCGGCCCGCAGCGCGATCAGGCAGTCGCGGCTGTATTCAGCCAGCCGCAGCATTCTTTCCTTGTTGACCGCGTAGCGGCTCTCGCTGCACTGGGCCAGCATCATCGCCAGCCAGCGCCACTGGAACAGCGTGCCATCGGGTCGGATGGCCAGCGGCGCATGGCGCTGAAAGAGCCATTTCAGGGCTTTGAGCGGAATGCCGGGTGCGGCCCAGGGCGTCGAATAACCGGGCGAGATCTGACCTGCGTTGGCGAAGCTGGTCTCGCGCGCGGCAGCCGGCTGCCGGTCGATGACCGTGACCTGGTGGCCCAGGCGGGCGATCGACCAGGCGGTGGTGACACCGATGACGCCGCTGCCCAGGATCAGAACTCGCATGCCGTTTCCCATTGCATTGATGATGGATGCCAATGCACCCGAAGGCGTGTTCGATGTTGTGCCAGACCGCACTGTAGACCGGTATCGGCCGACGAACCCCGGGTTCGGTGTGGTCAGCCGGTCGGTTGATCAGGCGAAATCGTGTCAATATCGTAACAACTTGGTTTTCATCGACTTCGTCGTTCACGGAGTGTGGTCGCGGCTGCGGCATTCGAGAACGGCTCAAACAAGGACAGCTCGATGCTCTCACGCCTGATTTATGCCAGTACGGTCACCACTCCGCTCGATCCGGCGGCGATCAATCTGCTGCTCTCACAGGCCAGGCTGCGCAACGGACTGCGCGGCATCAGCGGGCTGCTGGTTTTCGACAGCAAGTATTTTCTGCAGGCAACAGAGGGGTCGCAGCGCGAGTTGAGTGCGCTCTATTCATTGCTCGTGAACGACCCGCGCCACCGCGATCTGATACTGCTCAAGTTCGGCTCGATCGAGTCGCGCCTCTTTCCGTCCTGGAACATGGCTTTCGCGCCGGCCGACGCCGCGCATCGTGCGGTGTTCGGGCGTCGGATGGCGGGCTTGCACTTCGATCCCTACACCCTCAATGGCGCCTCGGCCGAGGCGCTGCTGATCGATTTCAAGACTGTTGGCGCCGATCTGTCGGAAGCGCTCGCGCAAGACTGAGGCCGATCGCGGCTGGTGCCTTGGGCCGACCGGCAGCACGCTGCGGGATAATCGCCTGCATGCCGACAATCAGACAAGTTCTTGCCGAGACGCTCGACGCCAGCTTCAAGGGCTTTGCGCCCGAGCGATCGCCTTTCACGGTTGAGCAGGCGGGTGCGGCCGATCTGCAACTGCTGCGCGGCGATCTGCCGATGCCGGTGGCCGTGCTGCGCGAATCGGCCCTGCAGCACAACGCGCAGTGGTTTGCGCGTTTCGTCGCCGAGTCGGGGGTCAGCCTGTGCCCGCACGGCAAGACCAGCCTTGCGCCGCAACTTTTTGACGAGCAGCTGCGTGCCGGCGCCTGGGGCATCACGGTGGCCAATGTCCATCAGGGGCGCATCGCAGTCGAAGCCGGTGCCCGGCGGGTGCTGATGGCCAACCAGATCGCGACGCTTGCCGATGTCCGGCGCTGGAGCGCTCTGGCCGGCGCGCATCCCGGCGTTCGATTCATCACTCTGGTCGATTCGATGGCGCAGCTCGACATCCTGGTGCGCGGCGCACAGGGCGGCCCGCGCCTTGAGTTGCTGGTCGAGCTCGGCATTGCCGGTGGGCGCACCGGCTGTCGAGACGATGAGCAGGCCCTTGCTCTGGCGCGGGCGGTCGCCTCGAGCACATCCCTGATACTGGCCGGCGTCGAAGCCTATGAAGGCCTGAATATCACCGGTGATTCGGTGCGCGATGCGCAACTGGTCGGCGCGTGGATGACCCGGCTTGGCGATCTGGCGCAGGCCTGCGAGCGGGAAGGCCTGTTCGATGTCGACGAGGTACTGATCTCGGCAGGCGGCTCGTCGGCCTACGATCTGATGGCGAAAACCCTGCGACCGGCGTTGTCGAGACCGGTCAGGCGGGTGCTGCGCAGCGGCTGCTATCTGACCCACGATGACGGCATGTATCGCCGCTTTGCCGCGTCTGTCGTCGAGCGTGGGCTCTATGCCAGCGTCGGCGAGCCGGGCCTTCGCGCTGCGCTCGAGGTCTGGGCTGCGGTGCAATCGCGGCCCGAACCCGACCGGGTGATTGTCACGCTCGGGCGTCGCGATGTCGGAACCGATGCCGATCTGCCACTGGCCCTTCACTGGATGCGTCATGGCGACTCATCGCCCCGGGCCGCCCCCTCGCACTGGCGGGTCTTTGGCCATAATGATCAGCACGGCTATCTGCAGGTCGATCCGGCCGACGCGGTTGCGGTGGGTGATCTGATCGGATTCGGCGTGTCCCATCCGTGTACCACCTTCGACAAGTGGCGGCTGATCTGGGGCGTAGACGACAACTATCGCGTGACCCGGGCGATCAGAACCTACTTCTGATTCGGGGTGGTCGGGGCAGGCGACTTCAGCAGGCTCCCGGGCGACGAAGCGGACGACGAAGCGGGCGACACCGGCGTGCCGGGTGAAGCGCTCTGGACGCGTCGTCGCAGAAAATCGAGGGCATCGCGTGCGGTGGTGACCGGGTCTTCTTCCATCGGCAGATGGCCGAGATTGGGGTAGACGATCAGCTCGCTGTCTGCAATGTCCTGCTTGAAGCGCTCGCCCATCGACAGCGGTACCCAGGTGTCCTGGCCACCCCACATGATCAGGGTCGGCACTTTGAGCTGGCGCAGCTGCTCCCAGCCGGTCGAGGGTGGGGCATTGCGGGCCCGGTCGCCGAGCGCCACCCGATTGCCGGGGCGTCGCATCAGGTCGGAATATCGCGCGATCAGTTCAGGGGTGACCAGGGTATCGTCGACATAGACATCTTTCAGACTCCTGCCGACTGTGCCCTCAATCGGGGCCCAGCGCATCAGTTCGCTGATGACCGGCATGCTTGCGATCTGCAGCGCGACCGCGGTGCTGGTCGACAGATTCTGCGGATAACCGGTGGCATCGATCAGGATCAGGCCGCTGATGCGGTCGGGGCGGCGCAGCGCATATCGCCAGGCGGCCTGCCCCCCAAGACTGCTGCCCGCGACGACGAAACGCTTCAGGCCTGCGGCATCGGCAAACCGCTCGAGGAAATCGAC
>CAMCXH010000171.1 GCA_945883285.1 Bordetella parapertussis | reverse complement strand
ATCGCAGCGGGCAAGACCATGTCGGCGGTGAAGTCGGCCACCAGGGGCTCGACGATCAGACCGGGATGATCCACCCGCAGAAGATTGACTGCACCAAGCAGATGCTCGCCCGAGATGTCGACCGGCACGAAACGTGCGGGCGAATCAAGCGCTGCAAGCAGCATGCGGACCTTGCGGGTGGCGCCGGCACCGAATTCAATCAGGTCGACCTCAGGCCCGATCAGATCGGCAATCTCGGCCGCGTGACGTTGCAGCAACTCGAACTCGACCCGGGTCGGATAGTACTCGGGCAACTCGCAGATCCGCTCGAACAGCACCGAGCCGGCCTCGTCATAGAACCATTTGGGCGACATCGCCCGCGGACGCTGGCGCAGCCCGTCGGTCAGGGAGCGCGCAAACTCGTTCATAGGTCGCGGGCCAGACGCAAACCCATGAACTGCCAGCGCGAGGCCGGCGCGAAAAAATTGCGGTAGGTCGGCCGGTGGTGGCCGGGCGGTGTAGCCAGGCTGCTGCCACGCAAGACGATCTGCCCCACCATGAACTTGCCGTTGTACTCGCCCACCGCACCCGCAGGCGGGCGAAACCGCGGATAGGGGTCATAGGACGAGCGCGTCCACTGCCAGAGTTCGCCGAACGCCTGCTCAGGGCCCTTCCCCCCGGAAACCGCCGCCTCCCACTCGAATTCGGTCGGCAGGCGCGCCTGCGCCCATTCAGCGAAAGCCACCGACTCATGAAAACTCAGATGCCGAACCGGCTGGTCAGCGATCCTGGCATGCGCGCCATACAGGCTGAATTCACGCTGATCGTCGAGCCAGTAGAGCGGTGCCCGCCAGCCCTGCGACTGCACGATTGCCCAGCCCTCCGACAGCCAGAGTGAGGGTGTCTGATAACCGCGATCGTCGATGAAAGCCTGATAGTCGGCATTGGTCACCAGCCGGTTTGCCAGCGAATACGGCTGCAACAACACGCGATGGGCGGGTGTTTCGTTGTCGAACCGAAAGCCCGGACCGCTGTGACCGACGTCGACCTGAGCCGCTTCGTAGTGATGCCAGCCGCCGGCAACCGGCCGCACCGCAGGTAGTTCGCCCTCGCGCACTGCAGGCAGCATCGGATTGCAGGACATCAGATGCAGGATGTCGGTAAGCATGAGCTCCTGATGCTGCTGCTCGTGATTCAGGCCGAGCTCGATGAGCGGCCGAATCGACGACTCGCCGCTTGCATCGATCGTCTCCAGAAAATCCTGCATCGCTTCATCGACGGCCGCCCGATAGGCATGAACTCGCCCGATATCGGGACGCGTCAGCAGGCCGCGCTGCGGCCGTGGATAACGAGGCCCGAGGGCTTCGTAGTAAGAGTTGAACAGCCTCGGAAACTGCTCATCGAACAGACGATACCCGGCCACATGCGCGCGCAGCACCAGCGTCTCAAAAAACCAGGTGGTGTGCGCCAGATGCCATTTGACAGGACTGGCATCGGCCATCGATTGGACGCACTGGTCTTCGGGCGAGAGCGACGCGGCAAGTGCAAGCGAGTGACTGCGAACCGCCCGATATCGCGGCCCGAGCCCGGAGGCGATCAGTTCGATCATCGGCGCTCAGTCGGCCACAACCTTGACGCCCTTCCAGAACGCGACCCTGCCTTTGATCTCACGCGCAGCCTCCTTGGGCTCGGCGTAATACCAGACCGCGTCGGGGTTCGACTCGCCGTCGACCGTCAGGGTGTAGTAATTCGCGAGCCCCTTCCAGCCGCAGGTGGTCTGGGTGCTGCTTGGGGAAATCAGCTCCTGACGCAGCGAGTGCGACGGAAAATAGTGATTGCCTTCGACCACCACGATGTCGTTGCTCTGCGCAACCACAGTGCCTTTCCAGACGGCTTTCATCGATCAGAACTCCTTCGAACGAACATTCACAAGCTGCCATGGCAAGCTGCTGAATCAAGCTCGCCGCCGACTACCCTATCAGCTTGGTACTCGTGCCGCCATCGCAATGCCCCGAGCCGATCAGCCGAACGCTCGGGGCGTTCCGATAAAAGCAGCCGGCCCGCCTGTTATCCTCAGGCCGAATCATGTCAGTCATCTCCCAGTCCGCATTGCCGCAAAAAGCCCCCCGCGAACCCGCCATGGGCTTCATCATGCTCACGGTCCTGATCGACATGATCTCGATCGGAATCATCGTACCGGTCCTGCCGGGCTTCATCGGCAGTTTCACCGACGGCCCGGCCGACCAGGCCTACTGGCTGGGTATCGTGGCGTTTGCCTTCGGTGCGGCCAACTTTTTCGGCGCACCGATTCTCGGCGCGCTGTCGGACCGCTTCGGCCGCAGGCCGGTGCTGCTGCTGGGCTTTTGCGGACTGGCCCTGAATTTTTTCGCGACCGCACTTGCCACCTCGATCGCGATGCTGATCGCAGCGCGCCTGGTGGGCGGACTGATGCAGGCCAATGCCGCCATCGCCAATGCCTATGTCGCCGACATCACGCCGCCCGAGCAGCGCGCCAAGCGCTTCGGCATGCTCGGGGCGATGTTCGGTATCGGCTTCATCCTCGGACCGATCATCGGCGGCCTGCTGGGCGCGATCAGCATTCAGCTGCCCTTTTATGCCGCAGGTGTGCTGGCTTTGCTGAATCTGCTCTACGGCTATTTCGTGCTGCCCGAATCGCTGCCACCCGAGCGGCGCCGTGCGCTGTCGTGGTCGGCCGCCAATCCGCTTCGCTCGCTCAGAGAACTGGCCCGCCTCAAGGGCGTCGGATCGCTGATGGGTGCAATCGCCCTGACCGGCCTCGCGCAGTTCGTGATGTACACCATCTGGGTGCTCTACAACACCCTCAAGTTCGGCTGGGACACCGAGCACAACGGCTGGTCGCTCGCCGCAGTCGGTGTCATGGCGGTCATCGTGCAGGGGGCATTGCTCGGGCGGCTGATCAAGCGCTTCAGCGCGCCGCGACTGGCGGTTCTCGGGATGGTGTCGCAAACCCTGGCTTATGCGCTGTACGGCCTGGCCTCGCAAGGCTGGATGATGTACGCCGTCATTGCCGCCAACATCTTCGGGCTGACGGTCACCGCCTCGATTCAAAGCATCGTGAGCCAGGCCGCGAGCGAGAGCAATCAGGGCCAGACCATGGGCTCGGTCAGTTCGCTCAACAGTCTGATGGCGGTGGTTGCGCCGATCCTGGGGGCACCGATCCTGGCAGGCGTGACCCATATGGCCACCACCGACTGGCGCATGGGCGCGCCCTTTTTCCTGTGCGCCGTCCTGCAGGCCGGCGCGCTGATCCTGGCCATCAGCCACTTTCGCCGCACTGCCGCCTGACGCCACCGCCTGAGCTTGCCGACGCGCCCTTAGTGAGGCGGCCCGGCATGGGCCATCCCGCTCCCGTTCAGCTCGACATGGCCTTGTGAATTGCCTCCATGCCCATTGCCGGTCGGATCGCTGCCGATCGGCGTGGCCGTTGCGTTGCCGACCATCTGATCGGGCCTGACCCAGCGGTCGAAATCCTCGGCATCCACCTTCAGGGCGATCGCTGCGTCGCGAAGCGTGATCCCCTCGACATGCGCACGCCGGGCAATCTCGGCCGCACGATCGTAGCCGATGTGCGGTGACAGCGCGGTCACCAGCATCAGTGAGCGCGACAGCAACTCGCGGATCCGCACCTCATCGGCCTTGATACCGCGCACGCAATGCACCTCGAAACTGCGCATCGAATCGGCGAGCAGCCGGATGCTCTGCAAAAACGCATGGGCGATCAGCGGCCGGCTCACATTGAGTTCGAAATTCCCACTGCCACCGGCCAGCGATATCGCCACATCGTTGGCGATTACCTGACAGCAGACCATCATCAGCGCTTCGCACTGGGTCGGATTGACCTTGCCCGGCATGATCGAACTGCCGGGCTCGTTCTCGGGAATCCTGATCTCGCCGATGCCCGATCGCGGCCCTGACGCCAGCCACCGGATGTCATTGGCAATCTTGTGCAAGGCCACCGCCAGCACCTTCAGGCTGGCATGCGCTGCCACGATCGCATCGCAGGCCGCGAGTGCCGCGAACTTGTTCGGCGCGCTCACAAAGGGCATCGCATGCGACTGCGACAGCACCTCGGCCACCAGCTCGCCGAAGCCCGGTGGTGTATTCAGACCGGTGCCTACCGCGGTGCCGCCGATCGCCATCGGGTACAGACAGGGCAGACAGGCGGTGATGACACTGCGGGCCTGCGACAGCTGCGCCACATAGCCCGAAAACTCCTGGCCGAGCGTGAGCGGCGTGGCGTCCTGCAGATGGGTGCGGCCGATCTTGACGATGCCGGCGAACGCGATCTGCCGCTCGCGCAGGCTGTCTTGCAGTGCAACCAGTGCGGGAAGCAGCGATTGCGTCATGCCGACCGCTCCGGCCAGGTGCATCGCGGTCGGAATGACATCGTTGGAGGACTGCCCGAGGTTCACGTCGTCATTCGGATGCACCCGGCGCCCCTCGCCGCGCGAGCCGCCGAGCAACTCCGAGCCGCGATTGGCCAGCACCTCATTGAGGTTCATGTTGGTCTGGGTGCCCGAGCCGCTTTGCCAGACCGCGAGCATGAACTCGTGGGCATGCTCGCCCGCCAGAATTTCATCGGCGGCCGCGACAATTGCCAGCGCCTTGTCATGCGGCAGGCGCCCAAGACGGGCATTGACCTGGGCACACGCGCGTTTGACCTCGGCCACCGCGCGGATCAGCTCCGGGGCAATCCGCTCGGTCGAAATCGCGAAATGCTCAAGGGCCCGCTGGGTCTGTGCGCCCCACAGGCGCCCCTGCGCCACGCTGATCGCGCCGAAAGAATCGGCCTCGCTGCGAATCTGGGTCATCGCTTGCTCCCGCTGGCCCGCACGGGATGGCGGCCCGATGAAAGACGAAGCCAGACTCGTGCCCGGCCTTGCGACGTCGTTCACACTGATCGCGGTCGACACGTTCCCAAAAAAGCGCAGGCGACGGTATAGTCGATCAGCGTGTCTGGACTAGCGCCTGCACGAACAACCCACCAGGAGATCTCTCATGGCTTATGCCAACGGCCGGCTGATTCACGACGCAGACAGCCATCTGATGGAGCAGGGTGATTGCCTTGACCCCTACTTCGAGGCGCGCCTGCTCAAGCGTTATCGCGAGTTGCCGGCGATGGCGGCCAAGGCCGAATCGCATCGCAGCGGCGCCGAAGGCCGCAGATTGCAAAACGATGCGCAGTTCAGAGCCGGGGTCGATGCCAATGTGCTGCTGCGCAAGAACTACGAAGCACACGGATCTTTCATCGCTAAAGACAGGCCCCACGCCCTCGATTTACTGGGCTTTGCGAGCCAGCTGGTCTTTACCACCTACTGCCTTGGCAACTTCGGTCTCGATCAGTCGGACGACCTCGAACTCTGTTATGCCGCAGCCAGCGCCCACAACCGGATGATGACCGACTTCTGTTCGGTCGATGCGCGCCTGCTGGCGACCGCCTATGTGCCGCTCGAAGACTTCGAGCGCAGCAAGGCCGTGGCCGCGCAGGCGATCAGGCTGGGCGCACGGGCACTGATGATTCCGTCGGTCTGCCCGCGCAGCCATTCGCCAAGCCATGTCGCGCTCGACCCGATCTGGGCGATGGCACAGGAAGCCGGCATCCCGATCCTTTTTCATGTCGGCGGCGAAGAAAAACTCAACCCGGTCTACAAGGAAAACGGCCTGCCGCCGGTGCCCGACTTTCATGGCGGCGATGACAACTTCACCTCGGTCAGCTACATGCCGATCCCGGCCTCGGCGATGCAGACGCTGGCAACGCTGATCTTTGACGGTGTCTTCGATCGTTTCGATAACCTCAAATGGGGCGCCATCGAGCTGGGTGCGGCCTGGGTGCCGGGCTGGATGCGCTCGATGGATTCGGCCGCGCATGCCTTTTCGAGAAACGAAGAGCGACTTCGCAAGCTATCGGCCAAGCCCTCCGAAATCGTGCAGCGACAGCTTCGCGTGACCCCCTACCC
Source organism: Bordetella parapertussis (assembly GCA_945883285.1). Classification (GTDB taxonomy): domain Bacteria; phylum Pseudomonadota; class Gammaproteobacteria; order Burkholderiales; family Burkholderiaceae_E; genus UBA4615. The sequence goes on along the minus strand of CAMCXH010000171.1, from coordinate 1,302 downwards.
TCACGAAGACGCGGCCTGGATCATCCGCAACGCAGGCGAGTCGGTCTGCCTGTTCTCCTCCGACTACCCGCATGTCGAGGGCGGTCGCAACCCGCTCAAGCGTTTCGACGAGTCGCTGTCGGGCTGCACGCCCAACGAGATCCGGCGGTTCTACACCGACAATTTCATCGACATGATGGGCGAAGGGCTGGCGCCGGCACTGCGTTATCCGGCGCATCTGAAGGCGGCTTAGGGGCGCCGGCTCTGGACCAGCTCCGAAGGCGGCATTTCATCGGCTCAAGAACCGCCTCGACAGGATTGATGGATAGTCTTGGCGATGTCCTGCGACAAGATAGACGTAAGTATCGCGACCGATCCGTCGGTAGACCAATTTGTGATGCGAGCTATAGACGGTCTGGTAATCCAATATCCCGACCGATGCCAGCTCCTGGACGGGCGTTCCATTGAAAAAGCCAGAGTCAATTTTCTCAAGCTTTTCAAAAATCTCGTCTTCCGCTTTCAGCCATGCGGCTTCACCCCACTTGTCGAGCATGTAATCCTGAAGAGACAGCAAGTCTGCCTGCGCATCGGGAAGGATGATGACCGCCATTATTTGCGGTTTTGACGAGCAGCCTGAAGTTGTGCCCGTGATTCTGCGGCCGAAATGCCTTTCCCCAATCTGCGGTCTTTCTCGCCCATGGCGACAAGCTTCAGAACAGCAATCAGCGCCTCCTTTTCCTGAAACTGCTTCACGCCTTCAATCACCATACTGGCTTCACCATTCTGGGTAATGACGAACGGCGTTCCGTTCGCCTCCAGCTCTTCGGAGATCTGGGCAGCATGGCTTTTCAAGTACGAAATCGACTTGATGTTGGCGATGGATTGCATACCGTCTCCCCGAGCTCCAAAGGACTGAATTTAGTACCAAATTTGGTTATGGTCAATGATCGACAAACTGGCTGCCTATTTTTTCAATCCCAGGTTTCGCCCGAACAGCGAAAACAGCCTCACCCAGTGACGCTCGGCGCTCGGCTTGTCGTAGATGCCCTCGCGCTGCGGAAACGCAAAGCCGTGGTGCGCGCCGGGATACCACTCGAGACGGTAGGGGGTGCCGGCCTTTTTCAGCGCTGCCTCGAGGGTCTCGATATCGGCCTTTGGCGCCCATTTGTCGATCTCGGCGCAGGCAAAGTAGCTGTCGCATTTCACCTTCTCGACCAGCCGGTGCGGTGAGTCGGGGCGGTCGTTGACCATGTTGGCGCCATAAATGGAAGCGATGCAGGCGATTCGGGGATAAGCCGCCGCCACACCGACCACGAAGGGACC
>CAMCXH010000170.1 GCA_945883285.1 Bordetella parapertussis | reverse complement strand
ACTGTACCTTGTCCAGACCGAAGCTGAGAACCCCGCCTGTCTAAGCACTGGCGCTCAGACCAGGTCAAACGCCGGCCAGGGCCAGTCGCCGTCGACCATGCGCTGCAGATGCATCACCGAGATCTGGGTCTTCACATCGGGCAGGCGCCCTGCCCTGAGCTCATCGACCAGCCAACCGACACTGACCCAGTCGATCTCGAGCAGCTCGCCATGATCGAGCTTGCGTGTCTCACGCGCACCCAACTCGCGGGCAACGAAGATGTCGATGATCTCGTTGGTGAATCCGATCGCAGGGTGAATGCGGGTCAGCAATGCCCACTGCTTCGCGGTGTAGCCGGTCTCTTCGAGCAGTTCGCGTCTTGCGGTCTGCAGGGGCGTCTCGCCCGGATCGATCTTGCCTGCCGGAATCTCGACATAGACCTGCTGCATCGCATAGCGAAACTGCCGTTCAATCAGCACGCGACCATCGTCGGCCAGCACCAGAATCGCTGATGCGCCCGGATGAACCACCCATTCGCGGCCGTGGATCGAGCCATCGGGCAGCAGCGCCTTGTCTCGCCGCACCTTCAGGAAAAGCCCCTGATAGACCAGCTCCGACTCGACCGTGGTTTCCTGAAGATCTTTGCTCATCGTGACAGGCTGCCGGATGAAAGTGGCCGCACGAATCGCGCGCTGGGCTCAGCCGCCGAAGGCCTGCTTCACCGCATCGGCGCACAGACTCATCAGCGGGCCAGGCACCAGCCCGAGCAGCAGCACCAGGGCGCCGTTGACTGCGAGCAGGGCTTGAGCACTGGGCAATGGGCGAAGGGCGTGCGTGTCGACCGGCTCATCGAAATACACCGTCTTCACGATGCGCAGATAGTAGAAGGCACCGACCAGTGACATCAGCACAGCCAGCACTGCGAGCCAGAGCATCCCGGCATCAATCACCGCTTTGAGCACCGAGAGCTTGGCGTAAAAGCCGATGGTGGGCGGGATGCCTGCCAGCGAGAACATCAAAATCAGCATGACGAAGGCCAGCGCCGGGTTGCGGCGACCCAACCCCTTGAGGTCGGCGATATCGTCGGCCTCATGCCCATCGCGCGACATCAGCATCATCACGCCGAAGGTGCCCAGCGTCGTGAGCACATAGGCGACCAGATAGAACATCGATGCGCTCCAGGCATCGGCCGCACCACTGGTGCTGCCGCCCACAATGCCCGAGAGCATGCCCAGCAGCACAAAGCCGATCTGCGCAATCGCTGAGTAGGCAAGCATGCGCTTGAGGTTGGTCTGTGCAATCGCAACCAGATTGCCAAGCACCATCGACAGCACCGACAGCACCAGCAGCATCTGCTGCCAGTCGCTGGCCACACCGATCAGACTGCCCGCCAGGATCCTGAACGCGACCGCGAAGGTGGCGAGCTTGGGGCCCGAGGCAATCAGCAGCGTGGTCACGGTCGGGGTGCCCTGGTAGACATCGGGCACCCACATATGAAACGGCACCGCGCCGAACTTGAACGCCAGGCCGGCCACAATGAAGACCACACCGAAGATCAGCACTTTGGCGTTGGCCGGCGCCAGGCCACCCAGCGAATGCGAGATCTTGGCAAGGTCGAGCGTGCCGGTGCCACCATAGATCATCGACATGCCGTAGAGCAGGAAGCCGGAGGCGAGTGCGCCCAGCACGAAGTACTTGATGGCGGCTTCGGTCGAGATCGGATGGTCGCGGCGCATCGCCGCCATCGCATAGAGCGACAGCGACATCAGCTCGAGCCCGAGGTAGACGATCAGCAGATTGCCTGCCGAGATCATGATCATCTGCCCGAGCAGCGCAAAGAGCGCCAGCGCATAGAGCTCGCCACGATGCATGCCACGGTCTGTCGCATAGCCGCGGGCATAGATCAGGGCCGCAGCGGTCGCGGCGCAGGCAACAAGCTTGAGGACATGCCCCATGGCGTCGGCGACATACATGCCGTTCAAGGCGTGCTGCGCGGGTTGCCCGAGCTGCGCACAGATCGCGAGCACCGGCAGGATCAGCACGATAAGCGCAGTGCGGCCGATATCGAGCCCCAAGGCGCCCCTCTTGAAAACATCGGCCAGCAAGACCGCGCAGGCTGCGATCAGCAGCAGAATCTCGGGCAGTGCCGCACTGATATTGAGGTTCTGCATCTCACTTGACCTTGGAAACAGCAACATGCTGGAGCAGCGCTCGAACCGAAGCCTCGGAGACATCGGTCACCGGACGAGGCCACAAGCCCATCACGAGCACCGCAATCGCCAGCACTGACAGCATCAACATTTCGCGGGCGTCGATATCCTTGAGCGCCCTGACCTGGTCATTGGCAATCGCACCGAACACCACGCGCTTGTACATCCAGAGCGAATAAGCGGCGCCCAGAATCAGCGTGGTGGCGGCAATCAGACCGACCCAGAAATTGAACTGGACCGCGCCCAGGATGACCATGAATTCGCCGACGAAACCCGACGTGGCCGGCAGACCACTGTTGGCCATCGCAAAGAACATGAAGAGCGCGGCGAACTTGGGCATGGTGTTGACCACGCCGCCGTAGTCGGCAATGCGTCGTGAATGCATGCGGTCGTAGAGCACACCGATGCACAGGAACATCGCGCCCGAGATGAAGCCGTGCGAGATCATCTGGACCAGACCGCCTTGCATGCCCATCTGGTTGAAGATGAAAAAGCCAAGGGTCACAAAGCCCATATGGGCGATCGATGAATAGGCCACCAGCTTTTTCATGTCGGTCTGGACCATCGCGACCAGGCCGATATAGACCACCGCCACCAGCGACAGCGTGATCATCACACCCGAAAAATGATGGCTCGCATCGGGGGCGATCGGCAGCGACAGCCTCAGAAAGCCATAAGCACCGAGCTTGAGCATGATCGCGGCCAGCACCACCGAGCCACCGGTGGGCGCTTCGACGTGCGCATCCGGCAGCCAGGTGTGCACCGGCCACATCGGCACCTTGACCGCGAAGGCCAGCAGGAAGGCCAGAAAAATCGGAATCTGCTCGGACATCGACAGCGGCAGCGCATGCCAGTCGAGGATCGAAAAGCTGCCCGACTTGGTATAGAGATAAATGATCGCCACCAGCGTCAGCAGCGACCCAAGCAGGGTGTAGAGAAAGAACTTGAACGCGGCATAGACCCGGTTAGGTCCGCCCCAGATGCCGATGATGAGGTACATCGGAATCAGGGTCGCTTCGAAGAACACATAGAAAAGCAGGCCGTCGAGCGCGCTGAAAACACCGATCATCAAGCCCGACAGGATCAGGAAGGACGCCATATAGCCGGCCACACGCTCTTCGATCACACGCCATCCGGCAATCACCACGATCACGGTGATAAACGCGGTCAGCAGCACGAACCATAATGAAATGCCATCAACACCCAGGTGATAGCTGACGCCGAACCGCTCGATCCAGGGCAGGTGCTCGACAAACTGCATCTTGGCGCTGGCGGTATCGAAGCGGCTGTAGAGCGGTACGGTTGCCAGCAGACCGGCCAGGGCGCCTGCAAGCGAAACGCCGCGAACCACCCCAGCGTTGCGGTCGTTGCCAAAGGACAGCAGAAACAGCCCGGTCAGGATCGGGATCCAGATGGCTGCGCTGAGAAAGGAAATCGAGTTGGTCATAGTCTTGTCTTAGGCCGAATCTCAGCGTCTGAGCAGCGGCACGAACCACCAGACAAACAGCGCCACACCGACGATCATCGCAATCGCATAGTGGTAGAGGAAGCCGGATTGCAGACCGCGAAGTGCTCCGGCAAACCAGCCGACAACCCGAGCGCTGCCATTGACCGCCACACCATCGATGACCGCCTGATCGCCGAATTTCCAGAGCCACGAGCCCACCGAGCGCGCGCCACCCGCGAAGAACACTTCGTTGAACCGGTCGAGATAAAACTTGTTGTCGAACAGTCGATAAACACCGCCAAAGCGCTTGCCGAACCATGCCGGCACCGCCGGGTTGACCATGTAGCAGTAATAGGCCGAGGCCACCCCTGCCAGCGCAAGCCAGAACGGCAAGGTGGTCAGCGCATGCACCGCCATGCCAGCCGGCCCATGGAACTCTTCGGCCAGGACCGCCATTGCGTTGTGAGGCTCGAAGACCGAAATCGAGGTCTGGAAGAAATCACTGAACAGCATCGGGCCAATGGTGAACATGCCGATCAGGACCGATGGAATCGCCAGCAGCACCAGCGGCAGCGTGATCACCGCGGGGCTTTCATGCGGCAGGCCACCGTGGTGCCCGCTATCATGGCCATGGCCGTGGCTGTCGCCATGACCGTCGGTGTGCCCATGAGCCGCGGCATGCGCATCGGTGCTGAAGCGCTCCTTGCCGTGGAACACCAGGAAATACATGCGAAAGGAATAGAAGGCGGTCACGAACACGCCCGCCAGCACCGCGAAATAGGCAAAGCCCGAGGCCGGCAGGGTCGAGGCCTTGACCGCCTCGATGATCATGTCCTTGGAATAGAAGCCCGAAAAGAAGGGTGTGCCGATCAGGGCCAGCGAACCGAGCAGCGAGGTGATCCAGGTGATCGGCATGTATTTGCGCAAGCCACCCATATTCCGGATGTCCTGGTTATGGTGCATGCCGATGATCACCGAGCCGGCCGCCAGAAAGAGCAGCGCCTTGAAAAACGCATGCGTCATCAGATGGAAGATCGCGACGCTGTAGGCCGAGGCACCCAGGGCCACGGTCATGTAGCCGAGCTGCGACAGTGTGGAGTAGGCAACCACCCGCTTGATGTCATTCTGGATGATGCCCAGAAAGCCCATGAAAAGCGCAGTGATCGCGCCGATGGTCATGACAAAAGACAGCGCGGTATCAGAGAGCTCGAAAAGCGGCGACATGCGCGCCACCATGAAGATGCCGGCGGTCACCATGGTTGCTGCATGGATGAGTGCCGAGATCGGGGTCGGGCCCTCCATTGAATCGGGCAGCCAGACATGCAGCGGGAATTGCGCCGACTTGCCCATCGCACCGATGAAAAGACAAATGCAGGTCACAGTGATGACCGACCACTGGCCAAGGCCCAGCGGATTGATGATCTGCCCCACCAGGCTGGGCGCCATCCGGAAAACCTCGGAGTAATCGAGGCTGCCGAAATTCGCGAGCACCAGACCGATGCCGAGCACGAAGCCGAAGTCGCCAACGCGATTGACCAGAAAGGCCTTGAGGTTGGCGTAGATGGCGGTTGGCCGGGTGTACCAGAAGCCAATCAGCAGATAGGACACCAGGCCCACCGCTTCCCAGCCGAAAAACAGCTGCAGGAAGTTATTGGACATCACCAGCATCAGCATCGCGAAGGTGAAGAGGCTGATGTAGGCAAAAAACCGCTGGTAACCGTCGTCATCCTTCATGTAGCCGATGGTGTAGATATGCACCATCAGCGAGACCGAGGTGACAACGCACATCATCGTCGCGGTCAGTGTGTCGATCAGGAAACCGATCTCGAACTTCACCCCGTCAACCAGCGCCCATGAATAGAGCGTGCCATTGAAGTACTCGCCGGCCATCACGTCGCGCAGGATGGTCAGCGCGGTCAGCAGGGAAACCAGCACGCCCAGGATCGTGACGACATGGCTTGCTGTGCGGCCGATGGTGCGGCCAAAAAAGCCCGCAATGATCGCGCCAACCAGAGGCGCAAAAGGAACAATTAGGTAAGCGGTTTTCATTGGCGAGTGGTCTGTGGCGAGATGCCGATCAACCCTTGAGCGCGTCGAGATCCTCGACATTGATCGTGTCGAGATTTCTGAACAGCACCACGAGAATGGCCAGGCCGATCGCGGATTCCGCAGCGGCCACCGTCAGGATGAAGAAGACAAAGATCTGCCCGGCGGCATCGCCCAGGAAATGCGAGAAGGCGATGAAGTTGAGATTGACCGCGAGCAGCATCAGCTCGATGGCCATCAGCAAAATGATGACGTTGCGCCGGTTCAGAAAGATGCCGACCACGCTGATCGCAAACAGGATCGCGCCCAGCACGAGGTAATGAGCAAGGGAGATGGTCATGTCGATGACTCGTTCTTGGTCGGTTCTGCAGGCGCGGCAGGCGTTGACGACGGCATGCGCACGATCCGCAGGCGGTCGGAGGCCTTGACCTTGACCTGCTCGGACGGATTTTGCGACTTCACGCCGGTACGTTTGCGAAGCGTCAGGGCGATGGCGGCAACGATGGCCACCAGCAGGATCACCGCCGCAATCTCGAAGGCATAGACATATTCGGTGTAGATCAGTTTGCCAAGGGCCTTGGTGTTGTCATAGTCAGGCGGAAGGCGGGGTGCATCGGCCGCGCGAACACCGCTGAACTGGTGCCACAGCACCGCGGCCAACTCGAGCACGATGGCTGCGCCCACGAACGCGGCGACCGGCATGTTGCGCCAGAAGCCCTGGCGCATCTCGTCGACGTTGATGTCGACCATCATCACGACGAACAGGAAGAGCACCATCACTGCGCCGATATAAACCAGCACCAGTGTGATCGCCAGGAACTCGGCTTTGAGCAGCAGCCAGATCGCAGCCGCCGAAAAGAAGGTGAGCACCAGAAAGAGCGCGGAATGCACCGGATTGCGGGCGGTCACCACTCGCAACGCGGCAATGACGGTGATGGTGGCGAAGAGATAGAACAGAAAGGCTTTCGGATCCACGTCGGTGTCCGTCGTTGGTCGGTCGGCGTCAGAAGGCGCAGGAGTGGCTGAGGGCGCTCATCAGCGATAGCGCGCGTCGGCATCGCGGGCAGCGGCCACCTGCGGCTCGTAGTGATCGCCAACCGCCAGCAGCATTTCTTTGGTGAAGTAGAGATCGCCGCGCTTTTCGCCGTGGTATTCGAGGATATGGGTCTCGACGATCGAATCGACCGGGCAGGACTCCTCGCAAAAGCCGCAGAAAATGCACTTGGTCAGGTCGATGTCGTAACGCTTGGTGCGGCGCGTGCCGTCTTCAGGGCGCACTTCGGATTCGATGGTGATCGCCATCGCCGGACACACCGCCTCGCAAAGCTTGCAGGCGATGCAGCGCTCTTCGCCGTTGGGATAACGGCGCAAGGCATGAAGGCCTCGAAAGCGCGGCGAATAGGGCGTCTTTTCTTCCGGGAACTGAATCGTGATCTTGCGCGCGAACACTTGCGAGCCGGTCAGACGCAGACCCTTGAAAAGCTCGATGAGCATGAAGCTCTTGACGAAGTCCTTGATTGATTCCATGGCGACTGTTGCTTCTCGTCAGTTCCAGATGTTGAACGGCGTCTGCATCCAGATGCCGATGACGACCAGCCACACCAGGGCGACCGGAATGAAGAT
>CAMCXH010000169.1 GCA_945883285.1 Bordetella parapertussis | reverse complement strand
GTCAGCATCTGGCGTTCGGCAAGCACAGGACGGGCCGAGGCGCTGCGCAAGGCTGCGGCTGCGCCGACTGCCGCGCCGACTGCCCCAAGCAGGGCGCGGCGCCCGGTTTTCACACGAATGCTCCGCGCATCGCATTGCCTTGCAGCGGCTTGAGCACCGCATAGAACATCGGCAGTGCCAGCAGATAGGCCGCGCCGCTGACCGCCAGGACACTGTGCAATCCGAAGGACGTGGCCAGCACAGGCACCAGCGCGGCGCCGATCACCGAGAAGCATCCATTGATGCCCCATGCCCACAGGAACATGGCTTCCTTGCCCAAACGGCCAAGGGTGGTCATCGCTACCGGCATCGGAAAGCCCATCAGGAAAGCGGGCGGTGCGATCAGCACGAAGCAGCACAGCAGACGCACCGCGTAGGGCAGGGCGGCAATCGCATCGAGTGCATGATCAATCCACAGGCCATAGCCGATCAGGATGGCCCCGATCAGGCCGAAGATCAATGGCATGACGCGGCGGGCCTGCGGCAGGGCCCGCTCGGACACGAAACTGCCCAGTCCGGAGAAGATCAGCATGCCGGTAATCAGCACCGAGGCCGAAATCGTGGCATTGCCCAGCGCCAGAATGAAGTGCGCGATCAGGCCGACCTCGACCATGATGTAGCCCAGGCCCAGACAGGCGAAATAGACGATGGTGCGAGCCTTGCCCGGATAGCGGCTGAAGATCGTGCGCCAGCCGAACACCAGCGGCAGCAGCACCAGCGACAGCGCCGCGATGCAGGCCACGCCCAGCGTCGCCCAGATCAGCAGAAAGCCCCATTCATCCTGAAGCAACTCGAGCCGGTCGGTCACGCGCGGCAGGTCGGCAAACTTCACATAGGCCGCGAAATAGGGCTGGGCGTTGCTGAGGACCCGCGTGTCAAAGACATAGTCGCGCGCCAGCGCATCCCATTGGCCATTGACCAGCGCATGCCAGGCCAGTCGACCCAGCTGAATGGATGGCAGCACCTGCGGGCCATCGGCATCGCCGGGAGGCGGTTCCTGCGCGCCGGCGGCTGAACCGGCCTGCAGGGCGTCGACGGGCGCCGCTTTGGATGCGCCGAGCGCCTGGGCTGCGCCATTGCCGAAGATCTGCGCCCGGTAGTCGGCCAGGAGCGCGGCCTGGGCGCTGGTGTCCACCTCGAGCCCATGCGAATAGATCTCGTCGAAGGACAGGGCCGCAGTGTGCTTGCGCAGCAGTGCCAGTTCGTCATCGCTGAAGCCATCGCGCTTGAACAGCACGGTGGTCGACGACAGATAGGCCGAGACCACAAAGAACTTGCGCGCGATGTCGGCGCCGCCCACCTCACGCGCCGCAGCCGCCATCGTCGCGTAGAGCTTGAGCACCGATTTCGGTGGCTCTTCCTTGTTCCACAGCGTGACTGAGAGCACGCCGTCGGGCTTGAGTGCCTGCATGTAGTGCGCCATCGCCTGGCGGGTGTAGGCGTATTTCTCGATGATCGCAAAGCCGCCGGGGCTTGAGAGGCCGGCCGAATCGGCCAGCGACAGGTCGACGATGTCGAAACGGTCGCGCACGCCGGCCAGGTAGATCCGGCCTTCGTAGTCAATCACTTCGACGCCGGGCTGATGCAGGATGTCGCCGGTGAATTCGCGCAGGACCGGTTGCGTGCGAAAGGCCTCGAGGATGCCGCGATCGCCCTCGGCCACCGTCACACTCGATGATCCGGCGGCCAGGGCCAGTGCGGTCGACAACCCGCCGCTGAACTGCGCCACGAAAGTCTGCGGCTTGTTCTTGATCAGGTAGGGATAGAACATCGGCAGATAGCGGTAGTAGGCGGTCTGCTCGGGGGGCAGTTTGCGGATGATGCCGATCGGGCCCTCGCCGTCGCTGTACAGGCCCAGATAGGCATTCGAGGGCATCTGCGGCAGGTTGAAGGCGGCGTTGTCGGACAGGCCCGGTGCAAAGTGCAGGTAGGAGCTTGAATAGACCTCCAGATAGCCGAAGGGCGAGGTGCTTTCGAGGATGCGCTTGCTGTCCGGAAACTTGCGTGCGTAGCTCACGCCCTTGTAGTCGGAGATCGCGATCTTTGGCACGCCCAGCACGCCTGGCAGCACGAAATGTGCTGCCAGGGTCAGTGCCGCCACCGCAGACAGGCGTATCGCGCCGCCGCGATTGCCGAGTGCCAGAAACCACAAGATCGAGCCAGCCGCCCACAGCGCCAGCGGCACCGCGATCAGGTCCTGCGGCCGCAGCGCGTACATGCTCAGCAGCAGCAGCAGGCCACAGACGCCCGAGCCGACCAGGTCAGCAAAATAGATACGATTGAAGATGGTCTGGGCACGTTGGAACACCACCCCCAGAAACAGCGCCCCAGCCAGAAAGGGCGTGAGGTAAAGCACGAAGTTGAGCGCAAGGCGCCACTTCTGCGCCGGGTCGGAGACCAGGAAGATCGCATTGAAGGGAAACTGCTGCGCGATCAGGTTCGAGGCCACCGCCAGCGGACCGAAAGCCAGCAGCGCCGCGGTCGACAGGCCGCGCCAGTGGCGCTCGAACCACTTCGGGAAGATGCACATCACCGCGCTGGTCAGGCCAAAGCCGAGCATCGCCAGGCTCACCACCAGCGAACCGAAGTGCGCCCAGCTGCCCACGGCAAAAATGCGCATGATCGCGATCTGCAGTGCAATCACCGCGCCGGCCACCAGGCCGACCGCGAGATACACCGGTGTCAGGGAGCGCGCGCCAAAGCCTCCGGTTCCTGCAAACGAGGCGCTCACTTGTTGTGGGTGCCCTTGATCTCGTCGTTCTCGAGCTTGGTGAAGGGCACGAACGGCACGATGCGACCGCCATAAATATCGGAGCGCGTGACTTTGATCTCGCCGTCAGCGCCTTTTTCCTTGCCGACCTTGAGCACGCGCTGCGCGCCGGGCGGACCGACCGGTATGACCATCACACCACCGACCTTGAGTTGCTGCAGCAGGGGAGGTGGTACATGGTCAATGCCGCAGGTGACGATGATCTTGTCGAAGGGGCCGGCATCGGCCCAACCGTAATAGCCGTCGGCATTTCTGGTCTGGATGGCCTTGAATTCGGTGTAGCCGTTGGCGATCAGCTTGTCGTAGGTTGAACGGGTGCGCTCGGCGACCGGCTTGATGATCTCGATGGTCCAGAGTTTGTCGGTCAGGTAGGACAGGTAGGCTGCCTGGTAACCCGAGCCGGTGCCGATCTCGAGGACCTTGTCGCCTTCCTGGACATCGATCGAGGAGGTCATCTTGGCGACGATGTGAGGCCCGGAAATCGTCACGCCATAGCCGATGTCGAGGAAGGCATGATCGTAGGCGCGTGCCAGGTTGCGATCGAGCACGAAGTCTTCGCGTGGCGTCATCAGGAAGGCGCGCTGATTGCGCTCGTCTTTCAGGTCCTTGTTCTTCAGCGCCGCCTGATAGCGGGCCCAGCGCATCGCCAGATATTTGGGGTTTTCACCGCGCGTCTCGACGCCCCATTTCACGAAGGCAGCCTCATCGGTCATCGGCGGGCCGGACTTTCGATCCCACTTTCTGGGGATCGCCGCAAGCAAGGGCGAGGCAGATACGGCAGCAGCCAGCGCGGCGGCGCCACGCAAAAAATCGGATCGGTTCATGAGAAAAATATTTTTTATGAAGTGCGGTTCTTGGCAGGCGACATCTTATCGTTTCGGACTATGCCGATGCTGTCTGCTGCACACGGTCATCTGCATCGACATCGCGATTGAAGGACCGTAGCCGGCGAAAACGGAATCTGCAGGGATCGCCCTTCGCGGTTTGCAGTCGCCCCCCCTCATGAATCGAGTTCGATGCAAGGCACACCATGGATTGCGTTCACATGAGCATTTTGCCCATTTTCGTTTTGCATCGCGAAATACCGGACCAATCGGCGGGATACCGAAAGGTTTCGCTGGCCTGATGTGACACTTCGATGTTTACTCGCGGGCTGCGCTGAACGGCGACAAATCCCCCGGGTTCCTTCAATGGCGTCGCCCTTGCCGGTGCGTTGCCTCAGATTCTCAATGGTGGTCGGTCCTTCACGCCTGTTTTCAGCGCCCGTCCGTCCGCCGGTTTGTCGCCGCGAATGCCGAGACTCCAGGATCCTCTGATGCAAACCACGACTCAACTCACCACGCTCAAAGCGCTGCTCACCCGCGGTGCCGATCAGGCGATCGCAGTCTCCGCGCCCGGTCGCAAGCCGCTGAGCTTTGCCGGTCTGCGTACGCTGGTCGATGCCACCTGCGACCGACTGAACGGCCTGGGCATCGGTCGCAATGATCGCGTTGCGATCGTGCTCGACAACGGCCCGGAGATGGCCACCTGCTACATCGCCTGCGCCAGTGCGGTGACCAGTGCGCCGCTCAATCCGGCGTATCGGGCCGAAGAGTTCGAGTTCTATCTCACCGACCTCAAAGCCGCGGCACTGATTGTGGCCAGCGGCAGCACCACGCCTGCCCTCGAGGTGGCTGTCCGGCTGGGTGTGCAGGTGATCGAGCTGACTCCGGCCGCCGATGGTCCGGCTGGCGACTTCACCCTGGCATTGCGCTCGGGTGAGACGCAGAAGGCGGCTTCGGCCTTGCTGCCCGGCCCGGCGCAGCCTGCCGACATCTCGATGGTGCTGCACACATCGGGCACCACCTCGCGACCCAAGATCGTGCCGCTGTCGCAGGCCAATCTGTGCGCCTCGGCCAATCACATCCGGCAGACGCTGCAGCTGACGCCCACCGATTGCGGTCTGAACATCATGCCGCTCTTTCATATCCATGGCCTGATTGCCGGGGTGCTTGCGCCCCTGTCGGCCGGTTCACAGGTCTTTTGCACCCCTGGCTTCAATGCACTGAAGTTTTTTGGCTGGATGGACGAGTGCAAGCCCACCTGGTACACCGCGGTGCCGACGATGCACCAGACGATTCTCGCGCGTGCCGGCAAGAATGCCGAGGTGATCGCCCGCAATCCGCTGCGATTTTTGCGCTCCTCGTCGTCTTCGATCCCGCCGCAGGTGATCCGCGAACTCGAAGCGGTTTTTCACGCGCCGCTGATCGAGTCGTATGGCATGACCGAAGCGACCCATCAGATGGCCTCCAACCCCTTGCCCCCGGCGGTTCGCAAGCCCGGCTCGGTGGGTGTGGCGGCCGGCCCCGAAATCGCGATCATGTCCGAAGACGGCGAGCTGCTTGCCCCCGGCGGTATCGGCGAGATCGTCATCCGTGGACCGAATGTCACAGCTGGCTATGAAAGCAATCCGAAGGCCAATGCCGAGGCCTATACCAATGGCTGGTTTCGCACCGGCGACCAGGGCACGCTCGATGCCGAGGGCTATCTGTCGCTCACCGGTCGGCTGAAAGAGATCATCAACCGCGGCGGCGAGAAGATCAGCCCGCGTGAGGTTGACGAAATTCTGATGGACCATCCCGCCGTGGCCCAGGTGGTGTGCTTCGGCATGCCGCATCCTAAGCTCGGCGAAGAAGTGGCTGCCGCGATCGTGTTGCGTGAAGGTCAGCAGGCGACCGAGCGTGAGCTGCAGGACTTCGTCGGCAAGCGTGCTGCCGACTTCAAGGTGCCCAAGCGAATCCTGATCCTCGATGAAATTCCGAAAGGCGCGACCGGCAAGTTGCAGCGCATCGGTCTGGCGGCAAAACTCGGCCTCGGCTGAGTGCTCGACTGTTTCGGCCGTTGCGTTGAACGGCGCATGACCCCTATCTGACTTCCCAACAATGACGGCGCCGAAAGGTGCCTTGTGTTCGATCACGAAACATCTGGAGACTCCATGAACGCTTCGACATTTCGATATCTGACAGCCGGCGCAGCGTTTGCGCTCGCCGCACTGACAAGCAGCATCGCGCAGGCCCAGGCCTGGGAGCCGGCCAAGCCGATCGAGTTCGTCGTGCCCGCCGGCACGGGTGGCGGCGCTGACCAGATGGCGCGATTCATTCAGGGGGTCGTCGCCAAGAACAACCTCAGCAAGCAGCCGATCATCGTGGTCAACAAGTCGGGCGGCGCCGGTGCCGAGGGCTTTCTGGCGATCAAGGGCGCAGCCGGCGATCCGCACAAGATCGTGATCACGCTGTCGAATCTGTTCACCACCCCGCTTGCGACCGGTGTGCCCTTCAACTGGCGTGACCTCACGCCGGTGACCATGCTGGCCCTCGACGAGTTCGTGCTTTGGGTCAATGAAGACTCGCCCTACAAGACGTCCAAAGCCTTCTTCGAGGCGCTGAAGTCGCAGCCTTCCAATACCCTGAAGATGGGCGGCACCGGCTCGAAGCAGGAAGACCAGATCATCACCGTGATGATGGAAAAGGCCGCCGGCAAGAAGATGACCTACATCCCCTTCAAGGGCGGTGGCGATGTCGCGGTGCAACTGGTCGGCAATCACATCGACGCGACGGTCAACAATCCGATCGAGGCCGAGTCGCACTGGCGTGCCGGCAAGCTGCGTGCGCTGTGCGTGATGGACAAGGAAAAAATGCCCTACAACGCCAAGGTCACCGCCACCCAGTCCTGGGCTGACATTCCGACCTGCAGCGCGGCTGGCATTCCGGTCGAGTATGTGATGTTGCGCGGCATCTTTATGCCGCCGGGCGTCAAGCCCGAGCAGGTCGCCTACTACCTCGATCTGTTCAAGAAAGTGCGTGCACTGCCCGAGTGGAAGGAGTTCATGGACAAGGGCGCTTTCAAGCAGACCACGATGAGCGGCCAGGAGTTCTTCGATTGGCTCGGGCGCAATGAGCAGCTTCACCGCGTGCTGATGAAAGAAGCTGGCTTCATGGCCAACTGATCGGCCAAATGAGCGATCCCGACGGGGGCCGGCCGGTTCCCGTTTTTCTGATGACCTCGCCTGTGAAGCTCGTGATGCAAGATTCAGATTCCAACCAAACCATGGCGTCAGAGCCACGATCGGTCAGCGTCCGCTGGCCGGAGGTCCTGACGGCTCTGATGCTGATGGGCATCGCCGCGATGGTGATCATCGACAGTCTTCGGGTGGGTGCAGGCTGGGCCGAGGATGGCCCGCGCGCCGGTTATTTTCCCTTCTACATCGGCCTGATCCTGATGGCCGCAAGCACCTGGATCCTGATCAGTCAGCTTCGCAAGTGGAATGCGAGTAATGCCGAGTTTGCCGACCGTGAGCAACTCGGGCGAGTGGTCTCCATCTTCATCCCGATGGTGGTTTTCGTGGCCGGTATCGCGGTGCTCGGCATCTATGTCGCTTCAGCCCTGCTGATTGCCTACTTCATGGTTCGCTACGGCAAGAACAAGCCCTGGCTGACCGCGCTGGTGTCGCTCGGCGTGC
>CAMCXH010000168.1 GCA_945883285.1 Bordetella parapertussis | reverse complement strand
GGACGATCGATGCTCGATCCGGACTCCACCGCTCTCCTGAACCCTGGTGCCTCGCCGCTGATCGAGCGCGAAGCCAGGACCGGCCTGGCGGCGGTGCTCGCCAGCGAGCGCCCGCCGGCGGCGGCCCGCGCCATCCTGTCGCTGCTCGAGCGGCTGCAGGTCGGCAGACTGCTTGTCACCACCCCGGCAGGCGCCTCGATCAGCTTCGGACACGGTGAGCCGCATGCCTCGATCCGGCTGGCCAACTGGAAGGTCTTCGGCGCCTCGCTGTCGCGCGGCGATATCGGTTTTGCCGAGAGCTGGATCAGCGGCGACTGGCAGACCGACTCGCTGCCGGCGCTGCTGAAGTTGCTGCTGGCCAACCGTGACGTCATCGACCGGGCGATCTACGGGCACTGGTGGGGTCAGGCGCTCTATCGCATCAAGCATCTGCTCAACCGCAACAGCAAAGCCGGGTCGCGCCGCAACATCCATGCGCACTACGACCTGGGCAATCCCTTCTATGCAGTCTGGCTCGATCCGAGCATGACTTATTCGAGCGCGCTCTTCGGCAACGATCCGGCCCGCTCGCTGCAGGACGCGCAGACCGCCAAATACCGTCGCATCCTCGATCAGCTCGCGCTGCAACCCGGCGCGCGGGTGCTCGAGATCGGCTGCGGCTGGGGCGGATTTGCCGAACTCGCCGCCCGCGACGGCCTGCATGTCACCGGCCTGACCCTCTCGACCGAGCAGCATGCCTGGGCCACCCGGCGCCTGGCCGATGCCGGCATGGCCGAGCAGGCACGCTTCCTGTTGCAGGACTACCGCGACGAGAAGGGGCAGTTCGATGCGATCGTGTCGATCGAGATGTTCGAAGCGGTGGGCGAGCGATATTGGCCGAGCTATTTCGAGACGCTGCGCCGTTGCCTGCGACCCGGCGGGCGGGCGGTCGTGCAGACCATCACCATCGACGACTCGCTCTTTGAGCGGTATCGCCGCGGCACCGACTTCATCCAGCAATACATTTTCCCGGGCGGCATGCTGCCCTCGCCCGAGGTGTTTGCGCGCCAGGCCCGATCGGCCGGTCTGGCCCTCGACGATGCCTTTGGCTTTGGCCTCGACTACGCCCGCACGCTCGCGATCTGGCGCGACAGCTTCCTCGAGGCCTTGCCGCAGATCACCACGCAGGGTTTTGATGCGCGCTTTGCCCGCACCTGGGAGTTTTACCTTGCCTACTGCGAAGCCGGCTTTGCCCAGCGCTCGACCGACGTGATGCAGTTCACATTGCGCCGGGAGGGCTGAGCCATGTCACCACGCACACCTCGCAAGGCGGTCGCTGCCCGCTTTCTGGGCGCCGCCATGCTGACCGCGAGCCTGCTCGCCCCGTGGTCGACCACCCGGGCCGATATCGTGCCGGCCCCGATCAAGGCCGAACTGCCGGATGCGCGACTGTCGGGCGAAGGCGTCATGCGCTGGCTGGGCCTGAAGGTCTACAGCGCCCAGCTCTGGACCGGCGCCGCCGGCGTGCGCGCCGATCAGCCGACCAGTCAGCCTCTGGCGCTCGATTTGCGCTATGCCACCGGCCTGAAAGGCGAGGCCATCGCCGAGCGCAGCCTGCAGGAAATCGAAAAGCTGGGCTATGGCGATGCACCACGTCGCAGCCGCTGGCTGAGCGAACTGAAGCGCCTGATGCCCAATGTCGCTGCCGACGATCGCCTCACCGGCATTCTCGAGCCGAGGCGTGGTGTGGCGTTTTTTCATAACGACAAACCGATCGGCCGGATCGACGATGCCGACTTTGCGTCGGCCTTCTTCCTGATCTGGCTCGACGAACGTACGACCGCACCGTCCCTGCGCACATCGCTGCTGCGGGGAGCAGGCGTCGCCTCGGGGTCGGGTCGGTGACCCGGGGCGATTACCTCGCCTACGGACTGTTGCGCGCGCCGCTGGCGCTGCTCGAGTTACCGCTCTTCGTTCTGCTGCCCGCTTTTTATGCCGACCAGCTCGGACTGAGCCTCGCCACGGTCGGCGCGGTGCTTTTCTTTACCCGCGCGGTGGATGCGGTCGCCGATCCGGCGATCGGTATGCTGCTCGATCGACAGCGCGAGCCGGACACCTGCCGCCGTTGGATCCTCTTCGGGCTGCCGGTGCTGGCGCTCGGCTATGCCGCGGTTTTCATGCCGCCGCCGGGCGTCCCGGTGGTGGCCTGGCTCGCGCTGGCCTCGATAGCCACCTATCTGGCCTATTCGGTGGTCTCGATTGCCTATCAGACCTGGGGCGCGGGCCTGGGCAGCGGACCGATCGAACGGGTTCGCGTCACCGCCACCCGCGAAGCGGCCGGCCTGGCCGGTGTCCTGCTGTCGGCAAGTCTGCTGGTGCCCGAACGCGCCGGCTGGCTGGTTGCGCTCTTTTTCGTGACTGCCGCGATCGGGGCCCTGGCGATCATGCGTGCACCCCTGCCGGCGATCGGCACGCCAGCGCCTGCGATGCCGGCAGCATCGGCCGGGGTGCCACCGGCCGGAGGCTCGCGGATCCAGGCCCAAGCCCCCGCAGCCCACGACGAGCGCGACCCCGGGACTCAGCGAGCCCCTGCCAGGTCGCTGGTCGCCGGCATCGCAAGCAGCTGGCGGCAGGTCGCCGGCCATCGCCCGTTTCGATGGATTCTTGCGGCCTTTCTCGCCAACGGCATCGCCAGCGCGATTCCGGCCACGCTGGTGCTGTTCTTTGTGGCGGACGTGCTCCAGGCGCCCGGCCAGGCACCGATGTTTCTGATCCTGTATTTCCTGGCGGCTGCCGTCGGCATGCCGCTGTGGGTACGCATCGCGCGACGACTCGGCCTGCGCCGGGCCTGGCTGGCCGGCATGGCGGTATCGATAGCCGCATTCGGATGGGCTTTCCTGCTGGGCCCGGGCGACACGCTGGCCTTCGGGGTGATTTGCGTGATGACCGGACTGGCGCTGGGAGCCGATCTGGCCATGCCGCCGGCCATCCTGGCCAATCTGCTGGCAGCCGATGATGCGCCGCGCGACAGCGAAGGCAGCATTTTCGGGATCTGGAACCTGGCGACCAAGGTCAATCTAGCGGCGGCCGCCGGTCTTGCCCTGCCGCTGCTCGAGATCTTGGGCTACATCCCGGGCCAGCTGTCGGCATCGGCATCCGCCGTCTCGACGACCGGAGCACAGGCCGTCTCGGCAGCCCTGCCCGCAGCGTCATCGACCTCCGGCAGCATTGCCCTGTCGGCCACCTATGCCCTGCTGCCCTGCGTCCTCAAGCTGATTGCCGGGGTCGTGCTGCTGCGCGCGCCCCTGCCTCCCGACACCCTTTCCCCCGAGACTCGACCATGACCGAATCGCTCACCCCTGAACCCGTGTCAACACTCCCGAGCCTGAGGCCAGACCTGATGAGTCGCCCGCCGCTCAGCCGCCGCGCCGCGCTCGCCGGCATGGTTGGCGGGCTGGCGATCGCCAGCGGTTGCGCCGGCATCGATCCTTCTAGCTACTCGGCCGAAAAGCCGGTCCTCGATCTCAAGACCTATTTCAACGGTGATATCGACGCCTGGGGTGTCTTCCAGGACCGTTCGGGCAAGGTGGTGCGCCGCTTCACCGTGCTGATGAAGTGCAGCTGGGTCGGCGACACCGGCACGCTCGACGAAGACTTCAGCTACAGCGACGGTACGAAAGAAAAGCGCATCTGGACGATTCGCAAGCTGCCCGCAGGGCGCTACATCGGCACCGCCGGCGACGTGGTCGGCGAAGCGCAGGGCAACTCGGCCGGCAATGCGCTCAACTGGCGCTACACCCTGGCGCTCAAGGTCGACGGCACGACCTGGAACGTCGATTTCGATGACTGGATGTATCTGGTCGACGATCGCGTCATGCTCAACCGGGCCACGATGAGCAAGTTCGGCGTACGCCTGGGCGAAGTGCTGCTCTCATTCACCAAGCGCTGACCCGATGGCCACGACATCGTCGGCACCGCGCTCCTTTTTCGGGCCGCTCAATCCCACCATTGAAAGCTGGGCCGGATACCGGGTCTGGGTGGTCGGCGCCTCCAGCGGCATCGGCGCCGAGCTCGCGCGCACCCTGCACCGGCGCGGTGCCCGCGTCGCCCTGTCGGCAAGGCGCCTTGACGCGCTCCGTGAAGTCATGGCCAATGCACCGACGCCGCCGGTCGATGCCGAGGACCCCACCCTGGCGCCGGAGTTCGTGCCGCTCGATGTCAACGATGCCGAGGCGGTGGCCACAGCCTGTGCCGGGCTGCAGGCCCGCTGGGGCGGCATTGATCTGGTCCTGTGGGTGGCCGGCATCTACACGCCGATGCAAGCGCAGAATTTCGATCTGCCGACTGCCAACCGGATGCTGCAGACCAATCTGATCGCGGTCTACAACGGGCTGGCCGCGGTGCTGCCGATGCTGCTGTCGCAGGGCAAGGGCGGCATCGCGCTGGTCTCGAGCGTGGCCGGCTACAGCGGACTGCCGCAGGCGCTGGTCTATGGCCCGACCAAGGCCGCGATGATCAATCTGGCCGAGTCCCTCTATTTCGATCTGCGCCCGGCCGGCGTCGGCGTCTATCTGGTGAGCCCGGGCTATGTCGACACGCCCGCTACCGCCGGCAACCAGTACACCATGCCGGCATTGATCAGCGCGAGCCAGGCAGCCGACGAGACCCTGATCGGGATCGCGGCAGGCCAGTTCGAAGTGCACTATCCGAAGCGCTTTACCCGCTTTCTGAAGTTCGCACGCCTGCTGCCCTACCGCCTCTATTTCGCGCTCGTGCGCCGCGTCACCGGCCAGTGAGCCCGCCATGACCGAATCCCTCGCCCCGGAGCCTTCTCAGACCCCGCAGCCCCCTCACTCAGGTCAGACCGAGGCCCTCGCCCGTCTGGTCGGCTTTTTCGAGACGATTTCGCTGGCCGACGTGGGACGGATCAGCGCGTTCTACACCGACGACGCCGACTTCAAGGATCCCTTCAACCAGGTCCGCGGCATTCCTGACATTGCCGCCATCTTTACCCACATGTTCGAGCAGGTCGACGCGCCGCGCTTCGTGGTTCGCGAGACTGTGCTGCAGGGTGATGCCGCACTGCTGGTCTGGGATTTCGAGTTCGCCTTTCGCAAACCGCTGCCGGCGGGTCCGCAGTGCATCCGCGGCTGCTCGCATGTGCGCTTTGCCCCGGATGGCCGAGTCGCCTGGCATCGTGACTATTGGGATGCCGCCGAAGAGCTCTACGAAAAAATGCCCCTCATCGGCAGCCTGATGCGATGGCTCAGACGCCGGGGTGCAGTCGACACCGGGCGCTGATAGACTATGACAGTCTGTAATCGAATGCCCCCGAGGCCACGAAACCCGATGCTCTACCCCGAACTGTTCAAATCGCTCGAGCGTATGCGCTGGACCTTCGACGACGTCCCCTGGGACAAATTCGACCCGGCACTGCTCACCGACGAGCAGGCCGAGACCATCAAGATGAACGCGATCACCGAGTGGGCGGCGCTGCCGGCCACCGAAATGTTCCTGCGCGATCACCGGCATGACTCCGACTTCAGCGCCTTCATGTCGGTCTGGTTCTACGAAGAGCAGAAGCACTCGCTGGTGCTGATGGAATACCTTCGACGCTTTCGGCCCGACCTGATGCCCACCGAGGCCGAGCTGCATGCGGTGCGCTTCGAATTCGACCCGGCCCCGCCACTTGAAACACTGATGCTGCATTTTTGCGGCGAGATCCGGCTCAATCACTGGTATCGCTGCGCCTCCGACTGGCATACCGAGCCGGTCATCAAGCACCTCTACGACCTCATTTCGCGCGACGAAGCCCGTCATGGCGGCGCCTATCTTCAATACATGAAGAAAGCCATCGGCGACGTCGGCGATGGCGCCCGCGCTGCGTTTGCCAAGATCGGCCTGCTGATGGCCAGTGCCCGGCGCACCGCGCAGGCGCTGCATCCGACCAATCTGCATGTCAACAAGGCGCTGTTCCCGAACGACACCGTGCAAAGCCGGCTGCCCGAGCCAGGGTGGCTCGAGCACTGGCTCGACGGCCAGATCAAGTTCGACGAGGTCTGGGAGAAGAAGGTCGTCGACCGCATCCTCCACAATCTGTCGCTGCTCTTCGGACGAGAGCTGCCCACGGTGCAGGCCCTCAACCGCTATCGGCGCGAACTCAACGCCGCCTTGGCCTGAGGATCAGCCAGCCGGACAGCACCTTCGGCATGCCCGAAGACCAGCCCCGACTTCATCGGGCCGATCTCGGCGCGGGCTCAGGCACCGTCGACGCCGATGATGGCTCACCCGACGACGACGAAGGCGCTGGCGGGGTGTCGACCGGCAAGCGATTGAGCGGGACGATGCGCAGACGCTGCGGCTCGATCTGACTGGCGATGCGACCGGGTTCGCGTGGGTCACCGCCCAGAGGCGCCATCCAGCCGTTGAACCAGGCAAGGCCCAGCAGATTCGCGACGACGAGGGCGCCGATCAGGTATTTCATGCGAGGAGTTTACGACAGGGACCGCCTCGCGCCTGCGGTAAGCTCGCCGCCATGAATCCTGATACCGGCACCGAATTCTCTGCCTACGTGGTTTTCAACCGCGACGAATGGGCAAGTCTGCGCAACAACACACCGTTGACCCTGTCGCAGGAACAACTGACTGCGCTGCAGGGTGTGCTTGAGCAGGTCTCGCTCGATGATGTGGCGCAGGTCTACCTGCCGCTGTCGCGCCTGCTCAACCTGCACTTCCGGTCGGCCCGCACGCTGTCGGGCGTCAAGGACGAGTTCCTCGGGCGACCGGTCGGGCGACGCCCCTATGTGATCGGCATCGCCGGCAGCGTGGCAGTCGGCAAGAGCACCTTTGCGCGAACCCTGCAGGCGCTGCTGGCCCGCTGGCCCGATCACCCCTCGGTCGCCCTGGTAACCACCGACGGCTTTCTGCATCCCAATGCCACGCTGATCGAACGCGGTCTGATGAAGCGCAAGGGCTTTCCCGAGAGCTACGACCGCAGGCGGATGATCGAGTTCCTGGCCGATATCAAGGCCGGCAAGGCGCAAGTGAGCGCGCCGGTCTATTCGCATCAGGGCTACGACATCATGCCGGGCGAATCGGTCACGATCACCAGCCCCGACATCCTGATCTTCGAAGGACTCAACGTCCTGCAGACCGCCACGCTCGAGGCGGCGCGGCCGGCGTCGATCATCGTGTCGGATTTTTTCGACTTCTCGCTTTATATCGATGCCCGCGAGTCGGACATCCAGGAGTGGTACGTCACTCGCTTTCTCAAGCTGCAGCGCACGGTCTTCCAGAATCCGACGTCGTACTTTCATCACTACAAGGACCTCGACGGCGACCAGACCCGCG
>CAMCXH010000167.1 GCA_945883285.1 Bordetella parapertussis | reverse complement strand
GAGCGCCGCCACGGCGGTCGGCTTGGGGACGCTGGCGGCGGGGACGGCGCTCGACGTGCCGGCTGGCGCCGACGCGGTGGGCGAGTCTTCCATCGGCTTGCTGCCCAGCCCTTCGTCGCGCCAATGCACCTCGACCCCATCCATCGGGAGATAGCGCGATGGCGGCGCGCCGTACTGGGCTTTCAGACCGGCGAGCGGCAGATCGGTCTGGCAGCCCGCCAGGAGCAGCGTCATGCCGAGCAGGAGGATCAGTCGATGCATATCAGCTCCAGTCTTCTTCGATCGCATGACAGGCGACCTGCGAACCGTCGGCACTGCGGCGCAGCATCGGTCGTTCAGTGCGACACCGATCCCGCGCCAGCGGACAGCGCGGGTGAAACGTGCAACCGGACGGGGGATTCAATGGATTCGGCACTTCGCCCGAGACCGCGGTACGCGTCCTGCCGCTGCCATCGATGACAGGAATCGCATCGAGGAGCATCCGCGTGTAGGGATGTTGAGGCATCTCGAAGAGCTGGCGTTTGGGTGCCAGTTCGACGATCCGCCCAAGGTACATGACGCCCACCCGGTCGGCCACATGGTTGACCACCGCCAGATTATGCGAGATGAACAGGTAGGTCAGCCCATCGGCGCGTTGAATATCACGCATCAGGTTCAGGACCTGGGCCTGGACCGAGACATCGAGCGCCGAGGTGGGTTCGTCGCAGACCAGGAACTCAGGCCTGGAGGCCAGCGCCCGTGCAATCGACAGACGCTGGCGCTGTCCGCCTGAGAACTGATGCGGGTACTTGGCGGCATCGGCACCAGTCAGGCCGACCTGTTTGAGCAGCGCTTCGACGCGGGTCGCGATGGCGTCATTGTCAGACATCGTCCGATGGACACGGATCGGCTCTGCAATGATGTCGGCGACCTTCCAGCGCGGATTCAGGCTGGCATAAGGATCCTGAAAGATCATCTGCAGCCGCGAGCGGGTCTGGCGTCCACTGGGGCTGCTCAGTTCCGAGAGGTCGACGCCGTCAAAGCGCACCTGACCGCGGCTGGGCTTGTAAAGGCCGACCAGCATTCGGGCAATGGTCGACTTGCCGCAGCCCGATTCGCCGACCAGCGCCAGCGTTTCGCCGCGGGCGATCTCGAAGCTCACGTCGTCGACCGCATGCAGCAGCAGGCGAGGTTTGCCTTCGAGCAGCCGATTGAGCCAGGGCGGCGAGACGTCGAAGGTTTTGGCGATCGACTCGACCACCACCAGCGGTGAGGCCCCACCGGGGGCTGTGGTCGTCGGCGCGCCAGTGGGCGCCTCGGTGGACTCGCGCCCGCGCTCGAGGTGTTCGCCGAAGCGATCGATCAGATTCATTCGGTGGCCGGGACCGGGGCGTGGGCGCCATGGCGCAGACAGGCTGCCATCGAGCGGCCGGTTGCGACCAGTTCGGGACGGACCGTGCGACAGGCATCGACCACCATCGGGCAGCGCGGATTGAAGGCGCAGCCGGGCGGAATCGCGTTCAGGCGCGGCATCGCTCCGTCGATCTGGGCCAGCCGCTCGCGGGCATGGCCGATCAGCGGGATCGAGCCCATCAGACCGACGGTGTAGGGATGATGCGGTCGGTGGATCACATCGGCGACCGGCCCGATCTCGGCGATCCGTCCGGCATACATCACCGCCACCCGGTCGGCGGTCTCGGCGATCACGCCCATATCGTGGGTTACCAGCATGATCGCCGTACCATGCTCGCGGCAAAGCCGCTTGAGCAGCGCAATGATCTGCGCCTGGATCGAGACATCAAGCGCGGTGGTCGGCTCGTCGGCGACGATCAGCCTGGGTTCTGCCGCCAGAGCGAGCGCAATCACGACCCGCTGGCGCATGCCGCCCGAGAACTGATGCGGATAGTGGTCAAAGCGCGCTGCGGCCGCCGGAATACCGGTACTGTCGAGCAGCTCGATCGCGCGATGGCGAGCCTGCGTCGGGCTCAGGTCGAGATGGGTGCGGATGGTCTCGACCAGTTGCCGGCCGACGGTCTGAAGCGGGTCGAGCGAGGTCAGCGGATCCTGGAAGATCGCACCGATCTGTCGGCCCCGGATGCGGCGCATCTGCGAGGCATCGAGATTGTCGATACGCCGGCCCTCGAGCAGGATCTCGCCGCCCACGATGCGCCCGGGCGGCTCGAGCAGGCCGATGATCGCGGCGCCGGTGAGCGACTTGCCCGCGCCCGATTCACCGACCACACCGAGCACCTCGCCTGGCGCAATCGAGAACGACACATCGTCGATTGCCACCAGCGTGCCCCGCCGGTTGGTGAAGGCGACCCGCAGGTTCTTCACCTCGAGCAGGGGTGTCCCAAGGACGCTCTCGCTGGTCATGGTGCCGACCTATTGCAGCCGCGGGTTGAGCGCATCGCGCAGCCAGTCGCCCAGCAGGTTGACCGACATGCACAGCAGGATCAGGGCCAGCCCGGGAAAGACCACCAGCCACCACTCGCCCGAATACAGAAAGTTGTTGCCGGTATTGATCATGGTGCCAAGCGACGGCGTGGTGGGCGGCACACCCACGCCCAGAAACGACAGCGTCGCCTCGGTGATGATCGCGGTGGCGACATTGATGGTGCCGATCACCAGCACCGGGCCAAGCACATTCGGCAGCACATGGCGGCGCATGATCGCAAGCGGACCGACGCCGATGACCTGTGCAGCCTGCACATATTCGCGATGTTTTTCGACCATCGTCGAGCCGCGCACCGTGCGGGCGTATTGAACCCAGTTGGCCAGCGCAATCGACCCGATCAGCACGACGATCGACAGGGTCTCGAGGTTGGCGTTGCCGGGCAGCAGCGAGCGCGCCACGCCGTTGATCAGCAGCGCGATCAGGATCGCCGGAAACGACAACTGCACATCGGCGATCCGCATGATGAGCGAATCGAGGCGCCCACCCAGATAGCCAGACAGCAGCCCCAGCGTCACGCCCATCACCATCGCCAGCGCGACCGAGGCCAGCCCGACCAGCAGGGAGATGCGCGAGCCGTAGAGGATGGTCGAGAGCACGTCACGGCCCTGGTCGTCGGTGCCCAGCGGAAAGCCTGTCTGGCCCTGCGCCGCCCAGGCCGGCGGCAGCAGCGAGTTGTTGAGATCGAGTGTGGCCAGGTCGAAGGGGTCGTGCGGGGCCAGCAGCGGCGCCAGCACCGACCCCAGGATCATCAATGCCGCGACGATCGCCGCGGCGACGGCCACCGGACTGCTTCGAAAGCTGTAGAAAATGTCGCTGTCGAAAAACCGTCCGGTTGCCGAGCTGCTCACTGCGTCTGTCACTTCACCACGGCCGTGCGATAGAGAATGATGTTGTCGCCGCGCTGATCGATGGTCACGTTCTTGCGCATCGCCCAGGCCAGCGCCTGCTGATGCAGCGGAATATGGCCGAATTCATCGGCATGCAGCTTCATGGCCTCGGCGATCATCGCATTGCGCTTGGCCGGATCGGTTTCGGTACCGACTTTGCTGGTCAGTTCGTCGACCTTGGCATTGGAATAGCTGCCGAGGTTGAAGGTGCCCTGGCCGGTGGCCGGTGAGGCCATGATGTTGTAGAGCGTGTTGTGCACGTCATAGGTGGTCGGCGTCCAGCCGAGCAGATAGAACGAGGTGTTGCGCGACAGGATCTTGGGGAAGTAGGTGGCCTTGCTCTCGGCCTCGAGATTGATCTTGATGCCCACCCTCGCCAGCATGCCGGCCACCGCCTGGCAGATCTCGCCATCGTTGACATAGCGGTCGTTGGGGCAGTTCATTTTTACCTCGAAGCCGTTGGGATAGCCGGCGTCAGCCAGCAGCTTCCTGGCGGCTTCCGGATCGTAGGCAGCCCGCTTGTTCTGGTCGGGCAGGAAGCCATTGACGCCCGGGCCGACCATGAGATTGGTGGGCGTGGCCGCACCGCGCATGATGCGGGTCTTGATCGCCTCGATGTCGATTGCCTGGAAGAAGGCCTGACGCACGCGGCGGTCCTTGAAAGGGTTCTTGCCCTTGACGTTGGAAAAAAGCAGCTCGTCGCGCTTCTGATCCATGCCCAGGAAGATCGTGCGCAGCTCCGGGCCCTGCAGCACGGTGAGGTTGCTGTCCTGTTTCAGGCGCTCGACGTCCTGCACCGGTGCCGGCTGCATCAGATCGATTTCGCCCGACTTGAGGGCCGCGACCCGGGTGGCGTCGTTGCCGATCGGGGTCCAGACCACCTCGTCGACATTGCCTTCGATCTTGCCCCAGTACGACTGATTGCGGACCAGGACCGTGCGCACACCCGGCTCGCGCGAACGCAGACGGAAGGGGCCGGTGCCGTTGGCGCGCACCGAGGCGGCGTTTTCGACGCCCTTGCGCTTGTCGACCGGCTTGCCGGCGTTATTCGCCTCGCACCAGACCTTGCTCATCATCGACAGCGAGGTCAGCATCTCGGGCAGGATCGGCAGCGGCACGGTCGTGGTGATCTCGATCGTGCGCTCATCGAGCTTGCGGACCTCCTTGACCTGGCCGACCGTGCCGCGCAGGTCGGAACCGGCGTCGGCGGCCCGCTGGAACGAGAAGACCACATCGTCGGCGGTAAAGGGCTGGCCATCGTGAAAGCTCACACCGCGACGCAGGGTGAAGACCCAGCTGGTGGGCGAGGTCTGCTTCCATTCGGTCGCCAGTGCCGGCTTGAGCGCGAGTTTGCTGTCGCGGGCGACGAGCGGCTCGTAGACATTGGCGGTGAAGCCGAGCTGCGTCGTCTCGTTGAGCGAATGGGGATCCATCGACAGCGCATCACCCTGGTCGGCGGTACGAAGGGTCACGGCTTGCGAAGCAGACGCCAGCAGCGCGGCTGCGGCCGCAACAAGGAATCGGGTTGAGGGTTTCAAGGGGTGTCTCCTAGTCCGGGATCAGGTGAGCGGCGTTGTCAGAAAGGGTCGATGCGATGAGTCGGTTGGAACAGGGGCGTGTGAACCATGATCGGTCAATGGGGCGAGCTGGCGCGTTCGACGCGCAAACGCGGATCGACAACGAAGTAAAGCAGGTCGACGACAAGATTGATGGTCACGAAGATCAGCGCGATCAGACACAGATAGGCGGCCATGATCGGGATGTCGGCCACCTGCACCGACTGGATGAACAGCAGCCCCATGCCAGGCCACTGGAACACGGTTTCGGTGATGATGGCAAACGCAATGATCGCACCAAGCTGCAGGCCGGTGATCGTGATGACCGGCACCAGTGTATTGCGCAGCGCATGGCCGAAATAGACCGCGCGATCGGACAGACCTCGGGCACGCGCGAACTTGATGTAGTCGGTGCGCAGGACCTCGAGCATCTCGGCGCGCACCAGCCGCATGATCAGCGTTGTCTGAAAGAGGGCCAGCGTGATCGCCGGCAGGATGATATGGGCCCAGCCGTCGCGCCCCAGCAGCCCGGTCGACCACCAGCCGATGGAGACCGTCTGGCCGCGTCCGAATGAGGGCAGCCAGCCGAGGATGACGGCAAACACCAGGATCAGCAGGATGCCGATCAGGAAGACGGGCAGCGACACCCCGATCAGCGAGACCGCCAGCAGCAGATTGGCCAGCCAGCCCTTGCGCCGCAAGGCGGTGTAGACGCCCATTGGTATGCCGATCACCAGCGCCAGCACCGCCGCGACGATCGCCAGTTCGATGGTGGCCGGGAAGCGCTCTTTGAGCAGCGTGGAGACTTTACGACTCTGCCGATAGGACATGCCGAAATCGCCCTGCATCGCCTGGCTCACGAAGTGCGCGAACTGCACCGGGATCGGGTCGTCAAGGCCGAGGTCGCGGCGCAGCTCGGCACGCTGCTCGGGTGTGGCGTCCTGGCCGACCATGGCCAGCACCGGGTCACCGACAAACTGAAAGAGCGAGAACGCGACGAAGCCCACGACGCCCATCACGATGATCGACTGCAACAGGCGACGGATGATGAAGGCGACCATGGTGGGCTGCGGCGCGGGCTCGGACGGGTTGCGGTGAGGCCGGGCTTCAGGCGAGCGGCAGGAAGCGCTGCACCAGCCGGACCCAGTAGCTGCCGCCCAGCGGGATCAGCTCGTCGTTGAAGTCGTAGCTTGGGTTGTGCAGCATGCACGGGCCCATCCCATGGCCCGAGTCGCGGTGCGAGCCGTCGCCGTTGCCGATGAAGGCATAGCAACCGGCCTTGGCCTGCAGCATGAAGGCGAAGTCTTCGGAACTCATGGTCGGTTCGCAGCGGGCATCGACGTTCGCCTGCCCGACCAGCTCATTCATGACGCTGGCGGCGAAGGCAGCCTGGGTGGCGTCGTTGATGGTTGGCGGATAGTTGCGGTGAAAGTGCATCGATCCGGTGGCGCCGAAGGCCGGCGGCAACTGCTCGACCAGCGCGGTCATGCGCGACTCGACCAGATCGAGTGTCTCGATGCTGAAGGTGCGCACCGTGCCGCGGATCGAAGCCCTGTCGGGCACGATGTTGGTGGTCGTGCCGGTGTGAATCTCGGTGACCGACAGGACCGCGGTGTCGATCGGTCGCTTGTTGCGCGTGATGATCGATTGCAGCGCCTGCACAAGGTGCGTGGCGACCAGCACCGGGTCGATGCCCAGATGGGGCATGGCGGCATGTGTGCCCTTGCCCTGGATCGTGATCTCGAACTCGCTCGATGAGGCCATGATCGGGCCAGGCGTCAGGGCAAAGGTGCCGACCGCAATGCCGGGCCAGTTGTGAATGCCGAAGACCGCCTCGCACGGGAAGCGTTCGAACAGGCCGTCGTCGATCATTCTCTTGGCGCCGGCGCCGCCTTCTTCGGCCGGCTGGAAGATGAAATGCACGATGCCGTCGAAGCCGCCGTGCAGGGTCAGCCAGCGTGCGCCGGCCAGCAGCATCGCGGTATGTCCGTCGTGACCGCAGGCGTGCATGCGGCCGTCGTGCTGCGAGGCATGGTCGAAAGTGTTCTGTTCCTGCAGGGGCAGGGCGTCCATGTCGGCGCGCAGCCCGACCGACCGGGTCGAGGTGCCGCGGCGCAGGGTGCCCACGACACCGGTGCCACCCACGCCGGTGGTGACCTCGATGCCCCAGGCAGCGAGTTTGGCCGCAACCAGGGCGGCGGTGCGGTGTTCCTGGTAGCAAAGCTCGGGATGCGCGTGGATATCGCGCCGGATCGCCTGGATTTCCGACTGCAGATCGAGGATTCCTTCTGCCAGCATCATGGTGAGATTGCTCCGGATCAAAAGGCTTAGCTTAACATCCGAGTCTGGCTCTCCAACCCTGTTCGCGACCGATGCCATGCACTCCGAAAACAACGATTTGACCGGCGATGTGATTGTCCGCGGCGCCTGTCCGCACGACTGCCCCGACACTTGCGCGCTCCAGATCACCGTGCGCCAGGGCAGGGCGATCAAGGTGGTCGGTGCCCCGGATCATCCGCCCACTCATGGGGCGCTGTGCACCAAGGTCTCGCGTTACCTCGAGCGAACCTACTCCCC
>CAMCXH010000166.1 GCA_945883285.1 Bordetella parapertussis | reverse complement strand
ATCGAGATCGGGATGAAGCGGATCAGCTGGCCCAGGCGCAGTGCGCCCATCGCAATCAGCAGCACACCGGCCATCATTGTCGCGATCAGCAGATTGGCCAGGCCGTAGCGCTCGATGATGGTGTAGAGCAGTGCGACGAAGGCACCGGCTGGCCCGCCGATCTGCACCTTCGAGCCGCCCAGGGCAGAGATCAGAAAGCCGGCGATGATCGCGGTAAAAAGGCCGGCGTCGGGTTTGACGCCGCTGGCAATGCCGAAGGCCATGGCCAGCGGCAGGGCCACCACACCGACGGTGATGCCGGCCGACAGGTCGGCGAAAAAGTCGGCTCGCGTGTAGTGGCGCAGCGACTCGACCAGTCGCGGACGAAAACCGGGCAGGCCCGGTTTCATTCAGCGGATCCTCATGCCGGGCCGGGCGCCAGGCCAGGGCTCGAGCAGGTAGACGCCGCCGTCGTCATCGTCTGAAGAGGCCGCCAGCACCATGCCCTCGCTGATGCCGAATTTCATCTTGCGCGGGGCGAGGTTGGCCACCATCACGGTGAGCTTGCCGGTGAGCTGCTCGGGCTGATACCAGGTCTTGATGCCGGAAAACACGTTGCGCAGTCGGCCTTCGCCGACATCGAGCGTCAGGCGCAGCAGCTTGTCGGAGCCCTCGACCGCCTCGGCGGCGACGATGAGCGCAATGCGCAGGTCGACTTTGGTGAAATCGTCGATGCCGATCAGGCCGTCGTCGGAGGTCGATGAAGATCCCGACGAAGACTGCGATGCGCCGGGCTGCGCCGATGAGCCCGTCCCGCCGGACTTTGCCGCCGCTGCGGTTTTGGTGCCCCCCGCCTTGGTCGCGGCAGCAGGTGTCTCGGGCGGCGGCAGCTCGAAGAGTGCATCGAGCTGCTTCGGATCGACCCGGGTCAGCAGATGCTGATAGGCATTGATCTGATGCCCCTCGGGCAAAGGCGTGGCCAGCGCCGCCCAGTCGGTGGCCGGCAGGTTCATGAAGCCGCGCACCTTTTCGGCGGTGGCCGGCAACACCGGCGCAAGCAGCAGCACCAGATCGCGAAAGGCACGCAGCGCGGTCGAGCAGCAGCGGTGCAGGTCGGCTTCGCGGGCCGGATCCTTGGCCAGATCCCAGGGGCGCTCGGCGTCGACATACTGATTCACCGCGTCGGCAAACTGCATGACCTCGCGGATCGCCTTGCCGAATTCGCGCTGCTGATAGTGAGCTGCGACCGCCTCGGGGCCACTCCAGGGTTTGGCAAAGCCTTCATGGGCGCCATGGTCGAGGCCGGCCAGGCGACCATCGAAGCGCTTGACCAGAAAGCCCGCGCAGCGGCTGGCGATGTTGACCAGCTTGCCGACCAGATCGGCATTGACCCGCGCAACAAAGTCATCCGGGTTGAAGTCGATGTCCTCGACCCGTGCATTGAGTTTGGCCGCGAGGTAATAGCGCATCCACTCGGGGTTCATGCCGAGCTCGAGATAGCGCAGCGGCGAGATGCCGGTGCCGCGCGACTTGCTCATCTTTTCGCCCGACACGGTGATGAAGCCGTGCACATGGATGTTGTCGGGCACCTTGTAGCCGGCGAATTTCAGTGTTGCCGGCCAGAAGAGCGTGTGGAAGTAGATGATGTCCTTGCCGATGAAATGAACCTGCTCGATGTCGGCGTCCGGCTTGATGAAGGACTCGAAGTCGAGGCCGCGCTTTGCGCAATGTGCCTTGAGCGAGGCGAGATAGCCGATCGGCGCATCAAGCCAGACATAAAAGTATTTGCCCGGCGCGTCCGGAATCGGAATGCCGAAATAGGGTTCGTCTCGCGAGATATCCCAGTCGGCCATGGTGCTGGCGGCATCGGGTGTGCCTTCGAGCCATTCGCGCGCCTTGTTGGCGACCTCGGGTTGCAGCCTGCCGTCGAGCGCCCAGTCGCGCAGGAAAGCGACGCAGCGCGGATCCGACAGCTTGAAGAAGTAGTGCTCGGATTCGCGCAGCACCGGGGTGGCACCGGTGAGGGTCGAGGTGGGGTGGCGAAGTTCGGTGGGCGAATAAACCGCGCCGCAGACCTCGCAGGAGTCGCCGTACTGGTCTTTGGCGCCGCACTTGGGGCATTCGCCGCGGATGTAGCGATCGGGCAGGAACATGCCCTTGACCGGGTCGTAGAACTGCTCGATGGTGCGGGTCGCAATCAGTCCGGCTGCCCGCAGTCGACGATAGATGTCCTGCGACAGCTCGACGTTTTCCGGCGAGTCGGTCGAGTGCCAGTGATCGAATCCGATGTGAAAGCCGTCGAGGTATTGAGGGCGTTCGGCGGCGATCCGCTCGACCAGTTGGCGCGGCGTGATGCCCTCGCTTTCGGCCTTGAGCATGATCGGCGCACCGTGAGCGTCGTCGGCGCAGACGAAGTGCACTTCGCGGCCCTGCATGCGCTGAAAGCGCACCCAGATATCGGCCTGGATGTACTCCATGATGTGACCGATATGAAACGACCCGTTGGCATAAGGCAGGGCAGTGGTCACGAACAGGGGCTTTGACATCGAGGTCATGGAGCATCTCTTGAATGCGGGCCAACCCGCGCAGCCGACTATTTTAGCGCTGCCGGGTTTGATGGCCGTGTCGGCCGCCAGCCCGCCAACCGGTTTCGGATAGACTCGACGACCGCACGCGGCGCCAGCCGCCCCTCGCGAGTCTTTCTGATTCCGGAGTCTCCATGGCCCTTACCGTCGAGCAGCTCAGCGCGGCGCTTGCCGCAGTCGTCGATCCCAATACCGGCAAGGACCTGATCACATCCAGGTCTGCCCGCAATCTGCGGGTCGATGGCGATCAGGTCAGTGTCGATGTCGAGCTCGGCTATCCGGCGGCCAGCCAGATCGGCCCGATCCGCACCGCGGTGATCGATGCGATTCGCGCCCTGCCCGGCGTGGGCAATGTCAGCGCCAACGTCTACCAGAGAATCGTCGCGCACTCGGCGCAGCGCGGCGTGAAGTTGCTGCCCAACGTGCGCAACATCATTGCTGTCGCTTCGGGCAAGGGTGGCGTGGGCAAGAGCACCACCGCGGTCAATCTCGCCCTGGCGCTTGCGGCCGAGGGCGCCAATGTCGGCATGCTCGATGCCGACATCTACGGCCCCTCGCAGCCGACCATGCTCGGCATCACCGGTCGTCCCGAAACGGTCGATGGCAAGACCCTCGAACCGATGGAGGGCCACGGCATCCAGGCCAGCTCGATCGGTTTCATGATTGAGCCCGATACGCCGATGGTCTGGCGCGGACCGATGGTCACGCAGGCGCTCGAGCAGCTGCTGCGCGACACCAATTGGCGCGATCTCGACTACCTGATCATCGACATGCCGCCGGGCACCGGCGACATCCATCTGACCCTGTCGCAGAAAATTCCGGTGACCGGTGCGATCATCGTCACCACGCCTCAGGACATCGCGCTACTCGATGCCCGCAAGGGCCTGAAGATGTTCGAGAAGGTCGGTATTCCGATCCTGGGCGTCGTCGAGAACATGGCCATTCACGTCTGTTCGCAATGTGGCCATGCCGAGCACATCTTCGGACAGGGGGGCGGCGCTCGAATGTCCAGTGATTTCGGTGTCGAATATCTCGGCGGACTGCCGCTCGATATCCGCATCCGCGAGCAGACCGACTCGGGTCGCCCGACGGTGGTGGCTGAGCCCGACGGTGCAATCGCGGCGGCCTATCGGCAGATCGCCCGTCGCATGGCGGTCAAGGTGGCCGAGACCGCGAAGGACATGTCGTCGAAGTTTCCGTCGATCGTGGTTCAGAACACCTGAGGCAGGCCGCGTGAGCACGACGCCACGTGACACACCGTTGCGCCGTCGTCTGCTGACGAGAGCGTTCGCAAGCGCGTTTGCAATTGTCGCCGCCGCATCGACCGCGGGCCTTGCCGGCGCGAGCGCCGCCGAGACCGGCCCGCGCGTGCTGGCCGCCATCAGTCTGAAGGAGGTGCTCGATGATCTGGCGCGTGCCTGGGTCGCTCAGGGCGGCTCGCCACCGGTGATTGCCTATGGCGGCACACCGACTCTGGTCAGGCAGATCGAGCATGGCGCACCCTTCGATCTGGTGATCACCGCCGATCAGGCCTGGATGGAAACCCTGCAGCAAAGCGGCCGCTTGCAACCCGGATCGCGGACCAACTTCGCAGGCAATCGCCTGGTTCTGGTGTCTGCCGCCGGCTCACCGCTGAGCCTGCAGGCAGCACCGCGATTCGATCTCGCCGGTGCGCTCGGCGCATCGGGTCGTCTGGCCGTGGCTGATGTGCGCACCGTGCCGGCCGGCCGTTATGCGCGGGCGGCGCTCGAGTCGCTTGGTGTCTGGTCGTCGGTGTCGCAGCGTCTGGCCATGACCGAGAATGTGCGCGCAGCGCTGCTTCTGGTGGCCCGCGGCGAGGCGCCGGTGGGTATCGTCTATGCCACCGATGCGCGTGCTGAACCGGCAGTGAAGGTGCTCTCGGTGTTTCCGGCCGAGACGCACGCGCCGATCGTCTATCCGATGGCGTTGGCGGCACGTTTGCCATCGTCCGATGCCAGCGGTCTGCCCGGCAGCGCCGACAGCGCCGCCCGCTTTGCCGCCTTCCTGCGCTCGCCGGCCGCGGCTGCCCTGCTGAGCGCGCGCGGTTTCATCGCCCCGGTGCCCTGAGCGCCCTTGGCCCGGAGCGCGGTCTGTGTTCGAACTCAGTGTTGACGAATGGATGGCGGTGCGCCTGAGCCTGAAGGTGGCCGCGGTCGCGACGATCGGGGCCTTGCCGCTGGCACTGTCCGTGGCACTGCTGCTGGCACGCGGTCGGTTTTTCGGCAAATCGCTGCTCGACAGTCTGGTTCATCTGCCCCTGGTGCTGCCCCCGGTGGTGGTGGGCTATCTGCTGCTGATCGGTTTCGGGCGACGCGGCCCGCTCGGTGAGTGGCTCGAGTCGCACCTCGGTCTGGTGTTCTCGTTTCGCTGGACCGGTGCGGCGCTCGCCTGCGCGGTGATGGGGTTTCCGTTGATGGTGCGGGCGATCCGGCTGTCGATCGAGGCAATCGATCCTCGCCTCGAAAAAGCCGCTGCCACCCTGGGCGCCTCGCCGCTTCGCGCCTTTGCCACCATCACCCTGCCGCTTGCCCTGCCTGGCGTGCTGGCCGGCGCGGTCCTGTGCTTTGCCAAGGCGCTCGGCGAATTCGGCGCCACCATCACCTTCGTTGCCAATGTTCCGGGTGAGACCCAGACCCTGTCGGCCGCGCTCTACAACGCGACGCAAACGCCGGGCGGTGATGCCGGCGCGCTGCGCCTGACCGCAGTCTCGGTGGTGCTGTCCTTCGTGGCGCTGGCAGGCTCCGAATGGCTGGCGCGGCGCGTGCGACGCAGGGTCTCGGGGCTGTCTTGATCGAGTTCGAGGCCTTCATCGACCGGGGCAGCTTTCGTCTCGACTGCCGCTTTGAAAGCGACGGTCAGGCGCTCGCCCTCTTCGGTCGCTCGGGTGCCGGCAAGTCGACGGTGCTGGCGATTTTGGCCGGTCTGCTCAAGCCCGATCGGGGTCGTGTTGTGGTCGATGGCGAAGTCCTGCTCGATGTCGAGCGCGGTGTCTTCGTGCCGGCGCATCGTCGCCGTATCGGCATGGTTTTTCAGGACGCGCTGCTGTTTCCGCATCTCGATGTCCGCGGTAACTTGCGTTATGGATTGCGTTCGACGTCTGCAGGGTCAGCCGGTCTCGTTGACGATGTGGTGGCGATGCTCGGCATTGCTCATCTGCTGGAGCGTCGCCCAGGCAGTCTGTCGGGGGGCGAGCGCCAGCGGGTGGCGATCGGCCGGGCGCTGTTGTCGCAGCCGCGGCTGCTGCTGCTCGATGAGCCGCTGTCGGCCCTTGACATCGAACGGCGCGCCGAAATCATGCCCTACATCGAAAGGCTGCGAGATGAAGCCCGATGCCCGCTGGTCTATGTCTCGCATGCGATCGATGAGGTCGCCCGCATCGCGCGTGAGGTACTGGTGCTCGACGCTGGTCGGGTGATCGCCAGTGGCGCGCCGGGCGAGGTGCTGGCGCCGATCCGCAGCTATCGCAGTGCGGGCGTTGGCGGTGCGGGCGATGGCGGCGCACAAGAGGCTGATGGCGCTGATCGATCGGGTCTTGCGGGTGGATCGACTGCCGGGTTTGCGTCGGTCTCGGTGATCGAGGCTCGGGTGCAACGGCATGACGAAAGCTATGGGCTGACGGTGTTTGCCCATCCGGCCGGGTCGCTCAGTGTGCCGGGTGTGATCGGTACGGTTGGCGCGCCCTGTCGGCTGCTGGTGCGGGCAAGCGATATTGCGCTCGCTCTGCAGCAACCGCGTGAGGTCAGTTTTCGCACCGTTCTGGCCGGAACGGTCACCGACATCGGGCGCGACGCCGGGCCGATCGGCCGGGTCGAGATCGCCCTGCGCGGCGAGGGGCGGCTGGTGGCGCTGGTCACCCGACAGGCGATCGACGAGCTTCGATTGCGTCCGGGCAGCGAGGTGTTTGCGATGGTCAAAGCCAGTGCGATGGACGAGCGGTCGATCGCCTCGAGGCTGGGTACCCGCTAGGTCTTCTGGAGGCTGGCGCAGACCTGGCCATCGGCCGAGGTGTCGAGGAGCGGCTTTTTTTGCCGCAGCACCACGCCATTCTTGACCGCGATGATCTCGGCCAGGATCGATACCGCGATCTCGGCCGGTGTGCGGCTGCCGATGTCCAGGCCGATGGGGCCATGCAGCCGGTCGAGCTGCGAGTCACTCAAATCAAAGAGCTTCAGGCGCTCCTTGCGCTTGGCAGTATTGCCGCGCGAGCCGAGCGCGCCGACATAAAAGCACGAGGACTTGAGCGCCTCCATCAGCACCATGTCGTCAAGCTTCGGATCGTGAGTCACCGCGACCACCGCACTGTGGGCATCGAGTTGCAGCGCCAGCACCGCATCGTCGGGCATGTCGCGGGTGAAGGTGGTGCCGGGGATGTCCCAGCTCAGGTGATATTCCTCGCGCGGATCGCACACGATCACCTCGAAGTCGAGGGCAAGCGCCATTTGCGCCAGCACCCGCGAGAGCTGTCCGGCGCCGATCACCAGCATCCGCCAGCGCGGCCCGAAGATCTGCTGCATCACGCCCTCATCGAGCGAGAAGGTCTGTCCGCGCTGCGCGCCAGCCAGGCTCACCGCCCCGCTTGCCAGATCAACCTGCCGTGCGATCAGCTCATGCCTTGCGGTGCGCTCGAGCAGTTCATTGATCCAGGTGATGTCGACCAGGGGCTCCTGCACCAGCAGCAGCGTGCCGCCACAGGGCAGCCCGAATCGCGCCGCTTCTTCCTGCGAGATGCCGTAAGTGACGCGGGTCGGCACTTTCACGCGTTCACCGTTGCGGACCCGGTCGATCAGGTCGTCTTCGACGCAGCCACCCGATACCGAGCCGACCACCTGTCCGTCATCGCGCACGCACAGCAGCGAGCCGGCCGGGCGGGGTGCCGACCCCCAGGTCTGACCGACGGTGACCAGCCAGGCCGGATGGC
>CAMCXH010000165.1 GCA_945883285.1 Bordetella parapertussis | reverse complement strand
CAGGACGCGATCATGCTGGTAGTAGCAGGTCACGGTTTCGAGTGCAAGACGGCTCATGAAATCAGCGTCCTGCGCGCGCATGCCGTCGACAAGCGCCTGGCGATCGTCTGCACCGAGTGCGGCGAAGGGCTGTCCGCATCGGGCATTCGCCTGGGCGTCGAGCCGATCGAGCTCAGTGCACAAGATCGGCAAGGCATCGGCGCAATGAGCCAGAAGATAGGCCGGCACACCGACCTCGGTCGCACCCGGCATCCGCCCATCTGCGCTGGGCGGCACGATCAGATCGAGGACCCCTTCAAGGGTCGCGAGCTGAATCAGCCCAAATCCACTGCTCAGTGGCCGGTTCTCGGAAAAATCGATGGATGAACGTGATTCGCGAGTCGACATGGCAGCGTTCGCAGGAATCGGGATCAGTCAAAAAGATTGGCCAGACGCGCCTTCATCGCGTCAGCGATGTAGAGCGCAAGCGCCTGTATCGTCGAGGTCGGATTGACCCCACCCGAGGTGACAAACACGCTTCCGTCGACGATGAAAAGGTTGCGTACATCATGGCTGCGGCCCCATTCGTTGACCACCGACCGGGTCGGATCGAGTCCCATTCGGGCGGTACCAAGAAGATGCCAACCGGCATAACGCATCGGCCCCTCGGTATGTATATCGACTGCACCAGCGGCTTTCATCACCTCGGTGCCTTTCTCGAAGCTGTGCTGCAGCATCCGCTTGCTGTTGTCGCTCAGCCGATAGCTGATCCGCGGCGCCGGGATGCCACTCGAATCGGTCAGCGTCGGATCGAGGGTGACGCAATTGTGTTCCTCGGGCAGATCCTCGCAGCAGATACCGATATTGATGGTCCGATCATATCGTCGGGCGAACTCGGCATGGTGCGCCGCGCCCCACGGGATCGTGCCGCGGGTCAGTCCTTGCCTGGCGGTCACGACCGGTCCTGCACCTCGGGTGATCTGCATGTTGTAGCCGCGCACGAAATCGCGCCCAGGATCGGTTTCGTAGAACTGCTTGCTCAGGAGGCAGCAGCCCTGCGGCCCGTAATGCGAGTCGAGCTGCTCATCGAAAATCCCTGAAATCAGCCCCCAGGGATGCAGCATCAGGTTCTTGCCGACCAGACCCGAGCGGTTGGCCAGACCATCGGGAAAACGCGCCGACCTTGAGTTGAGCAGCAGGCGCGGAGTGCCCACGCCATTGCAGGCAAGGATGACAAGCTCGGCGCGCTGACGGTGCTCAACACCGTGCTCATCAA
This sequence comes from Bordetella parapertussis, assembly GCA_945883285.1. Taxonomy (GTDB): domain Bacteria; phylum Pseudomonadota; class Gammaproteobacteria; order Burkholderiales; family Burkholderiaceae_E; genus UBA4615. The sequence continues at coordinate 6,395 of CAMCXH010000165.1, read as the reverse complement.
AGTAGACGACGCCGGTGGCCATGTCATGGTCATCAACCAGAATCTCGCTCACTCGACAGCGGGTGCGCAACTCAACCCCTGCGCGCCGGGCCATCGGCCAGTAGGTAATGTCGGCGCTGCTCTTTGCGCCCTTGGCGCAGCCCGAGTGACAGGGGCCCAGATTGACACAAGCCTCGCGCCCCTCGTAGTCGCGGGTGATGATCGCGCTGTCGGATGGCCACCAATGCCAGCCGAGCCGATTGAAACCGCGAGCGATGGTCTCGCCCATCTTGCCCAGCGGGATCGGCGGCAAGGGTGGTTCATGCGACGGCATGGCGGGGTCGCCCGACAGACCGGACACACCGATGTTGCGGTCATTGAGCGCGAAATACGGTTCGAGCATTGCATAGTCGAGGGGCCAGTCATCGGCGACGCCATCGAGGGTTCGAACCTTGAAATCCGACGGATGAAACCGCGGAAAGTGGGCCGAATAGAGCACCGTACTTCCGCCCACGCCGTTGTAGTTCACGATCGAGATCGGCGAATCATCTTCGTTGATCGGATAGTCATCGCGCCCATTTCGAATGTTCGGGCTGGGCGATGCGCTCGAGGCCGCCTCGGCCTCCCAGCTGCGGCGGGTACTGGGATAGTCGGACGGATTGGTCCAGTCGCCCTGCTCCATGCAGACGATGCGCATCCGCGTATCGGCCAGGCGCCACGCGACCGCGGCACCCGACGCTCCGGAACCGATGATCAGCACGTCGACGATGTCATCAGCCATTCAGTTCGGCCTGTCAGATGCCTGTGCGGCCCGATTGCGAGTGATGATCGGATGATGCCATCGAGGCAAAAAAAGCTCGAGTCGGCCGGTCGAAACCGGCACGTGCGCTGCTTACTGGCCGTGGGCGCGCGCCCGGACGGCTTCGCGTCGCGCTTCGATGTCCTCGGCGCTGACCGCGCCATTGTTGGCATCGGCCCGCTCCCGCTCGATCGCCATGCCCTGAGCAAACGAGACCGCATAGCCGTCGTCGATCACTTTCTTGTAGGCCACCAGCATATGGGGCAGGACCGACAGCATGTCGCAGGCCAAAGCCCGCGCCTGCGTCAGCAATTGGGAGGGCGGTACCACGCGATTCACCAATCCCCAGGCCAGAGCCTGATCGGCGCCCAGAAAATTGCCAGTCAGCGAGAGCTCCTTGGCACGCGAAATACCGATGATCCGGCTGAGCTTTTGCGACAAGCCCCAGCCCGGCATCACGCCCACTCGGGCATGGGTATCGGCAAATCGGGCCTCGGACGAAGCGAGCAGCACATCGCAGGCAAGCGCGAGCTCAAAACCACCGGTAATCGCAACGCCATTGATTGCGCCGATCACCGGGCCGGTGAAGCGGCCAATGGACTTCACCGGATCGCCCACCTGCACGGCTTCCTGCATCGATTGCGCGGCCGCATCACCCTTCAGACCCTTGACGCCAAGTTCCTTCAGATCAAGACCGGCGGTAAATGCACGACCCGCGCCGGTCAGAATCAGGACTCTGACCTCCGGATCGGCCTGCATCGCATCGATTGCCTCGGCCAGTTCCTGTCGAAGCTGACGAGACAGCGCATTCATCGCTCCCGGGCGATTGAGGGTGATCACTGCGTAGCCCTCGGGGGACTTCTCGATCAGGACGGTGGGTTCGGTCATCGCGGTTCCTCGGATTGAATCAGGCTGGCGCTGGTGATGGATGTGTCCGGACAGTGGGGCGCTGAGCCCATCAACGGACTCAGCCCTGAAGCTCGATCCGACTCAGTTCGAGCCGCCGCGATTGCCGGGCAATGCAGCGGGTGCCGGTCCACTGCTGTTGGGCGTGACACCGAGCTGCTTGGCCATCGCCGCCTCAAGCGCAGTCAGCTTGGGCTCGACCTGCGCACGGGTCTCGTTCACCAGCTTGTCGGACAAGGCCCGCTGCATGTTCGGCGTCAGATCCTGAAACCGCTTGATGACCGGGGACTCAAGCCAATTGATCAGCTGCTTGAGTTCGTCTTCATTGAAATTCTTGTCGAGCTCCGGCCCAATGATCGTCGGCGCGATCTTGACCGCGCGATCACGCAACAGTGGCACCACATCATCGGCATACTTTTTCAGCTCGACATCGATGTTCTTGACCGCTGCATCGCGCTTGTCGGCAGGCACGTTCTGAATGAACTGACGAGCCTGCATGACCAGCTGGATCGCCGGTTGCTCGGCCATATTGCGAGCCATCGCCTCGACTCCCGGTTGCTGGAGCAGGACGACCCTGTCGACGAGCTCTTTCTTCGATTGAGCCATGGCAGGCGCAGTCGCCACACCAAGCAGAATGAATGCGGCAGCAAGGGTGCGAATCTGAGTTTTCATCGTGAGTTGATCCTGGGTCCAGTATGGACGGCCGACAGTTGGGATGCGCAAGATTACCTCACGCCAAATATCGACAGGATGACTTCACCATGAACGACGAGAACACACCCACCGCATTGAAGCAGGCACTCGCGTCACGATTCGGTGAGGAAGTGGCGATACCGCCCGGACTCAAAGGGCTTGACCAGCTGCTGCAAATGGCAAGCCAGGCAACACATCGGGCATGGGCAGAGCGAGCAGTCGATACCGATCTGGTCAGGCTGCTCGCCGCCTGCGCGCTGAGCGCTCCCACGAAAAGCGATCTGCAGCAGGCCGATATCGTCGACATCCGTGATCCAGCTGTGCGCTTGGCGGTCGAATCGCTGGTGCCGTCGATGCCCTGGATGAAGACCGCTCCAGCCCTGCTGCTCTTTTGCGGCAACGGCAGGCGATTTCGGCGAATTTTCGAGCGTCGGGGCCAGGCGTTCACCAACGAACACCTCGATGGCTTTTTCAATCCGACGGTCGATGCGGCACTCGTCATGATGAATTTCATCCGCGCAGCAAGCGCAGTCGGCATGGTCTGCTGCCCGATCAGCGTCCTGCGCGACCGGGCCGAGGAACTGGCGACGATCCTCGAAATGCCCGAGCATGTTTTTCCGCTGGCTGGCCTGTGCATCGGGTGGCCGCTGCAGGCGCGCTCGATCAGCCCCCGGCTGCCGCTCGAGGCGACCCTGCACCAGGACCGATTCGACCCAGGCGTCACCGACGCACTCATCGACACCTTCGACTCACGATATGTCGCGGTGCAGTCGAGCAGGCGCCCTGCAGGCTCACCTGCAGCGCAGACCTGGTCCGATGCGAAAACAAGACAGTACGAATCACCGCAACGCGACGACTGGGGACGCTTTGTGCGCCGTCAGAAGTTCGTCCTGCGATGAATATCGGATCAGACTGCCAGCTCGAGGATCTCGATCACCTCATCGATACCGGTGATCGGCCGCGGGTTATCACGCAGGTTCACATAGACCAGAGCGCGCTTTGCGATCTCTGCAAAATGCTCGCGGCCCACGCCCACTTCACCTAGCGATCCCGGAAGACCAAGCCGCGCGGCCAGCGCTGCCACCAGATCGGCTGCCGGCACACCGGGCTGCCCGACTGCCTCGGACAGCAGGCGTTGCCGGTCGGCATTGACCGCAGCGTTCCAGCGCAGGACCGCAGGCAGCATCACGCAGGAAGTGTGTCCGTGGGCAATATCGAAGGTCGCGCCCAGTGCATAGCCGATGCCGTGGCTGGCGCCCGTCCTGGCACCGGCCACTGAGCCCGCAATCGCCTGCCACATTCCAAATTGCGCCTGAAGTCGTGCATCGAGATCGGTCGGATCGTCCTGTATTGCGGGCAAGGACCGAGCGAGCAGACGCCAGCCCTGAAGCGACAGCGGTTCGGTGGCCGGATTGGCATTGGGCGAACAGAAAGACTCGACTGCATGGTCGACCGCACGAATCGCGGTGTTAAAGAGCAGATCGAGCGGCGTATCGAGGGTTGCCTGCGGATCGAGGATGGCGGTCAGCGGCACCATCAGACGATGGCTGTAGGACTGCTTGGTGTGCGTCTGCGACTCGGTGACCCCGGCATTGGGCGTGAACTCGGAAGCCGACAAGGTCGTCGAGACTGCCAGCATCCGGATAGCGCCGATTGGCGCCTGGACCGGACGGGCCGCGCCTGGCGGCTGATTATTGCGATAGGGCGCCATGTCGGCAGGCGCATCGAGCCCCATCCAGATCGCCATCAGCATGGCCTTGGTGGCATCGATGACCGAGCCGCCACCGACCGCCACCATCAGGTCGGCACCGGCCTCACGTGCCGCAAGCGCGCCGTCGATCACGTCCTCGCGCGGGCTGTGCGCCCGAATCCGCGACCAGGTGCCGCAGTGACGATCACCGAGTGCCCGGCGGATACGCTGCAAGGGCCCGTCATCCAGGTTGCCGAGAGTGCGGCCCGAGGTCAGGAACACCCGGCGCGCGCCCAGGCGCTCGACCTGCTCCATGACCGCCTGCTCGGCGGGGCGACCGAAGACCACCTGCTCCTGAGCCTGCATGAAGAATATGCCCTCAGGCAGCGGCTTGTGATCGGCGCTCATGCTCAGCCCTTCGAGACGGCAATCACGCCGCGCTGAGCGAGCCCGGCAATCTGTGCCGCGTCATAGCCGCATTCGCCAAGCACCTCGGCGGTATGCTGGCCCACGGTGGGTGCGGTCGCTGCCGGCGTACCGTCCTCAAAACGCCGCATTCCCGGCAGATTGGCCACCGGCACGGTGCGATCCAGACCGGGCTGAGACAGCCACGAAAACAGCCCGGTCTCGATTGCCTGCGGCTCCTTGACGAAGTCGGCATAGCGATTGACCCGCTCGTGCATGACGCTGGCCTTGGCCAGCCGTTGCGACCAGTGCGCAGTGGTTTGCGTGATCAGCAGCGACCTCAGCATGGACATGAGCTCCTCGTCCTGGGCATGCCGGTCGGCGACCTTCTTGAATCGCTCCTGCGCGGCCAGATCGGGCCGATCGATCGCCTCACACAGCGCCAACCAATCCCGATCGAGGATGGTGGTCACCGATATCCAGCCATCTGCGGTGCGGAAGATGCCCGCGGGCGAGCCACCCGGGCGAACCACGCCGCCTTCGAGCAGCGACGACATCATCCGGATCGCCTGCATGCCGGCCGCGCCTTGCATCAGACTCGAATCGAGGTATCGGCCGCGCGGCTCGTCACGGCGCGCATACAGCGCCGATGACATTGCCTGGAAGGAATAGAGCGCGGTGACCATGTCGACCGGGATCGTCGGCACGCGATGCGGGATGCCGTCTTCGCCGTGGTTCTCGCCGGTCAGCCCGGAAAATGCCTGCAGCACCGGATCCATTGCAGGCCGCCCGACCAGAGGCCCGCTCTGACCGAATCCCGAAATCGACAGGTAAACGATTCGCGGCTCGCGCGCGCTGACCGCTTCGTAATCGAAACCCAGTCGCTTGATCACGCCCGGGCGAAAGCCTTCGATGAACACATCCGCGCCTTCGATCAGGCGCCACAACACCGCCTTGCCTTCATCCTGCTTGAGGTCGATCGCCACGCTGCGCTTGCCCAGATTGCCGATGATCGAAAACGCCGAATGGTCGCCATATCGCACGCCGAGCACGCGGCTCCAGTCGCCATCTCCCGGCCCCTCGACCTTGATGACCTGTGCCCCCTGCTGGGCGAGCAGCATGGCGCAATAGGGTCCTGCAATGCCCTGACTGAGGTCGATGACCTTCAGACCGGCAAAGGGGGCGTCATAGCTCATCGTCGTCTCCTGATGTCGTGATGTCGTACTTATGCCTGCGACTATACTTGCCTCGCCCAAATCCCGAGGAGACACGCCATGGCAAGCATCAAACGAATCGACCACGTGGCCATCGCGGTGCGCGATGCCGATCAGGCAACCGAGCAGTACAAGAAGCTGCTCAACGCGGTCCATATCCGAACCGAAGTCCTGCGCGAGAAGGCCGGCATGGTGAAGGTCGCCTACATGCAGATCGGCGAAAACGTGCTGTCGCTGGTGCAGTCACTCGAAGCAGACGGCTTCATCAACCAGCATATCGACAAGCACGGCGAAGGTCTGCATCACATGGGCCTGGAAGTCGACAACCTCGCCGAGTTCATCAGCGAAGTCGAAGGCAAGGGCTACAAGATTCCGTTGCGCGATGAGTTCAGCAACCGCAGCGAAGTGGTGCTTCGCCCGCGCGATGCATCGGGCGTGGTGCTGCAGGTGCTCGAATGGAAAGGCGGCAGCGATGCCACCATCGAGGACCGGATCGACCGCATCAACAAACTGCAGAACCAGCCGGAGTGAGTTGCGGCAGTCGAGACACTGCCACTTTGTCGGTCACCGGCTTTGAATTGCCAAGCCCAGCCTAAGGCTTTTGTTCGCGCAACTGCTGCCACTGCATGTACACCACGCCAGCCAGCACAATCGCGCCTCCCAGGACCTGCTCCGGTAATGGGATAACCGAGAAAAACACCAGCGAAAT
>CAMCXH010000164.1 GCA_945883285.1 Bordetella parapertussis | reverse complement strand
GCAGCTCGATGCCGATGGTCGATCGATGATGGATGACCCCCGGTTTCGCGACAAGCTCACCCGCGTCGAGGTCGAGCTGATGGCGCTCGAGATCACGAATCTGCGTTTTCTCGATGCGATGCGGGGCGGCCGCCCGCCCGGCGCTGATGTCTCAATGCTCAAGATTCGCGGCACCGAAATCCAGCAGGCCCTCACCGAACTGATGATGCAGGCGGCCGGCCCGATGGCAGTGCCCTTCAAGGCGGTTGGCGAGTCGCTGGCAGGCGAATTCGATGCGCTCACTGCCAGTCTTGCGGCGCGCTATGCCAACTATCGCAAGACCAGCATCTACGCAGGATCCAACGAGATCCAGCGCAACATTATCGCCAAGGCGACCCTGGGCCTCTGATCATGAATTTCGAACTCAGCGAAGAACAGCGGCTCATGGCCGAATCGGTCGGTCGATTCCTGTCTGACCATTACGATTTTGAACAGCGCAAGCAGATCATCCGCTCGGACGCTGGCGCAAGCACTGCGGTCTGGAAGCAACTCGCCGATATGGGCGTGCTCTCGATTCCGTTCTCCGAAGCCGCTGGCGGCTTCGGCGGCGGTGCAACCGACATGATGAGTGCCATGCAGTCGATCGGGCAGTCACTGGTCGTCGAGCCGGTGCTGGCGACGGTGCTGGCGGCCCGGCTCATTGATCGTGCCGGCAGCGCCGCACAGAAGACCGAGATCGTCTCGGCGGTGGTCGACGGCTCGCGCAAGCTGGCCTTTGCCCACCTCGAAGACAGTGCCCGTTATCGGGTCTCGCAGGTGGCGCTCAGCGCAACCAGCGCGGCCGACGGCTGGATTCTCAATGGCCTGAAGCGCGTGGTCGTCGGTGCCACCCTGGCCGACCTGCTGGTCGTGTCCGCACGAACCTCGGGCAAGGCCGGCGATGCCGAGGGCATTTCCCTGTTTGTGGTCGCGCCAGGCGCCAAGGGCGTCTCGATGACCGGCTACCGCACCCTCGACAATCAGCGTGGTGCCGATGTTCGCCTCGACAGCGTAAAGGTCGGTGCCGACGCTCTGGTCGGTACCGAGGGCGCGGCCCTGCCGGTCATTGAAGAAGCCTTCGATTTCGCCACCGCATTGCTGTGCTCGGAGGCAGTGGGTGCGATGCAGTTTGCCAATGACACCACGCTCGAATACCTCAAGACCCGCAAGCAGTTCGGTGCGCCGATCGGCTCATTTCAGGCGCTGCAGCACCGCATGGTCGAGATGTTCGTCAGCACCGAGCAGGCCCGTTCGATGAGCTATCTGGCCGCCTCGAAGGTCGATACCGCCACCGATCCGCTCGAACGCGCGCGCATCATTTCGGCCGCCAAGATCAAGATTGCCGATGCCTGCCGACAGGTCTCTCAGGAGTCCATCCAGTTGCATGGCGGCATGGGCATGACCGAGGAAATGAAGGTCTCGCATACCTTTCGGCGTCTGACCATGATCGCGCAGCAGTTCGGTGATGTGGATGCGCATCTGGCGCGATTTTCTGCGCTTGGTCACTGAGTCGGCTGATCGATCAGCACGAAAAAGGCCCGGACTCCCGGGCCTTTTTCATTGCTGCGCGATCGCGCCTCGCCAGCCGCAGATCGGCCTGGTCTCAGAACAGATGGCGAAGGCCCAGAGCGGCACGATTGGACGTGCCGTAGAAGTAGGGGCTGGTCGCGGTACCCGAGCCGGCATACTTGAAGTCGCCGTCCTGACCGACTGACAGATAGACGTCGGTGCGCTTGGACAGAGGCAAGTCATAGGTGATGCCGAACAGGTTCTGCGCTTTCAGGTTCTTGTAGTTGTTCGGATCCTTGTAGGCATAGTTGCCATAGAGCACGCCCGGACCCAGGCCGATACGACCGCTCACGATGATGAAATCGGTACTGGCCGAGGTATCGGCAACCACGCCATTCTTGATGTTGTTATCCGAGCTGGTCACGCCGGTACCCAGGCTGGACGTCAGGTAGGTCGCACCGATCTGACCGGTCTTGCTGAAGCGCCAGGCGGCGCCGGCACCCCACTCGACCCGGCTCGAGAACAGGGTATAGCCCGACTTGTCGACGCCGTAGTTCATGTAGGCGCCGCCGAACAAGAAGTTACCCTGCTCCCAGCGGGCACCCAGACCATAGGAGTTGCCCTGGTCCTGCGGATAGGCATTGGTGCCGGTATTGGCCGACGGCGCGAGGTTTGCGCCAAAGGCATACATGGCTTCGACAACCAGGCCGGCGAACTTCGGCGTCTGGTAGAGCAGGGCGTTGTCGAGACGGTTATTGAAGAATTGCGATTGGTTGTTGTAGTAGCGGTAGGTGGTCGCGTCGATATTGTTGAGCGCGTTATACAGCGGGACATACTGGCGACCCGCGGTCAGGCGTCCCCAGCCGCTCTCCAGGCCAACCCATGACTGGGCATTCCAGAACTTCAGGTTGGCGTTGACGGATTTCTTGTCGGACGGGTTGGGCGGCATGCCGAGGCCGCCACCGGTATCGCCGGTGTCGACGTTAAACCGGGTCTCGATTGCAAAGATGGCCTTCATGCCGCCGCCGAGGTCTTCCGAACCCCGAAAGCCCAGGCGCGAGCCGTTTGAAATACCGTTGACGAGCTGCCAGCCGGCTGAACCGAGCTGATTGTTCGACGCATTCTTGGGGCCGTTCGACCATTCGATTGCCTGATCGAGGATGCCATACATGGTGAGCGACGATTGGGCAAAGACCGGGGCGGCAGACAGGCTGATCACAGCCATGGCTACCGCTTTGGAGATGGTTGACTTGTGCATTGCCAAATTCCTTCTATTGGTTGGGGAGGGCCGGCCGCAGTGGGACGCAACGGCATCGCAGTATCCGCGGCCGGCACAGGCTATTCGGTCGAAATGACAGCCTGATTGGTGCCTCGAAATCGCGAACGGTGTTCAGTGTCGAGCGCGAGCGCTTCGGTACCGCACCGAAGTGATGGCGGTCGCCGTGCGAATCGGCGCCGGTCAGCTGCGTCGCAGAAAGATCAGATCAAACACACCATGCCCGAGCCGCAGGCCGCGCTGCTCGAACTTGGTGAGCGGGCGCCACTCGGGGCGCGGTGCAAAGCCGTCGGCCTGATTGACCAGCAGCGGTTCGGCCGACAGGACCTCGAGCATCTGCTGCGCATAGGGCTCCCAGTCGGTCGCACAGTGCAGGTAGCCGCCCGGCGCAATGCGGGTTGCCAGATGAGCGATGAAGGGCTGCTGGATCAGTCGGCGCTTGTGGTGCCTGAGCTTGGGCCAGGGGTCCGGAAAGTAGATGTGCACCCCGGCCAGTGCGGCTTGCGCGATGCGCTGCTTGAGAACCTCCACCGCATCGAGCTGGATGATGCGCACATTTGTGAGCGCGTCGTCCTCAAGGTGGCGCAGCAGGCTACCCACACCGGGCGTATAGACCTCGATGCCCAGAAAGTCGGTCTCGGGCCTCGCCGCCGCAATCGCGGCCGTGGTGTGGCCCATGCCGAAGCCGATCTCAAGCACCACCGGCGCGCGTCGCCCGAACAGTGCGTCAAAATCGATCGGGCCATCGTCCGGCGGCACGCCGTATTGCGGCAGCAGCCGTTCATGGGCATCTCTCTGGGCGTCCGAGAGATGCCCGCGCCGCATCACGAAGCTGCGGATATGGCCATGAATGGACGGGTCCTGGACCGACTCGCCGGTTGGCGCCGGCTGTTCGTTCGATAGGCTCATCGGTTCGCGGCTTGCCTCACGTCAGACGCTGGGGAGGCTCAGGTCGATCCGATGATGCCGCCGGTGGGCGACGACGGGCTCGCGCTGTAAAGCTTGCGTGGCATGCGACCGGCAAGAAAGGCCTCGCGACCGGCCTCGACCGCCTTGCGCATCGCGCCGGCCATCAGGATCGGATCGCGGGCAGCCGCTACCGCGGTGTTCATCAGCACGCCGGCACAACCGAGTTCCATGGCAATCGCCGCGTCCGACGCCGTGCCCACGCCGGCATCGACGATCACCGGCACCGTGGCCTTCTCGAGGATCAGCTGCAGGTTCCAGGGGTTGAGGATGCCCATGCCCGACCCGATCAGCGAGGCCAGCGGCATGACTGCCACGCAACCGATCGACTCGAGGACTCGCGCCTGGATCGGGTCGTCGCTGCAATAGACCATCACCTCGAAGCCTTCGCGCACCAGCGTCTCGGCGGCTTTCAGGGTCTCGGGCATATTCGGATAGAGATTGTGCGGATCACCCAGCACCTCGAGCTTGACCAGGGTGTGATCGTCGAGGAGCTCGCGCGCCAGTCGAAGGGTGCGAACCGCATCGTCGGCGCTGTAGCAGCCCGCAGTGTTGGGCAGCAGCGTGAATCGGGAGGCCGGCACGGTCTCGAGCAGGCTCGGCTCGTTGGCATTCTGGCCGATGTTGGTGCGCCGGATCGCGACCGTGATGATCTCGGCGCCGCTGGCATCGATCGCCAGTCGGGTCTGCTCGAAATCGCGGTATTTTCCGGTGCCCAGCAGCAGTCGCGACGAGAAGCGGCGCGCACCGATCATCAGCGGATCGCCGGCATCGGAAGGCCGGGCGGGAACGGGTGCAGAAACGGGTGCAGTGTCGGTCACGTCAGTGCGGCCTTAAAGGATCGTCGACCATTCTAGTCGCTGATCAGCGGTTCGACGCCGTCCCCGGCATGGCCAGCTCGCCCTTGCGACTGAATGAAGCGCCACCGAAGAGCGGGCCTGACAGGCGTCCCTTGACCTCGTAATCAAGCGTCGCCGGCATGCCGCCCGACAGGTTCATGGCTTGTCTGATCAGGGCGGTGAACGGCACCGTGACCGGAATCTCGACGGTACTCTCGCCGAATCGGGGCACCTCACCGCTGTCGTTGCTCACGCCGCTTGCCACCCGACTGCCGCGTACATCGAGCTCGACATAGAGGCCATTGAAATTGATCGGCTGGTCGTTGGGGTTCTGCACCCGCAGTTTCACCAGGAACCGGGCTTCCATGGCGTCACTGCGCATCGGCTCCAGACCGACCACATCGACATTGATCTTCTCCTTTAGCCCCGGCCCGACGCAGGCCGTCGCAAGCATGACCAGGCCAGCCAACAGGATCTTCGACAGTTTCATCTTTGAACACTCCAATAGACTGCAATGAGGATTGGCGCGGGCGCCCCGAGCCTGAAGCAAGGCCGGTTGCGATCTGCTGCTGACGGTCTGCTGCCGGATCAGCCCCCGCCGACAGCCACCACGATTTCGAGCCTGTCGCCTTCGTTCAGACAGCGTGTGGCATGCAGCGACTTCGGCACAATCTCGCCGTTGCACTCGACTGCAACCCGCTTGCCCGTCAGGCTCAGCTGGGTCAGCAGATCAGCCACGCTGGTGCCTGCCGAGACCGCGAGCGGTTTTCCATTGATGGTGACTTGCATGGCCGGATTCTAACCAGCGTTGCGCTCGAGCGGTTTCAGGGACTGGTGGATGTGGCAGTCTGTGCCGGGGCCGGCGAGTACAATTTACTGACCCTGTTGCCTGGAGCGCCATGCCAACAGGTGCTGCGCCGATCTGTCGGTGCAGACACGGCGCGTCAAGGAGACTTCAGTTTGAAACCCATCGTATCGGCAGCGCCCGACGGTCTCATGCCCGAAAAACCGGTCTCCCAGCTGATCCGGGAGCGCTTGCAGCAGGCAGGCCAGCGCTTTCATGCCAATGACAATATCGCCGACTTCATCTATGGCGATGCCGAACGTGCGGCGCTCGAGGCCGAGGTCACCGAGCGAATCGAGGCAGTGCTCAGCAGCCTTGTCATCGATACCGATGGCGATCACAACAGTCGTGGTACCGCGAACCGCGTGGCTCGAATGTATCTCGGAGAGGTCTTCAAGGGCCGCTATCACGCGATGCCCCGGGTCACCGAGTTTCCCAATGCCGAGCTCCTCAGTGAGCTGATGATCATCGGGCCGATGACGGTGCGCAGCGCCTGCTCCCACCACATGGTGCCGATCCTCGGGCGCCTGTGGGTCGGCGTGATGCCCTCTGAAGGTTCCCAGCTGATCGGTCTGTCAAAGTACGCCCGCATTGCCGACTGGATCATGAGCCGCCCGCAGATCCAGGAAGAGGCGGTCATGCAGCTGGCCGATCTGCTTGAGGCGCGGCTCAAGCCTGCAGGGCTCGCGCTGGTACTTGAGGCCGATCACTTCTGCATGCAGTGGCGCGGTGTCAAGGATGCCGAGCCGCACATGACCAACAGCATCATGCGCGGCGAATTTCTCAAGAACTCCGAACTGCGCCGGGAGTTTTTGCAACTGATCAGACTGGGTTGATCAGCTTTCGGCCGGGATCTTTTTGTTAGACTCGGTTGGCGGTCGCGGGTGTAGTTCAATGGTAGAACGGCGGCTTCCCAAGCCTCAGGCACGGGTTCGATTCCCGTCACCCGCTCCAGCATCAGTCTTCAGTCGAGGTCGAGCAGCCCTCGCACATGCGCTTCTGCGCAACGCCCTAGCGCCGGCAGGTTGTAGCCGCCTTCCAGCATCGACACGATGCGTCCTTCACACAGTTCATCGGCCAGATCGGCAAGCTGTCGGGTGACCCAGGCGTAATCGGCGTCGACCCAGCCGAGCTGGCTGATGTCGTCATCGCGGTGCGCATCGAAGCCGGCCGAGATGAAGAGCATCTGCGGTTTGAAGTCACGCAGCGCCGGCAGCCAGGCGTCGGCCACGGCGTCGCGCAGCGCCTGCCCGCCGGAGTAGGGCGCAAGCGGCACATTGAGCATGTTCGGGCCGAGTGCCTGCTCTCCGCTGTACGGATACAGCTGCGACTGAAAGGTCGAGACCATCAAAACACGCTGGTCGCCGGCCAGGATGTGTTCGCTGCCATTGCCGTGATGAACATCGAAATCGATCAGGGCAACGCGTTGCATGCCGAGCTCGTCGAGGGCATGGCGGATGCCGACCACCACGTTGTTGAAAAAGCAAAACCCCATTGCGCTGCCGCGCTCGGCATGGTGACCGGGTGGGCGCACATTGCAAAAGGCCCGCCTGAATCCGCCTTGTCCGACCAGTTCAGCGGCCAGTACCGCGGCGCCGGCCGCATGCATCGCGGCATCGACCGTCTGCGGATTCATCGCCGTGTCGGGGTCAAGCTGCCGATAGCCTGCCTCGGGAGACAGAGCGATCAGTTGCTCGACATAGGCAAGGTCATGGGCGCGAACGAGTTGATCGATGGTGGCCGATGGCGCCTCAAAGCTTTCCATGAGTTCAAGCAAACCCCGCATCAGCAGTCGATCAGCGATGACCGACACGCGCTGCGGGCACTCGGGGTGGCCTGCACCCATCTCGTGACGCATCGAACTGGCATGCGAGATATAGGCTGTCTTCACCGATTGATCCCGGCCGGGAACCCTTGAATGACGAGTACGGAAACCGCCGGCTGCGACCGGCTGTTCGATGCTCAGGGACGCGCGAGCTTCCAGAGATTATTGAAGCCGTCGCCAGTGCGATCGCCCGGTTTGGCGTCCTTCGACCAGTAGTAGAGCGGCTGCCCTTTGTAGACCCATTGGCGGGTCGAGTCATCGCGAGTCAGGATCGTCCAGTCGCCGACCGGCTTGGCGTCAGGAGTGGTCATCAGCGGCGGCCAGTTGGTTGCGCAAGGGCCAAGGCAAGCGCTCCTGCCGGTGCCCGCGACATCACGGTCGAAGGTATAGAGCGTCATGCCGCC
>CAMCXH010000163.1 GCA_945883285.1 Bordetella parapertussis | reverse complement strand
GCCATCATCGAGGCGGCCTTGCGCAGCGGCGCCCAGGCGATTCATCCGGGCTATGGCTTTTTGTCGGAAAACGCTGGCTTTGCCCAGGCCTGTCAGGACGCCGGTCTGGTCTTCATCGGCCCGCCGCCCTCGGCCATCACCGCCATGGGCCTCAAAGCCGAATCGAAGCGCCTGATGGCGCAGGCCGGCGTGCCCCTGATACCCGGCTATCACGATACCGATCAGGACGATGCCCTGCTTCAGCGCGAAGCCGATCGCATCGGCTTTCCGGTGCTGATCAAGGCCAGTGCCGGCGGCGGCGGCAAGGGCATGCGCATCGTGCGCGAGGCTGGCGAATTCGCGGCAATGCTCGCCTCGTGCCGGCGCGAAGCCGCAGCGAGTTTCGGCAACGATGCGGTGCTGATCGAGAAATACGCCACCCGCCCGCGCCACGTTGAAATCCAGGTCTTTGCCGACACCCACGGCAACACCGTCTATCTCTTTGAGCGCGACTGCTCGGTGCAGCGACGCCATCAGAAGGTGATCGAAGAAGCGCCCGCGCCCGGGCTGAGCCAGGCCCAGCGCCGCGCCATGGGCGAGGCGGCGGTCGCGGCGGCTCGCGCGGTCGGCTATGTCGGCGCGGGCACGGTCGAATTCATCATGGATGCCAGCGGCGCCTTCTACTTCATGGAGATGAACACGCGGCTGCAGGTCGAGCATCCGGTCACCGAAATGATTACCGGCCTGGACCTGGTCGAGTGGCAATTGCGGGTGGCAGCAGGCGAGCGGCTGCCCCGCCTGCAGGAGGCGCTCACCGCGAGCGGCCATGCGATTGAAGTGCGGGTCTATGCCGAGAACCCTGATCGCGGCTTTCTGCCCTCGACCGGCAAACTCGTGCACCTGCGCACGCCGGCGGCAGTCGAGTTCGCGGTCGGCGCCGATGCCCACGGGCAGGCAGCCGCGGTGCGCATCGACAGCGGCATCGGCCCGGGCGATGCGATCACGCCGCATTACGATCCGATGATCGCCAAGCTCATCGTCTGGGGTGAGGACCGCGCCCAGGCGATCCGCCGCATGCAGATCGCGCTGGCCGGCTTCGAGGCGGTTGGCCCCTCGACCAATGTCGATTTTCTGGCCCGGCTGATGCGCTGTCGCGCCTTTGTCGAGGCCGACCTCGACACCGCACTGATCGAACGCGAAGCCGCCGCGCTCGCGCCCTCGTCAGCGCCCGCCACGATCGAGGTGCTCGCTGCTGCTGCGGCGGCGGTCCTTACCGCTGAAGCGGTGGCCTCTGATGCCGCCGATCCATGGTCGATCACCGATGGCTTTCGGGTCCATGCCCGACAGTCGCGCACCTTGACCTTTACCGATCGCGGCCACAGCGTGGCGGTCGGCATCGATACCAGTCCCGGCGGCTTCACGGTCCATGCCGGCGGCGAATCGACCTGTCTCTCAAGTCTGCAGCGCGACGGCAATCGCATCACCGGGCTGCTCGGTACCGGTCGCCTCGATGTGACCGCGGTGCTGGCGCGCGAGACCCTGCATCTCTTCATGGCCCAGTCGCGCTGGCAGCTCGGTTTCACACCAAAGCTGTCGCATGCCGGTGATGCCGGCGCGCCGGAAGGTCAGCTGAGTGCGCCGATGCCGGGCAAGGTGATTGCGCTGCTGGTCGAGGCTGGTGCCAAGGTGCGCAAGGGTCAGCCGATGCTGGTGATGGAAGCGATGAAGATGGAGCACACCATCGCAGCGCCGGCCGACGGCACGGTGCAGCGATTGCCGTTTGCGATCGGCGATCAGGTGGCCGAAGGCGCACTGCTGGTCGAGTTCGTGGCCTGACTTGGTGATTGCATTCGTGGCCTGAGCGTAGCCTGAGCACAGCCTGAGCACAATCTGAGCGCGGCACAGCCGCAGGCCTCGATCTTGCGTCCTGATCCCATCGACCCGAGCAATTTTGCCGGGCGGTCAGTCACCTTGCCGCAGGAAACCACGTTATGAAAGACACCTTCGAGTTGCCCTTCAAGGGGCCCTCACCGCTGACCACGACCGCTGCCAGCGACATCATGGTCGCCGCCTGCCAGCGCAGCCTGGCATTGCATGCCGAGCTGCTCGATCAGCTGGTCAGCCGCTCGCTCGATCACACCCGACGGGCCGGCGAGGCCAGCGAGTCGAAGCCGAGCCTGGGCGCCATGGGGAACTGGATGTCAGCCGATGCCATGCGCACCTGTGTGGTCGAGCCGATGTGGCGCTACATGATCGGGATGATGTCGCTCAGCCGTAATGCCAGCACCACGATGACCTCGCTGGTCACCGCGCAGATGCGTGGCTCGCAGGAGGAGATGCATTCGCTGTCGCAGGTGGCCCATGACGATGCCGAGCGGGCGGCGGTCGATGCCGCCACCGCAACCGGCTCGGCCATGTCGTGCTGCATGAATGCGGTCGGCAAGCTCGGCGAAATTGCCGCACACAACGCGGCGTCTGCGGCCGCCGCAGCGTCGGCTGCCGGACAGGAAGCCGGCAATGGCGGCCCTGGTCGTCGGGGAGCGGCTCATTCAGGGCGCGCCTCGGCGCGCAGCAGCGCGCATTAGTCGTCGCTGAATGTCGTCAATGCACGCCGGTCGTCAGCTCAAACTGCGCCCGGCGTCAGCAGCGGCCGCACGACTCGATCAGCCGATATAGCGCGCGGCCATGTCGCTCACCGCCGCACGAAAGCCGGTGACCGTGCCGTTGATGATGTCGGCCACCGACTCGACGCTCTCGATGCGGCCACACACCTGGCCGGTCAAGGGCACGGCAGCTTCCATGTCGCCGCCGAAGTAGAGCTGCTGCACGCCGGCAAACTCGGTGCGCATGTTCTCGGGGTTTTTGGCTTCAAGGCGCGTGGTGCGCTCGGTACGCAGTGCCCGCAGCGCCGGGCCGTTGCCGCCGCGATTCAGAAAAACCGTATCGGTTTCGCTGGCACCCACGATCGCCTGCTTCCAGTTCATGTGCGCCGGCGACTCGGCCGACGACAGCATCCGGGTACCCATCTGGATGCCCTCGGCGCCCATGGCAAACGCGGCGGCCATTGAACGGCCGTCGGTGAAGCCGCCGGCGGCGATCACCGGCACCGTCACCTTGGAGCAGACCAGCGGCAGCAGCACCATCGAGGCGACATCGCGCTGGTTCTTGAATCCGCCGCCCTCGGCGCCTTCAACGATCAGGCCGTCGACCCCGGCCTCAACCGCCTTGAGCGCGGCCTTGAGTGTGGGCACCACGTGAAAGACCGTGAGGCCCGCTTTCTTGAGTTCGGCGCAATAGCGGCTCGGATCGCCGGCCGAGGTGGTCACAAAGCGCACGCCCTCATCGACCACGAACTTAACGATATCGGGATCCTTGACATACATCAGCGCGATGTTCACGCCGAAGGGTTTGTCGGTGAGATCACGCATCTTCTTGATCTCGAGGCGGATGGCATCGAGCTCGCCGGAGGCGGTTTCGATGATGCCCATGCCGCCGGCATTCGAGACGGCGGAGGCGAGCTGCGCTCGGGCGATCCAGCCCATCGGCGCCTGGACGATGGGGTATTTCACGCCCATCAGGCGGGTGACGCGGTTGTCGATCGGGGGCACGGTGGTCGTCATGGCAAGGGGGTCTCCGGTGTCGGTCAGACATTGAGTTTAGCGCGCACGGCACGGTTGATCGCCTATGATCGGGCGATGCGCATCGTCATTGCCCACAACGAGCCCGGCGCCGCACTGGCCTGGCAGCGCGAACTGTCGCAGCGGCTGCCCGAGCTGCAGATCTCGCTTGATCCGGGCTGCCCCGACGGCGCCGCTGGCCTGTCTGACCCACGTTTGCATGATGCAAACGCCGAACCGGCGTCGGCCGATATCGCGGTCGGCTGGAAGCCGCCGACAGACTTCTTTTCGCGCCACCCCCGGCTGCAGGCGTTTTTCTCGACCGGCGCCGGCGTCGACCATCTGCTGCGCCACCCCGGGCTGCCGGCTACGCTGGCGGTCGTCCGCCTGGAAGACGCCGGCATGGGGCCGCTGATGGCCGATTATTGTCTGCACGAACTGCTGCGCATCGCCGGCCGTCATGACGCTTACGCGGCGCAGCAGCGCAACCGGCAATGGCAGGAATTACCGGCATTTGCCCGTTCAGAATTACCGGTCGGCATTGTCGGCGTCGGTGTGCTCGGCGCGCAGGTCGGCGCGCACCTGGCGCGTGCCGGCTTCACCGTGCGCGGCTTTGCACGATCGGCCAAGTCGATCGACGGCATCGAGGTGATGCACGGCGAGGGCGCATGGCCGGCCTTTCTTGCGGCAAGCCGCGTATTGATTCTGCTCGCGCCGCATACGCCAGAGACTGAAAACCTGATCGATGCCGCCGCCCTGCGCCGTCTGCAGCCGCAGGGCTGGCTGATCAATGTCGCGCGCGGTGCGCTGGTGGTCGAGGCCGATCTGATTGCCGAGCTTGATGGCGGGCGGCTTGCCGGTGCCACCCTCGATGTCTTTCGACGAGAACCGCTGCCGGCCAGTGATCCCTTGTGGCACCATCCGGCCATCCGGATCACACCGCATGTCTCGGCGCCGACCCAGGTCGGGCCGTCGGCCGAGCAGGTCGCCGGCAAGATCGGCGCACTAAGGCGGGGCGAACGACCGAGCGGGCAGATCGATCGTCAGCGCGGCTACTGAGACCCGTCACAGCGCCTGGCAGGCATCACGACATTTTCGATACACCCGGGCATTCACCCATCCCGACCAGAAAGCGAGAAAGCATGACAACGTCCCTGCCGCAACGCGTGACTCTGGTCGAGGTCGGCGCACGAGACGGTCTGCAAAACGAGCAGACGCCGATCACCACCGACATTCGCATCGAACTGTGCAACCGGCTGAGCGATGCCGGCTTTCCCAATGTCGAGGCGGGATCTTTCGTGTCGCCGAAATGGGTGCCGCAGATGGCCGATACCGCCGAGCTGATGGGTCGCATCGAGCGACGCCCGGGCGTGATCTATTCGGTGCTGACGCCCAACCTCAAGGGCTTCGAGGGCGCGCTGGCCGCGCAGGCCGATGAAGTGGTGATCTTCGGTGCGGCCTCCGAGGCCTTCTCGCACCGGAACATCAACTGCTCGATCGCCGAGTCGGTCGCGCGCTTCGAGCCGGTCGCGCGAGCGGCCAAGGCGCACGGCATGCGTCTGCGGGCAAGCGTGTCATGTGCCATGGGCTGCCCCTATCAGGGCGAGGTGCCACCCGCGGCCGTGGCCGATGTCGTGGCCCGCTTTGCCGATCTGGGCTGCGACATGATCGACATTGCCGACACCATCGGTGTGGGCACACCGCGCCAGACGAAGGCCGCCTTCGAAGCCGCACTCACCGTGGTGCCGGTGGGGCGCCTGTCGGGCCACTTTCATGACACTTACGGCATGGCGCTGGCCAATGTCTATGCCAGCCTCGAGCTCGGTGTCTCGACCTTTCATGCCTCGGTGGCGGGCCTTGGCGGCTGCCCCTTTGCCAAAGGCGCCACCGGCAATGTCGCCACCGAAGACCTCCTCTACCTGCTCGATGGCCTGGGCATCGAGACCGGCATCGATCTGGCCAAGGTGGTGACGATTGGCCAGTGGATCTCCTCGCACATCGGCCGCAAGGCGGCCGCCCGCGCGGGCAATGCCCTGAGCGCGAAGCTGGCGGCCTGATGAGGGCTCGCCGTCTTTCTGTCATCCCCGCGAACACTGCCAATCCTGCACCGCAACGCCACCGGATCCTGCGATGAAGTCTCCCTTTGCACCCGACGACGATGCGCTGCGCGAGGCCGCCGCCGCCGGCCGTCCGGTACCCTCACCCTGCATCTCGGTTTGCCAGATCGACCAGCAGACAAAGTTGTGCAACGGCTGCCTGCGCACGATCGACGAAATCGCAGCCTGGGGCGGCATGAACAACGATGCGCGACTGTCGGTCTGGGGGGAGATCCGTCGCCGGCAAGGCGAGTCGTCATGAAGACCGCGCGCTGGTACTTCGACTTCATCTCGCCCTACAGCTACCTGCAGCATGCGGTGCTGCCGCGCTTCGAGGGGCTGGTGAAAATCGAGCCGGTGCCGATCCTTTTTGCCGGCCTGCTCGAGCATCATGGGCAGAAGGGTCCGGCCGAAATCCCGGCCAAGAAGATCCACACCTTTCGCGAGGTGGTCTGGCGCGCGCATCAGCAGGGCATCGCCCTCACGCTGCCGCCGGCGCATCCCTTCAATCCGCTTCGACTGCTGCGGCTTGCCATCGCGCTCGAGTGCGACCCGGCAGCGATCGATGCGATCTTTCGCTTCGTCTGGGTACAGGGTTGCCTGCCGGACGATGAGCCGGCCTGGCGAGCACTGTGCGGGCGTCTCGGCATGAGTGACCCCGACGCGGCGATCGGCCGCACCGAGGTCAAGGACGCCCTGCGCCGCAACACCGCGCGAGCGATCGATGAGGGCCTCTTCGGCGTCCCGACCCTGGCCTTCGACGATCAGCGCTTCTGGGGCTTTGACATGACCGATGCCGCGCTGGCCTGCCTGCGCGGCGATGCGTTCTTTGATTCGCCGATCATGCAGCGCGCCTCGACCCTGCCCGACGGCGTTCAGCGCCGCACTCGCTGAATCGGCATGGCGACTGTCCCACCTGCGCTGCCGCCCTCGATGCGCTTCATCGAGCGAGACTGGCTGTCGGCCAACGGCGTGCTCTTTGACGACGGCCATCACACCGCCCTGATCGACTCCGGCTACATCAAGCATGCCGACATGACGCTGTCGGTCATCCGGCATGCGCTTGGCGAGCGCCGGCTCGACCTGCTGATCAACACCCATCTGCACTCTGACCATTGCGGCGGCAATGCCCTCCTGCAAAGGACCTACGGCTGTCGCACGATGATTCCGGTGGCCAGTGCGCGGGCGGTGCGCGATTGGGATGCGCAGGCCCTGAGCTTCGGGCCGACCGGTCAGCGCTGCGAACGATTCGCCTTCGATGAGGTGCTGGTCGATGGTCAGCTGATCGAACTCGGCGGATTGCCCTGGCAGGCGATCGCCGCGCCCGGGCACGACCCGGAGTCGATGGTGCTCTACTGCGAGCCGGCCCGCATCCTGATCTCGGCCGATGCGCTCTGGGAAAACGGCTTCGGTGTGATCTTTCCGGAGCTCGAAGGCGAGTCGGGCTTTGCCGAGCAGCGTGCCATTCTGGCCCGCATCGGCCAACTCGAGATCGACCTGGTGATCCCCGGCCACGGGCCGATGTTCAGCGATGTGCGCGGCGCACTCGAGCGCGCCTGCCAGCGCCTCGACTACCTCAGCGCCGATGCCGCGCGAAACGGCCGTCAGGGCATCAAGGTGCTGCTCAAGTTCCTGCTGCTCGAGCATGAGCAGATTGCGCACACCGACCTGATCACGCTGATGGACACCGTGCCCCTGATCGCGCAGACCAACCGTCGATTCATCGGCCTGGACTCGAGCGCGCTGGCCGACTGGGCGAGCAGCGAACTGGTGCGTGCGGGGGCTGCGCGCCGCGAAGGCGACCGGCTGCTCAACGCCTGAGCCCCCGGGCGGCATCGGCTATGCTCGATGCCATGACGACCCCGCTGATCCGCGACAGCCGCGACACCGATCTGACCGCCATCCAGGCGATCTATGCCCACCATGTCCTCAATGGCACCGGCACCTTCGAGATCACGCCGCCCGATCTGGCAGAAATGACCCGTCGGCGCGCCGATGTGGTGAAAAACGGCTT
>CAMCXH010000162.1 GCA_945883285.1 Bordetella parapertussis | reverse complement strand
TGCGGACGGTGTGAGCTGGACTCCCCGGTTCAAGCTTGAACGGCCGGATTGACACCGCGCGAAGCGCTCGCGGCGCTCAAGGCGGACAATGCACGTCGCGGGCGAATTGGCGCGCGGGTGAGCGAAGGTGGCATCATTGGCCCGACCCGACCGGACGAGGCAAGTTTCCGATAGCGTGCCGGTGCCCGGTCAAACCATGTTGAATGCAGGAATGAACAAGACTCCCCACAAGATTGTCATCGTCGGCGGAGGCGCTGGCGGGCTCGAACTCGCCACCCGCCTGGGCAATCATCTTGGCCGAAAGAACAAGGCAAGCATCACGCTGGTCGACAAGAACCGCACCCACATCTGGAAGCCCAAACTGCATGAGATCGCGGCAGGGAGCATGGACTTCGGTGACCATGAAGTTGATTACATGGCCCAGGCGCACTGGAATCACTTCACATTTCGGATCGGTGAACTCAAGGACCTGAATCGCCAGGAAAGGACGATCGAGCTGGCGCCTTATCTGGACGACAGCGGCGCGCCGGTGACGCCGACCCAGAAGATCGGCTACGACACCCTGGTGATCTGTATCGGCAGTCTGAGCAATGATTTCGGCACAAAAGGCGTCAAAGAGTTTGCCCTTCGTCTCGAAACGCAGCACGACGCCAAGCAGTTTCATTCGAGGATGGTCAACGCCTGCATTCGCGCCCATCACCAGACCGAGATCATCCACAAGCGACAGCTGCATGTGGCGATCATCGGCGCGGGTGCCACCGGCGTGGAGCTGGCTGCCGAATTGCACCGAACAACGCGCGAGGTCATCGCTTTCGGGCTTGACCGGATCGATGCCGACAAGGACATCGAGGTCAGCCTGATCGAGGCGGCCGACCGGATCTTGCCGGCTTTGCAGCCGCGCCTGTCGCAGGCGACCGAGAATTTACTGACGAACCTGGGCGTTCGGGTGTTTACCAGCTCCAAGGTGATGGAGGTCATGCCCACCGGCATTCGGCTGGCCGATGGCCGGGTGATCGAGTCCGAACTGGTGGTCTGGGCTGCCGGCGTCAAGGCGCCCGATTTCCTTCGGGATTTCGGGGGGCTGCAGACCAACCGGCTCAACCAGCTGGTTGTCGAGCCGACGCTGCAAACGACGCGTGATGCCGATGTCTTTGCGCTGGGCGACTGTGCCGCCTGCCCGCTGGCGAATGAGGCAGGCGGGCGCGATGGCAACGTCCCGCCCCGTGCGCAGGCCGCCCACCAGCAGGCATCCCACCTGGTGGGTCAGATCAAACGCCGACTCGCCAACAAGCCGCTTGAGCCCTACCACTACCGGGACTTCGGTTCGCTGGTCTCACTGGGAAAGTTCAGTACGGTCGGCAACATGATGGGCGGGCTGATCGGCAAGAACCTGATGATCGAAGGCTATTTTGCAAAGCTGATGTATCTGTCCCTGTACAAGCTGCACGAGCTCGCGATCCACGGGGTGTCTAAAACCTCCCTCAATACCGTTGCCAGACTGATCTCCCGGCAAACCAATCCGACCGTCAAACTGCATTGAACCGGGTGGCTCGAGGCGTGAGCGCGCAGGCTTTTGCTCGAGCAAGCCGGCGAATGTTCTCTGCTACGCTTGCCAGGTTGCCTCCAGACCCTTCTGCATCACACTGTTGACATGCTAGGCAGCCTGTTGCCCCGAGAAGGGCGCTTCTTCGATCTCTTCAATCAGCACGCCGACCGGATCGTCGACGGTGCTCATCACCTGCTGCACCTGATGGAGCATTACAGCGACCCGATCCTGCGCGCCCGCGAAATTCAGGCAATCGACGAGATCGAGAGTTCGGGTGACAAAATCACCCGTGAGACAGTGGCGCTGCTCCACAAAACCTTCATCACACCCTTCGATCGTGATGATGTCCACAAGCTGATCTCCAGCATGGACGACATCCTCGATGTCACCCAGGATGTCGCCGAGTCGGTCATGCTCTACGACATCCAGACCATGACGCAGGAGGCGGTCCAGCTCGCCTCTCTGGCACAGATGTGCTGCGAACGGGTGCGTTCAGCGGTCAATCTGCTGTCAAACATGGCCAACGCCGATGCTATCCTGAAGTTGTGCGTCGAGATCGACCGGCTCGAATCGGATGCCGATCGGGTCATGCGTTCGGCGATGTCCAAGCTCTTTCACGAAGAGCCCGATGTGCGCCAGCTGATCAAACTCAAGGCGATCTACGAAATGCTCGAGTCGCTCACCGACCGCTGCGAGGACGTGGCCAACATCATCGAAGGCGTCGTGCTCGAGAACGCCTGAGCGGCGATCTCGCATCACGATCCGCGCCCCCACCATTGCCGCCATGGACATCGTCACGATCAGTCTGCCCATGCTGATGTTTCTGATTGCACTGGCGCTGGCCTTCGACTTCATGAACGGCTTTCACGATGCCGCCAACTCGATTGCGACGGTCGTCTCGACCGGCGTGCTCAAGCCGTATCAGGCGGTTGCCTGGGCCGCGCTCTTCAATCTGCTGGCCATTGGGGTCTTCGGATTTCATGTGGCCGGAACCGTGGGCACCGGCATCGTCGACCCCTATGCCATCGATCACCGGGTGATCTTCGCGGCGCTGATCGCAGCGATCGCCTGGAATCTGTTTACCTGGCGCATCGGCATACCCTCAAGCTCCTCCCATGCGCTGATCGGCGGACTGATCGGTGCCACCCTCGCCAAAGCCGGTGTCTCGGCGCTGATCGGTCCAGGCATCGTTCGCATCACGGCATTCATCGTGCTGTCGCCGCTCTTCGGATTTGTGCTCGGCATCCTCCTGATGGCGCTGATGGGATGGGTGCTCAGAGGCGCGAGCGTTCGCGGTGCCGACCGCTGGATGCGCCGCCTTCAGCTCGTCTCGTCGGCGCTCTACAGCCTCGGTCATGGCGGCAACGATGCGCAGAAAACCATGGGCGTGATCTGGCTGCTGCTGATTGCAGCCGGCGTCACCGGGCCTGATCACCTGCCGGCATGGGTGGTCATCGGCTGCTATGTCACGATCGCACTTGGTACGCTTTTCGGTGGCTGGCGAATCGTGCGCACCATGGGCCAGCGCATCACACGGCTACGGCCGGTGGGCGGTTTTTGCGCCGAGACCAGCGGTGCAGTCATGCTCTTCATCGCATCGGCAGCCGGCATACCGGTCTCGAGCACTCACACCATTACGAGCGCGATCATCGGGGTGGGCGCTGCCAACCGTATCTCGGCGGTCAGATGGGGCGTGGCCGGAAGCCTGCTCTGGACCTGGGCGCTCACCCTGCCGGCCACGGCGCTGATGGCAGCCATCGGCTGGGCGGTCAGTGGCTGGATCCTCCAGGCAGGGTAAAACTCCTGAGGCTCTCACCGACCACCATGTCTGCCACCCCTGAATCCGACCAGCTCTGGCTGGAACTGCCGCCAATCTCACCGAAGGCGCCTGCTCGCCTGCTGATCTTCCTGCATCCGGCCGGCGCTTCGCCTGAGGCCTTCGCACCGGTAGCGATCGCATGGCAACTGAAGTTTCCTGGCGCCACCGGCATCGTGCTGCAGGGCCTGCGCCGGCTCGGCAGTCACACCGACTGGTTCGATGCCAGCGACGTCGATGGACAGTGCGCTCAGCGGCTGCAAACCGCCTGCGAACTCATTCTGGCCCGGATCACCGCGCTTCAGGCGCAGGTCGGTATCGGACCGCAGCAGACCGTGCTGATCGGGCATGGGCAGGGCGCCACTATGGCCCTGGAGTGCGCGCGCCGGCAGCCGGGCAGCATGTCAATCGTTGCCGCCTATGGCGCGAGGCTGATGCGGCCCATCGCGCCCGATGAGCGAGTCTCGAGCGTGATTCACCTGATGCATGGCGAGTTCGACAGCGTCGTACCGACCGTCTATGGCGTGCGCGCCTACCGCGGTCTGCGCGCGATCGGCACAGACGTCACGCTCGACATCATCGAAGGCGAAGCCCATGTGATCGGGCAAGACATGGTCAATGTGGGTACGACGAGGGTCATGCAGACCCTCTTTCGCGGAAGACTCGCCCGCCGGGGGCGCACGACGATTCACTGAGTCCCGCTCAGAGATCCCTGAAGGCGATCCGGGCCTGTTCGAGGGTGAAGTCGACCTCGGCATCACCATGGGCAGACGAGAAAAAGAAGGCCTCGACCGGCGAGGGCGGGAAATAGACACCCGCTTCGAGCATGCGATGGTAAAACCGCTTGAAGCGCTCGACATCCTGAGTCATGACCTCGGCATAGCTCTGCGGCACCTTCGGCATCATGTAGATGCCGGCCATCGTGCCGAGCTGCTGAGCGCTGAACGGCACGCCGGCCGCCTGCGCCGCCTCGCGCAGCCCGGCAATCAGGCGCCCAAGACGTGCCACCACCGGCTCATAAAATCCCGGAGCCGAGATCAGCTCGAGGGTCGCTAGACCCGCGGCCATCGCTATCGGGTTACCCGACAGCGTGCCGGCCTGATAAACCGGCCCCAGCGGCGCCATCATCTCCATGACGGCTGCCGGGCCGCCGATCGCACCGACCGGCATGCCGCCGCCAATCACCTTGCCGAAAGCGGTCATATCAGGCACCACGCCGCTGACCTGCTGCATGCCGCCGAGCGCCACGCGAAAACCGGTCATGACCTCATCGAAGATCAGCAACGAACCGTCGGCGCTGCACAGCGCACGCAATCCTTCAAGAAAGCCCTTCTGCGGCAGGATCAGATTCATGTTGCCGGCAGCCGGCTCGATCATCACGCAGGCGATCTGCCCCGGATGCGCATCGAAGAGCGCCTTGACGCTGGCCAGGTCGTTGAATTGGGCCACCAGTGTGTGGCGGGCAAGGTCCTCGGGCACACCGGCCGAACTCGGCTGCCCGAAGGCGAGTGCGCCGCTGCCGGCCTTGACCAGGAGGCTGTCGGCCGTGCCGTGATAACACCCTTCAAATTTCAGGATCTTGGTGCGGCCGGTGAAGCCTCTGGCCAGCCGCAGCGCCGACATCGCAGCCTCGGTGCCCGAACTGGTGAAGCGCACCCGCTCGACATGCGAGAACAGGCTGCAGATGCGCTCGGCGAGTTCGGTCTCCATGACATTCGGGGCGCCATAAGACAGGCCGCGGCCTGCGGCATCACGAACCCGCTCGAGCACCAGCGGATGCGAGTGGCCAACGACCATCGGCCCCCATGAACCGAGGTAATCGACATAGCGCTTGCCTTCGACATCCCAGAGATAGGCGCCGTCTGCGCGGGCAATAAAGCGCGGCGTGCCGCCAACAGCCCGAAATGCCCGGACCGCCGAATTGACACCGCCCACCAGCACCTTTTGAGCGCGGTCGAATTCCTGCTGGTTGCTGCCTGTATTGCTGACCATAACGTCCCCTTCTGGCCGTGTCTGTGCCGGCGCGATATTGAAAGAGCGCCCGGATCAGGCGCTGCGATTACTTGGCAAAGAGCCGTGACGGATCGGCAAATGCCTTGAACTCGATTGCATTGCCGGACGGATCGAGAAAGAACATGGTCGCCTGCTCGCCGACTTCACCCTTGAAGCGCACATGCGGCTCGATGATGAACTTGACCGCTGCAGCACGCAGTTTGTCGGCCAGCGCGGTCCAGTCCTGCATGCCCAGCACGACGCCGAAGTGACGCACCGGCACGTTGTCGCCGTCGACCGCGTTGGTTGCCCGGTGGCCTGCCTGATCGGGCGACAGATGCGCGACGATCTGGTGACCATAAAGGTCGAAGTCGATCCAGTCGGGTGAACTGCGGCCCTCCGGGCAACCAAGCAGACCACCGTAGAAGGCGCGGGCTGCCTGCAGGTCATCGACCGGGAAGGCAAGATGAAACGGCTGCGAAACAGCGTATCCGGACACGGGTTTTCCTTGAAGGGAGGTTACTGGAAGAATTCCTTGACCTTGTCTTTCCAGGACCGGGTCTGCGGGCTGTGTCGCTCATCCTTCAGTGTCGCATCGAGTTCGCGCAGCAGCGTCCGCTGCTTTTCGGTGAGCCGGATCGGCGTCTCGACGACCAGATGCACATAGAGATCACCCGGATAACTCGAACGAACGCCCTTGATGCCCTTGCCTCTCAGGCGGAAGGTCTTGCCGGTCTGGGTGCCTTCAGGCAACTCGATTTCGGCATCGCCCGCAAGCGTGGGCACCTGAACCGTGCCACCCAGTGCAGCGGTGGTCACCGTGGCTGCAACCTGGCAGTGAAGATCGTCACCGTCGCGCTTGAAGACCGCATGCTCCTTGGTATGGATCTCGACATAGAGATCACCTGACGGGCCACCGTTGATACCGGGCTCGCCATTGCCCGCTGAACGAATCCGCATGCCATCGTCGATGCCAGCCGGCACCTTCACCTGCAGCGTCCGGGTCCGCTTGATCCGACCTGCGCCTTCGCAGGGCTGGCACGGGTCGGATACGGTCTTGCCGCTGCCGTGGCAGCCAGGGCAGGTTTGCTGAATGGAGAAGAAGCCCTGCTGGACCCGGACCGCGCCCTGGCCGTTGCAGGTACGACAGGTCTGGGGCTTGGTGCCGGGCTTGGCGCCGCTGCCGCTGCAGGTCTCGCAGGCGTCCCATGAAGGCACGCGGATCTCGGTCTCGAAGCCTGCCGCAGCCTGCTCGAGCGTGATGTCCATGGCGTATCGCAGATCGGCACCCCGATAGACGCTGTTGCGCTGCCCCCGACCGGCCTGCTGGGCACCAAAGATATCGCCGAAGATATCGCCGAAGACATCGCCGAACCCGCCGTAGCCCTGGCCGCCCTGCCCGCCTGCGCCATTGGGATCGACACCCGCATGACCGAAACGGTCGTAGGCCTGTCGTTTGGCGCTGTCGGAAAGCATCTCGTAGGCCTCTTTGGCCTCCTTGAATTTCTCCTCGGATTCCTTGTTGTCCGGATTGCGGTCCGGATGGAACTTCATGGCGAGCTTGCGATAGGCCTTCTTGATGTCGTCGTCTGATGCGTCCTTGGCCACACCAAGGATGTCGTAGTAATCACGCTTCGCCATTGCTTAGTCCATTGATCGCCAAAAATGAGCCACGCGGGCGCGAGGCGCGGCAGATTATGACCGGGATTGCCCCGGTTGACCTGCCTGCCCCGCACCCGCGTGCTGAATCACACCGTTACCGAGGCTCAAGCGTCGCGCTTGACCTCTTTGAATTCGGCGTCGACCACGTCTTCATCATGGGCCGACCCCTTTGCGGCCGAAGCCTCGGCACCCGCGGGCGCCGCTCCCGCCTGCTGGTCGGCATAAGCCTTCTCACCGAGCTTTTGCGAAGCGGTCATCAATGCTGCCGACGCCGCCTCGATCTGCTCCTTGTCTTCGGTCTGGATCGCTTCCTGCGCAGTCTTGATCGCCGCGTCGATCGCGCCCTTTTCATCGGCGGACAGCTTGTCGCCATGCTCGGCAAGGGACTTGCCAACCGTGTGAATCAGGGCTTCGGTCTGATTGCGCGATTCGACCAGTTCACGGCGTTTGTGATCGTCTTCGGCATTGGCTTCGGCATCTTTCACCATGCGCTGAATCTCGGCCTCGGTCAGACCGGAATTCGCCTTGATGGTGATCTTGTTCTCCTTGCCGCTGGCCTTGTCCTTGGCCGAGACATGAAGGATGCCGTTGGCATCGGTATCAAAGGTCACCTCGATCTGAGGCATGCCACGGGCGGCCGGCGGAATGCCCTCGAGATTGAACTCGCCCAGCAACTTGTTGCCGGCGGCCATCTCACGCTCGCCCTGGAAAACCTTGATGGTCACTGCCGGCTGATTGTCGTCGGCGGTTGAAAAGGTCTGCGAGAACTTGGTCGGGATCGTGGTGTTCTTGGTGATCATCTTGGTCATGAC
>CAMCXH010000161.1 GCA_945883285.1 Bordetella parapertussis | reverse complement strand
CTTCGATTCCTCGAGCAGTTCAAGGACTGATTGCGACCATGAAATTCTCCGAGCGCTGGCTGCGGACCTACGCCGATCCTGCCTTGTCCAGTGATGAACTGGCGCATGTCCTGACCATGGCAGGTCTCGAAGTCGAAGAGCGGTCGCCGGTTGCGCCGCCGTTTTCCGATGTGATCGTGGCGCAAGTGGTGTCGCTCGAGCGCCACCCGAATGCCGACAAGCTCAATGTCTGCCAGGTCGATGTCGGCACCGGCACGATGGCCCAGATTGTTTGCGGTGCCCCCAATGTGGCGCCCGGGCTGAAGGTGCCTTGTGCCTTGCCCGGCGCTGAATTGCCGGGTGGCATGAAGATCGGCATTGCGACAATGCGCGGTGTCGAGAGCGCAGGCATGTTGTGTTCGGCACGCGAGCTCGGCCTGTCCGAGGATCATGGCGGTCTGCTGATCCTGCCGGCTGATCTGCCGGTGGGTGGTGCGTTGCGTGAATCGCTTGGGCTCGATGACCTGCTGTGGCTGCTCAAGCTCACGCCCAATCTCGCGCACTGCATGTCGGTCACCGGCATTGCCCGCGAAGTGTCCGCGCTGACCGGGTCTGCGCTGTCGTTGCCGACCTTCTCGCCAGTCGAGGCGAACATTCAAGACCGCCTGCCGGTATCAATTGAGGCGCCCGATCTGTGCGGGCGTTTCAGCGGGCGGGTGATTCGCGGTGTCAATGCCCGCGCGACAGCGCCCCACTGGATGCGCGAGCGGCTCGAGCGATCGGGTCAGCGCTCGATCTCGGCGCTGGTCGACATCTCGAATTACGTCATGCTCGAACTCGGTCGCCCGTCGCATGTCTTTGATCTCGCCAAAATTCACGGCGGACTCAGCGTGCGCTGGGGCAGGGCGGGTGAGCGGCTGAAACTGCTCAATGGTCAGACTGTCGATCTCGGGCCGGATGCTGACGGGCTGGCGGTCGGGGTGATCGCTGATCAGCAGCAGGTCGAGAGTCTGGCCGGCATCATGGGCGGCGATGACACCGCGGTGTCGCTCGATACCACCGACATCTATCTCGAAGCCGCCTTCTGGTGGCCGGTGGCGATTGCCGGGCGCGCCCGGCGCTACAACTTCTCGACCGATGCCGGTCAGCGATTCGAGCGCGGCGTCGACGCGTCGACCACGGTCGAGCATCTCGAGTATCTGACCCAGCTGATCATCGCGATTTGCGGTGGACGGGCAGGTCCGGTCGATGACCAGATTGTCGCGCTGCCCGATCGGGCGCCGGTCTCGATGCGACTGGCTCGCGCACGTCGCGTCATTGGCGCCGATATCACGCTGGCCGATTGCACCGAGGCCTTCGAGCGGCTTGGCCTTGCGTACACCGTTCAGTCTGCCGATGCCGCGGGCGATACCGTGCTGACCGTGACCCCGCCGGCCAGGCGCTTCGATTTGTCGATCGAAGAAGATCTGATCGAAGAAGTCGTTCGGATCTGGGGCTATGAGCGACTGCCGCAGCGGCCGGCAACGATGCGCGCGACCATGAGTCCGATATCGCAGGAGCGTCGCCCGCTGATCGCGCTCAAGCGCTGCTGGGCCGATCGCGACTGGAACGAAGTCGTCAATTACTCCTTTGTTTCTGCATCGATCGAGACGATGCTGCAGCCCGACAGCCGTCCGATTGCCCTGCGCAATCCGATCGCGGAAACCATGAACGTCATGCGTACCCAGATGTGGGGCGGACTGATCGGCAATCTGCGCCACAACCTCAACCGCAAGAGTCCGAGGGTTCGACTCTTTGAAGTCGGTCGCGTCTTTCATCGCGATCCGGCTGCTCGGGCCGGCGAGCTGTCCGTGACCGGAATCGTTCAGCCCTTGCGCTTTGCAGGTTTGGCCTGGGGTCCGGTCAACGACGAACAATGGGGAGAACGCGCTCGCCTGGTCGATTTTTTCGATGTCAAAGCCGATCTGCAGGCAATCGTCGGCAGCGATCTGGGCTTCGAAGCCGGCCCGCATCCTGCGTTGCATCCGGGTCAGTCGGCATTGATACGCGATCGCAGCGGGGCGCAGGTCGGCTGGCTTGGTGCCCTTCATCCTCGCCTGCTGCCCGAACTCGAGCTGAGCAGTGCACCGATTGTCTTTGAGCTCGATCTCGAGCCGATGCTGGCGATATCGCTTCCGGCCTATCGTGAGCTGTCGCGTTTTCCGGTGGTTGTGAGAGACCTTGCCTTCGTGGTTTCGCAGTCGGTCTCGGCGGCCGAATTGCTGCACGAAATCGAATCGGTGCGACACAGCGATTCGGCGCTTGGCATGCTCCGAAACGTGAAAATTTTCGACGAATACCGCGGTAAAGGATTGGAAAATAAGGAAAAAAGCCTTGCCTTCCGATTTTGGTTGCAAGATACTCAGGGCACCCTTTCCGATGCACAAGCCGATGCAGCCATGAAGGCAGTCGAGTCCCGCCTGGCTCAGTCGCATCAGGCGAGATTGCGCTCTTCCTGACGATCGACCATGAGTCATCTGCCTCTTATCGATACCCTGTCCGACACCAGCATGGCGGCAAATGACCAGGACGACAGGCTTGTCGATGCCGATGAAGCGGCGCTTGTCGACGGCTTCACCCTGACCAAAGCCGAGCTGGCCGAGATGCTGTTCGACCGTGTCGGTCTGAACAAGCGCGAGGCGAAAGACATGGTCGAGACCTTTTTCGATGAGATCCGGGATGCGCTCGAACGCGGTGATTGCGTGAAGCTTTCCGGTTTCGGCAACTTCCAGTTGCGTGACAAGCCTCAGCGTCCGGGACGCAATCCCAAGACCGGTGAAGAGATTCCGATCTCGGCCCGAAGGGTGGTCACGTTTCACTCCAGCCAGAAGCTCAAGGCACTGATCGAGCGGATCGCGCCAGAGTAATGAAGGGCGCCCAAACCGATCGATGTGATCACGGTCATCGTCGTGATCACCGTGACCATCAGCCCGAGCCGTCGACGGGTCGCTTCTCCTGCCTGACATGAATTCAACCGCTCCCAGCAAATCAGATTCGCCTGAGCCGCTTCCGCCAATACCGGCCAAGCGCTACTTCACCATCGGTGAGGTCAGTGAATTGTGTGGCGTCAAGCCTCATGTTCTGCGTTACTGGGAGCAGGAGTTCACGCAACTTCGCCCGATGAAGCGACGTGGCAATCGGCGCTACTACCAGCATCATGAGGTGCTGCTCGTCAGACGGATTCGTGATCTTCTGTATGAACAGGGGTTCACGATCAGCGGCGCCCGCAACCGGCTTGGCGAGGCGGCCCAGAACGGTCGCAGGCGCGACACTGCGCCCGGCGACTTGCCGGTCGGCGGGGGCGATCTCGATCTTCAGCCCGCCGAACACGATGGCAGCGACCTTCATTCAACCGATCAGACGGTCGATCTCCCGGCCTTGCGGGCCGACTTGCTGGCAGCCTTGGCCTTGCTGCAAACCGATACCGGCCGCCAGGACTGAGCCCAGCCTGCTATACTGGTCGGCTTCGGGGCGTAGCGCAGCCTGGTAGCGCACCTGCATGGGGTGCAGGGGGTCGAGAGTTCAAATCCCTCCGTCCCGACCAAAATTGTCACCGGTTGTCGAAAGGCTCGAGTCTCACAAGGACTCGGGCCTTTTTGTTTTGTTTTTTGTTTGCGCAAAGCGCTCTGTCAGGCGGCGAGTCGGTAATGCTGCGCTGCGGGCACGGCCCCTGCTCTTGGAAGGTGACCGATCTGTTTCGTTGATAAGCAGGTTGATCCGATCTGACTGCCCGGATGGCAGTCGCTCGAAGCCCGGCTCAGGCCAGGCGAACTCTCGGAGCATCCACCATGAACCGATCACTGATGATCGCCCTTGTCGTTTCCTTGTTTCTGTCAGCCTGCGCAGCAGGATCTGGCGCTGAATTTCGCGGCTACAACAATATGCCGGCAGATCAGCCCATCATGACGGGCGTCTGACGTCGCGGGTGTTGGGCGGCGCTCTCAGGCTGCCTGGCGCTCGCCATTGCGTGAAAGCCTTTCGATCTCCTGCAGCCGCTGACCCAGGGCTTCGAAGACCTGGACGCACTGATCGAATGCAGGTGCATCAGTTTGGCCTGCCGACGGGCCGTGGCGCGGTGCTTGACTGAGGCAAACCGAGATCAGTGCCGCATCGGTACCGTTCTCGAGCATCAGCGCGGCACTGGTCCGACGAAGATCCAGCGGCGTCCAGGCGCCACCCGACAGCAGCAGCGTCTGCGTCGCGCTTGAGCGACCTCGAATCTGTGTGCCGCGTTGGCGATCCCGGATCTGCTTGCCCAGCGCCTTGGCCGAGAGCGCTTCGCTCGGTATGCGGCCTGGAAAGACCCACTGATCGGATCGTTTCAAGCTGACGCCCGGCTCAAGTTGCCGAAGCGCGAAACCAGACAGGGGCATGGTGTGTCCACTGCCGCTGTGGCTGAACTGGGCGGGGATCGTCCAGGTGCGTCGTTGCAGATCAATGTCGCTCCATCGAGCCTGGACAAGTTCACCGACGCGCACACCGGTGGCGAGCAGCAGCCATACTGCCTGGCGAACATGCGGTGCGAGCCTGCCGGCATGCATCCGGACAGCGAGTTCACAGACCTCTTGTGCACTCAGCGTCCTGCTGCGCTCCTGAGCGGCACCGCCGAAGTCCGATTTGCGCAGCGAGGCGGTCGGATCGGCTGCAATGGCGCCGGCCTGCAGTCCCCATCTGAACATCTGGCGAAGATCGGCCAGAACGCAGCCGGCCTGTCGCGGCGCCCCGCGTTCGACGATGCGCTCGAGCATTGCACGCACCTCGGTCGAGGTGACGCTGGCCGCGAGTTGCATGCCGATATGGGGCATGACGTCCTTGAGCAGACTGCGACGAACCGACTCGCCGGCGTCCTTGCGATCGGCGAGGGCCTCGCGGCACCAGCCGTCGAACAGTTCTGCAACCGTCATCGAAGTGACGTCGCGCACGCTGACCCGGGTACTTGCGGCGCTGGAAGTCTGTTTGAGCGCGATCGCAGCAGTCACCGGGGCCTGGCGAAGCTGTTCGGCAGTCCGCCGGATGTCAGCCAGACTGCGGTCAGGCCATGTTCCGAGTTTCTGGTCGCGCTGACGCTCTGCGCTGCCCAGGATCATGGAGAAGTCGACGACCACCCGCCTCGCGGGGCACGATTCGATTCGGACCCAGCCCTTCAGGCCAGCGACATCGTTCAGGCAACGCCCGATATCCGACTCAGTCAGGTGATCCAGTTCGATATTCGACAACATCTGCGGTCTCCGAGAAACACCATGCGATTGAACGCTGCGATGTTGCACGGCTTGGCTGTGACGGGGGAGCCTGGCCGTTCGGGTTGCAGCCTGAGGCGCCGAACGGCGCGTCTGCGTCGGTCTGCGGCGACACTTCGCCTATCATCCGGAGTCATGATGCGGGTCTTGCTAGCAGGCGGCGGCCATACGCATCTGATTGCCGGGCCCTTGCTGGCGCGGCGTCTCGGCAGTGCGTCCGACATCACGCTGATGGCGTCTTCCGAACGACTTCTCTATTCCGGAATGATGCCGGGATGGCTGGCAGGTCACTACGATTTCGAGGCCTGTGCCATCGACCTCAGGAAACTGGCGCTGGCACACGGACTGCAGTGGAAGATGGCCACTCTGGTCGATATCGACTTTGCCGCGCGTCAGGCGATTGATGAGCAGGGCGTGAGGCATGACTACGATCTGCTGTCCCTGAACGTCGGGTCGGCGAGTCCGCCGGGCCTGCGTGCAGCCGGCACCAGCGTGGCGACGCTGCCCGCCAAGCCCTTTGCCGGGTTTGTTGAGGCCTGGCGTGCCTGGCTCGAGCGTGCGCCGCCGCAGCCTCGCTGCTTCGTCGTGGGCGGTGGCGCTGCCGGTTTCGAGTTGGCCTGTGCACTGGCAAGCCTGCGCGCGGGCGAGGGCCCGATGGCAGGTGCCTCGGTCGATCTGGTCACCAGCGACGTCCGATTGCTGGCGGGGCAGTCAAGCCTGGCCGCCGCACTTGCCCAGGCGAGCCTGCATCGCAAGGGGGTGCGAATCCATCACTCATCCCGCTATGTCGGCGTTGTCGGAAATCAGATTCGGCTGATGCGGCATCCAGGTGTCGAGTTGTCGCTGGACGCCGACCTGGTGCTGATTGCGACCGGTGCCCATCCACCCGATTGGCTGAGAGACTGCGCCGCCAGGCAAGGCATTCGTCAGGGCGCCGACGGCGGGATCGCGGTAGACGCCGGGATGCGATCGATCAGCGATCATCGGGTATTCGCAGTCGGCGATTGCGCGAGTTTCGTTGAGCAATCCGTGCCCCGCTCGGGGGTCCATGCTTTGCGTCAGGGCGAACCGCTGTCAGCCGCGATCGCACAGTGCGTGGCTCGCGGACCCGACGCCGCGCGCATCGATCCGCTGGCGCGCTATACGCCCCAGCGTCAGGCACTCGCACTGCTTAACCGTTGCGACGGCACCGCGATCGCCCACTGGGGACCGCTGGCATGGGCCGGTCGGGCGGCCTGGCGATGGAAGGATCGGATCGACCGGGGTTTCATGGCACGGTTTGATCAGCCCTGAGCCCCGCTCGCTACCCCTGCTGCCATGTCGCGGTTGTCGGGGCGAGTTACCATCGTGAGTCACTTTGATTGTCGAGACCTCCCGATGCATGCGGTTCTCCCACTTCTTCAGAAGACCGAATTTCCTGCGATCGCAAGACGCGGGGTGCATACACTGCAAGTCAATCTGGGCTATGTCTGCAATCAGACCTGTCAGCACTGCCATGTCAATGCCGGGCCCAATCGCACCGAATCGATGGATGCCGGGACAGTCGATGCGGTCATCGAAGCGCTGACAGCCAGCAAGGTTTCGACGCTCGATCTCACCGGCGGTGCCCCCGAGCTGAATCCGCATTTCAGGCGCCTGGTGCGTGCTGCCCGCGAGGCAGGCGTTCGGGTGATCGACCGCTGCAATCTCACGATCCTCTTCGAGCCGGGGCAGGGGGATCTGGCCGAGTTTCTGGCGCAGCACGGCGTCGAGGTCACCGCGTCCTTGCCCTGCTATCTCGAAGACAATGTTGATGAGCAGCGCGGCAAGGGCACCTACGCCGCCAGCATCCGCGCACTGCGCCAGCTCAATGACCTGGGGTATGGCACGGGCGACTCGGGCCTGATTCTCAATCTGGTCTACAACCCGATCGGGCCGGTCCTGCCGCCGCCGCAAGAAGCGCTGGAAGCCGACTATCGCAGGATGCTTGGCGATCGTTTCGATATCCGGTTCGACCGGCTGTTGACGCTGGCCAATATGCCGATTCAGCGTTTCGGCTCGATGCTGATTTCGAAGGGCGGTTTCAGCGGCTATATGGATTTGCTCAAGCGTGCCCACCGCGCTGAAAACCTCGACGCCGTAATGTGTCGGGAGATGGTCAGCGTCGACTGGCAGGGCTGGCTCTACGACTGCGATTTCAATCAGATGCTGGGGCTGCCGCTGCGCGCTGCTGATGCGCCGCGTACGCATATTCGTGATCTGGCAGCAACCGCCCTGACCGGGCTGCCGATCGTCGTGCGCGATCACTGCTACGGATGCACGGCGGGGCAGGGCAGTTCATGCGGTGGGGCGCTGGCGGCGTGAAGGGCTCAGTCATGGCCGCATTGGCCGGGCAGGCAGAGGCAGGCTGGTCCGATGGGCCGGGGCGTTGCTGTCCGCTCGACTACCGCTACAACGCGATGGCGCTTCGTGAAGCGCCGACCCTGGGTTGCGATGTGTTGTGGGTAGTGGGCGGCCTGTATGGCAATACCGAGGCCCTGGCTTGCCTGCAATCGCTGATCAGTCGTGAATCCGAGGGCCGGGTCGAAGTGGTCGTCAACGGGGACTTTCACTGGTTCGATGTCGATCCCGATGAATTCATGGCGATTG
>CAMCXH010000160.1 GCA_945883285.1 Bordetella parapertussis | reverse complement strand
CACCTATGTGGACAAGCCCCGGAATCTCGCGAAATCGGTGACAGTGGAGTAGGTTTCGCCGCGCCCGACCCAAAGGGTGGCCAGAAGCTGATTGCCCAAGGAGAGGACCATGTCAAGTGAAGCAAAATGTCCGTTCAACCACGCCGCCGGCGGCGGCACGACGAACCCCGACTGGTGGCCCGACCAGCTTCGCCTTGAGCTGCTGAGCCAGCACTCGAACAAATCCGATCCGTTGGGGGCAGGCTTCGACTATGCCGCTGAATTCAGGAAGCTCGACTACTTCGCGCTGAAGAAGGATCTGCTGGCGCTGATGACCGACTCGCAGGACTGGTGGCCGGCCGACTTCGGCCACTATGGCCCGCAGTTCGTGCGGATGGCCTGGCATGCCGCCGGCACCTACCGCACCGCCGACGGCCGCGGCGGCGGCGGTCGCGGGCAGCAGCGCTTCGCGCCGCTCAACAGCTGGCCCGACAACGTCAATATCGACAAGTCGCGTCGACTTCTCTGGCCGATCAAGCAGAAGTACGGCCAGAAGATCAGCTGGGCCGACCTGCTGCTGCTGGCCGGCAATGTGGCGCTGGAGTCGATGGGCTTTCGCACCGCCGGCTTCGCTGCCGGCCGGCCCGACGTCTGGGAGCCGGACCACGACGTCAACTGGGGCAGCGAAACCGCATGGCTCGCCACCGACAAGCGCTTCACCGGCGACCGCGACCTCGACCAGCCCCTGGCCGCGACCCATATGGGTCTGATCTATGTGAACCCCGAGGGGCCGAACGCCAGCGGAGACCCGGTTGCCGCGGCCCATGACATCCGTGTCACCTTCGGCCGCATGGCGATGAACGATGAGGAGATCGTCGCCCTGATCGCCGGCGGCCACACCTTCGGCAAGGCGCATGGCGCGGCGCCCGAATCGCACAAGGGTCCCGAACCCGAGGGCGCACCGCTCGAGGCTCAGGGCCTCGGCTGGCACAGCAACTTTGGCAGCGGCCACGGCAAGGACACCGTCTCAAGCGGCCTGGAAGTCACCTGGACCACCACGCCGGCACGCTGGAGCAACGACTACTTCGAGCACCTGTTCAAGTACGACTGGGAGCTGGTCCATTCGCCCGCCGGTGCGAAGCAGTGGGTGGCAAAAGACGCGCCGGAGATCATTCCCGACGCGCATATCCCCGGCAAAAAGCACAAGCCGACGATGCTGACCACCGACCTGACAATGCGGATGGATCCGGCGTTCGAGAAGATCTCGCGTCGCTTTCTCGACAACCCGCAGGCCTTCGCCGACGCGTTCGCACAGGCCTGGCTCAAGCTCACCCACCGCGACATGGGCCCGAAGGCACGCTACCTCGGCCCTGAAGTTCCCAAAGAAGATCTGATCTGGCAGGACCCGCTGCCCAGGGCCACGCTGCCGATGCCTGGGGCCGGCGAGATTGCCGACGTCAAGTCAAGGATCGTCGCATCGGGCCTGACGGTCGCGCAGCTCGTCTCGACCGCCTGGGCCTCGGCCTCGACATTCCGCGGCGGCGACAAGCGGGGCGGCGCCAACGGCGCTCGCATCCGCCTGGCGCCGCAAAAGGACTGGGAGATCAACTCGCCGGATGAACTCGCGACGACGCTCGCCAGGCTCGAGGCGATCCGGCAGGCATCGGGCAAGTTGTCGCTGGCCGATGTGATCGTGCTGGCCGGCGGCGTGGGCGTGGAGCAGGCGGCCAGAGCGGCGGGTATCGTCATCGAAGTGCCGTTCGCCCCCGGTCGGGTGGATGCAACGCAGGACCAGACCGACGCCGAATCCTTTTTGGTGCTTGAGCCGGTGGCTGACGGCTTTCGAAACTATTTCAAGGGCCCGGCTGGGGTTTCGGTCGAGCACTTGCTGGTCGACAAGGCTCAGCAGCTCACGCTGACCGCACCCGAGCTGACCGTGCTCGTGGGCGGGCTGCGCGTGCTGGGCGCCAACGCCGGCGGCAGCGGTCACGGTGTCTTCACTGACCGGCCGGGCGTGCTCTCGACCGACTTCTTCGCCAACCTGCTCGACATGGGCACGACCTGGACGCCGACCGGCGATGCCTACCAGGGCAAGGACCGCAAGACCGGCAAGCTGAAGTGGACTGCCACGCGCGCCGACCTGGTCTTCGGCTCGAATTCGGTGTTGCGCGCGCTGGCCGAGGTGTATGCCGGCGCCGATGCCGGCGAGCGATTCGTCCGCGATTTCGTTGCTGCCTGGTGCAAGGTCATGAACCTGGATCGCTTCGACCTGGTCGCTGGTTGAGCCGGTGGTTGAGCGCTAGCGGCTCGGCCGCTGGCGTGTCGGCCTGACGATCGCCAGCAGTGCGCAAGCGTTGGTGTCCAGACTGTCGTTCGTGCCTCCCGATCGACCAGCGGCTTGCGACCCGAAGCGGGCGTAACCGCAGCCGCCTGCGAAAGCAGATTGAAGCGCACCAAGCGCCGTGCGCTGCGGGGTTCGGGGTGCCACGGAGAATGAATAAGGGCGTTCGAGAATCCTATTCTCCGCTGGACGAACACCCCTCACGCAGCGGCGGCTTTAGTC
The DNA here is from genome assembly GCA_945883285.1 of Bordetella parapertussis. Taxonomy (GTDB): domain Bacteria; phylum Pseudomonadota; class Gammaproteobacteria; order Burkholderiales; family Burkholderiaceae_E; genus UBA4615. The sequence goes on along the minus strand of CAMCXH010000160.1, from coordinate 5,387 downwards.
GCTGGTCGCTGGGGTTTTCGAGCGTGCTCTCAATGCGCAGCAGTGGCGGGTAGAACTGCGCGCGCAGCGCGCCTTCCTTGAGCTGCAGCACTAGACGTGGTGCGTCGGGCTTCATGCCGCCAACCAGTCAATGAAAGTGCGTGTCATGGCGCTTGCTTTGACCTGCATGTGGCATCCGCCACGCTGTTACCATGACTTTGCAACGGGATTCAAACAAACATCGTGAAGCAACTGTGAAGCAACTATTTGAAACTGACTATCTCATCGTTGGCGCAGGTGCCACGGGACTGTCATTTGCAGACACGTTGCTGAAAGAAAGCGACGCGCACATCACCATCGTAGACAAGCATGCCCAACCTGGGGGGCATTGGAACGATGCGTATCCATTTGTTGGACTGCATCAGCCATCGGCTTTTTATGGTGTGAACTCGCTGGAGCTCGGCTCAGGCCGCAAAGACAACATCGGTCATAACGCCGGTCTTTACGAACTGGCCAGCGGCGCCGAAGTCAGCAGCTATTTTCAGAAAGTGATGCATCAGGTGCTGCTGCCTAGTGGCAGGGTGCGCTATCTGCCGGTCAGCATGTTCATGGGAATCGGCGCTGATGGGGCAAACCTGAAATCAATCCTCTCTGGGCAAGAGACGACATTGAAGGTGCGCAAAAAGCGCGTTGATGCAAGCTATTTCAGCCCTAACGTACCCGCCACTTCAGCGCCCAAGTACAGCGTTGCAGAGGGTGTGCGCCTCGTCACGCCCACACAACTTACCCATCTTTGGAACGACATCCAGGAACCACCCGCGCACTTTTGTATTGTGGGTGCGGGCAAGACGGCGATGGACGTGGGAGTGTGGCTGCTGGGCTGTGGTGTTCCGGCGGAATCCGTTTCCTGGGTGATGCCGCGCGATTCATGGTTGGTCAATCGCCTCACCACGCAACCTGGCGAGGAGTTTTTTCAGCACTCCGTTGGTGGCATGGCGCAGCAACTCAAGGCCATTGCACAGGCCACGAATATCGAGGACCTGTTTGTGCGGCTTGAGGCGTGCGGGCAGATGCTGCGTATCGATCGCCAGCAAACACCCACGATGTTTCACTACGCAACGATCTCCGAAGGCGAGGTACAGATCCTGCGCCAGATCACACAAGTGATTCGCAAAGGCCGCGTTCGCGCGATCGAGTCAGACGCGATGGAGATGGAACAAGGGCGTCAGGCCATGCCGCGCGGAACGCTCTACATCGATTGCACGGCATCGGCCGTACAAGCCAGCGATGGCAGCTACAACGCCCCCGAGCCCATGTTTCAATCCGGCAAAATCGTGCCCCAGCTTGTGCGCGCGCCGATGGTGACCTTTAGCGCTGCAGTTTGCGCCTATGTCGAAGCCCATTACGACGACGACGCCACCAAAAACAAGCTCTGTATGCCTGTGCCATTCCCACGCAACGTTGGCGGCTGGGTGCAATCGACGATGGGCAACATGGCCAACCAATTGGCCTGGAGCGCGGATAAGCCCCTGCGCAACTGGATGCGCAACACACGCCTGGACGGCTTTGGCAAACTGACAGCCAATCTGGGCGCTGATGAGACCGAGAAGCTGGCCACGCTTGCCGACATCAGGCAGTACGGGATGGGCGCGATGGGAAACATGAAACGACTGTTGAGCCCGCAGTGAATCTGCGGCGCCAGCAACCGGCAGGCCGAGGTCACGGGAACTGACGGCCGAGCAGAAGGCGATCGATCGGGAAGCACGGCTTTCGACCCGAAGCGGACGCTGGCCTCGGCGAATGAACTGCCCGATAGCCGTCGCTTAACGTTCGAGCTCAGCGCGCCTGGCGGCACGCCGTTAGCGCTCCGCTTGAACGAGGGTTAGGCGCCCGCGCGCGCAAATTTCAGAGCAAAGCCGACCCTCTAGTAATTGAACATACGGTCGTGCTCGAGCGAGAGCCTGATGAGGATGTTGGGCATGGCGAACTCAGCTGGTTTGCCTGCAAGGTCTGCCTCGGATACGCCACGGCTCTTGGCGGACATGCCCGACACGTAGAAGCGAGCGCTTCCAGCAACCAAGGCATCGAAGTGCTCACGCAGACGACCGGTGCCCAGGCCAGTCAGTGAGTCGAGCACCGACTCTCGTATCAGTTGAGCCGCGTCGCCTGCAAGGAACAGTGAAACGGAGTGACCTTCATCGACCGCGGCCTTGGCGACGAGGAAGGCCAGAGCGGCGCGAGTCGGGTTCTCGGGACCGTGCGTGACATGTACCAGTATCTTGGCCATCGGAGCGCTCCTTTTTCTGATTGACGACGGGGGACGAACTCGTGGCGGCTGGGACTCCGGGTTAGCCCGCAGCACCTTGACCGACGCAGCTGAGTGTAACCATAATGGAACCACAGTGAAACCATAATGGTTCCGCTGTGGATGGAGAATGCCGTGCCCACAACTTTGACACTGAAGAATATTCCTGACGCCGTGTATGACCGACTGAAGCTTGCTGCACAAATGCACCGCCGGAGCCTGAACAGCGAGGCCATCGTGTGCCTTGAGTCGGTATTGTTGCCGACAAAGATGATGCCCGGCGAACGGATTGCCCGTGCTCGGGAATTACGCGCAACTTTACCCAACGGCAAGTTCCGCGCGCGTGACATTGATGCCGCGAAGCGCGATGACCGCCCATGATCGTGGTCGATTCGAACGTGTTGGCGTATTTGTATTTGCCTGGTGAATACACAGCCGCCGCTGAAGCGCTGCTTGAGCAGGATTCGGACTGGGCCGCGCCGATTCTCTGGCGCAGTGAGTTTCGCAACATTCTGGCGGGATACATGCGGCGCAAAGCCATCACGGTTGAACAGGCGTACAGCCTCCAACGAGAAGCGGAGAGCTTGCTCGAGGGTGCGGAGTTTGAGGTTGAATCGCTTGCTGTGCTTGAACTGGTGCGCGACAGTGACTGCGCTGCATACGACTGCGAGTTCATTGCCCTTGCGATGAGGCTCGACACGATAATGGTCACCAGGAACAAGAAGCTTCTACGAGCGTTTCCGAAGCGCGCTATTGCTCTTTCTGCGACCTGACGTTGCGGCTCCGGTTGAACGATGGGTCAGGCCGCACTTCGGTGGTTAAGGCAGCGTACGAGTGTATTCAGAGCTGATTCCCGCATCAGTGATCCGCTCAGTGATGACGTAGCCGCCCTGAATGTAAGAACCCTCGGTCTTGAGAATGTGACCATCGCTGAACAGCGTTTCGGTCGTGTGGCTGGCTTCGCCGCAAAGAACAAGCTGCATTGAAACCAGCTTTGGGGCAGGTTCCGACGGCAACTGAGCGGTGTGGCTGTAGATCAAGGTTCGTGTGATGCCGCAGGTGGTGTACGTGACCTTTACGGTATCAAACATGCGTGCAGATTCATTTTTTACGTGCACTGTCGCAATAGGAAAGCCCCATTGCGACCAAATCGAGGTAATTGCACCTGCGGCAAATGCGACAAGTAGCAAGGGAACTAGAACGAGCGTGGAAAGAAACATGCGTCGCATGTGCAGCCTGACGTGTTGCAGGGAGACGGGGACTGCTCGCCCGTGAAAGTCCTTTCGGCGTGGACTAAGCAGTTCACCGGGGCGTCCTCCCTCAAGCGAAGTGCGGCCACGAGCCGTCGTTCACGATCGACAGGTCCGGGCATACTGCTGCCGGCCGCCCCCTCGCGTCTGGTCAGACGTTGAACCGGAAGTGCAGCACGTCCCCGTCGTGCACCACATAGTCCTTGCCTTCAAGCCGCATCTTGCCTTTCTCTTTCGCACCCGCCTCGCCCTTGCAGGCGATGAAGTCGTTGTAGGCGATGGTCTCGGCGCGGATGAAGCCCTTCTCGAAGTCGGTGTGGATGACTGCAGCCGCCTGCGGCGCGGTGGCGCCGACGCGAACCGTCCAGGCGCGGACTTCCTTGGGACCGCAGGTGAAGTAGGTCTGCAGACCGAGCAGGGTGTAGGCCGCGCGAATCACGCGATTGAGGCCCGGTTCGGTCATGCCCATGTCGGCCAGAAAGACCGCCTTGTCCTCGTCTTCCATGTCGCCCATCTCGGCCTCGATGGCCGCGCACACCGGCACGACCACTGATTTTTCGGCCAGCGCCATGTTGCGCACCGCATCGAGGTGCGGGTTGTTTTCGAAGCCGTCTTCGCGCACGTTGGCGACATACATGGTCGGCTTGGCGGTGATCAGGCACAGCGGCTTGATCAGCGCCCGATCGTCGGCATCGAAATCGATCGAGCGCACCGGCCGGGCTTCGTTGAGGACTGCCAGGCACTTCTCGAGCAGGGGCAGCATGCGCGCGGCTTCCTTGTCGCCGCCCGAGCGCGCCTGCTTGGTGTATTTCGAGTGTGCCTTCTCGACGCTGGCCATATCGGCGAGCGCCAGTTCGGTATTGATCACTTCGATATCGGACAGCGGGTCGACCTTGCCCGAGACATGCACCACGTTCTCGTCGACGAAGCAGCGCACCACATGCACGATCGCGTCGGTCTCGCGGATATTGGCCAGGAACTGGTTGCCCAGCCCCTCGCCTTTGGAGGCACCGGCCACCAGGCCGGCGATGTCGACGAATTCGACTGCCGCAGGCAGGACCCGCTCGGGCTTGGCGATGGCCGCCAGCAGCGCCAGGCGCGGGTCGGGCACCTCGACGATGCCAACATTGGGCTCGATCGTGCAGAAAGGATAGTTCTCGGCCGCAATCCCGGCCTTGGTCAGGGCGTTGAAGAGGGTGGACTTGCCGACATTAGGCAGTCCGACGATGCCGCATTGAAGACTCATTGAGATACTGTCCGCACACCGGTTAAAGGTCGATTGTATCGCCGCAGAGGATGCGGCCCGAATCGCAGCGGATCCGGAAAAAGCAAACCGCCGACTTTCGTGAGGAAAGCCGGCGGTCGCTCAAGGCTTGGATCGGCAGGTGCCGATCGGGATCCCTTGAGGTCTGACTGAGGATTACTTGGCGACGCGGGTGACCGCAACCGCCACTGCCTCGACGTACTTCAGTTCGACCTGATCGCCGACTTGAACCGCGGCCATCTTGGCCGGATCCTTGACCTTGAATTCCTTCAGGCCGTCGCGCGCGCCACGCAGGGTCACCATCTGGCGCTTCTTGTCGACTGACCAGACGTTGGCAATGATGACTGTCTCACGGCCGGCCATCGCGCCAGGCATGCCGCCCTGCGGGGACACCATCACGCCTTCGCGCTGAACCATTTCGCGGATGCCGTCGCTGCCCGGGCTCTTGATCAGGTCAACCGCCAGCGCCTGGACGTGCTTGAGCACGACGGTGTCGCCGACCATGATCTGATCGAAGTTGCGCACGTCGGCGCCGGCAACCACCGACATCGAGCGGCCTTCGGGTCCGGTCAGGACGATGCGGCGGGTG
>CAMCXH010000159.1 GCA_945883285.1 Bordetella parapertussis | reverse complement strand
ATGTCGAACGGTCTGCTGGTGGTGCCGCTGTGGATTCCGCAGTTGAGCTTCCTGCTGGGTGCTGCGCTGCTCTTCATAGCGATGATCGATGAGTGGCTGATCGTCTTTGCCGGTGCGCGCCCGACCTATGTCACCGCGGTCGAAGCGCGCCACGCGCGCGGCGATTTCAGCGAGGACGTCTAGATGGAGACCCTCGGCGTCGCCGGCGTCGGACTCTTTTTGCTGATCGTGATGCTGTTTCTGCTGGCCGGCGGGGTCTGGATCGCGATGACTCTGGCGATCATCGGCTGGGTCGGCATGGCGCTGTTTACCGATATGCAGGCGGCCCGCTGGGGCGAGAACCTGTTCGTGGCGATGTGGGGCTCATCCGCTTCCTGGGAGCTGGCTGCGCTGCCGCTCTTTATCTGGATGGGCGAGATCCTGTTTCGCACCAAGCTCTCGGAGCAGATGTTCGAGGGGCTGGCGCCCTGGCTGGGCAAGGTGCCGGGCCGGCTGATGCACACTACGATTCTGGGCTGCGGCATTTTCGGATCAGTGTCGGGTTCATCCGCCGCCACTTGCGCCACGATCGCCAAAGTGGCGCTGCCCGAACTGAAGCGCCGCGGCTATGACGAGCAGCTGGCGTTGGGCGCACTGGCCACCGCCGGCACGCTCGGCATCCTGATCCCACCATCAATCACCATGGTGGTCTATGCGGTCGCGGCCGACGCCTCAATCATCCGTATCTTTCTTGCCGGGTTCATTCCGGGCGCCATCCTGATGGCGCTTTTTTCGGGATACATCGCCTGGTGGTCGATCAGGCACCCCGACCGGGTGCCGCCTGCCGATCCGGTTCCCGGGCTGAGAGAAAAACTGCGCCGCTCGGGCAACCTGATTCCGTGCACCCTGCTGATCATCTTTATCGTCTGGGTGCTGGTGGCCGGTTGGGCCACCGCCACCGAGTGCGCGGCCTTTGGCGTGCTGGGGTCGCTCGCGATTGCTGCAAGCAGCCGGTCGCTGACCTGGGAGAACTTCAGGTCGAGCCTGATGAGTGCCACGCGAGTGTCGTGCATGATCATGTTCATCCTGGCAGGCGCGGCCTTTCTCACCAAGACCATGGCCTTTACCGGCGTGCCGCGCCTGCTGGCCGAATGGGTGGCCTCGCTCGGCCTGTCGCCTTTTGCACTGATCGGCATGCTGTCGCTGATCTATCTGGTCCTGGGCACGGCTCTTGATGGCATCTCGATGATCGTGCTGACCTCGGCGGTGGTGCTGCCGATGATCCAGAAGGCGGGCTTCGATCTGGTGTGGTTCGGTATCTTCATCGTGCTGCTGGTCGAGATTGCCGAAGTCACGCCGCCGGTGGGGTTCAACCTTTTTGTCCTGCAGAACATGACAGGCAAGGACAGCAACACGATTGCCCGGGCCGCGATCCCGTTTTTCGTGATGCTGCTGGTCTGCATCGGTCTGATCACCGCCTTCCCTGAGCTTGTCACCTGGCTGCCCGATCGGCTGATGGGCAAGGAAACCTGAGCCGATGACACGGCATGTCGCGGTGATCGGCGCCGGCATCGTTGGCACCTGCACCGCCTGGTATCTGAATCAGCACGGATTCGAGGTCACGGTCTTCGAGCGCCGCGATGCGGTGGCGCGCGAGGCCAGCTGGGGCAATGCCGGCGTGGTGGCGCCTGCCTATGTCACCCCCTGGGCGGCGCCCGGCATGCCGCAAAAAGTGCTCTCCTATCTGTTTGCGGCCGAAGCGCCTGTGCTCTTTCGCCCGGTGGCCAGCGCGGCACTCGCCCGCTGGCTGGCTGCCTGGCTCGGGCAGTGCACCCTCGAACGCTACCGGATCAACAAGTCGCGCATGCAGCGACTCGCCTTTTACAGCCGCGATCAGTTGCATTTGCTTCGGGCGAGTCTTGGCATTGATGACGGCGTGCGCCCGGGCTATCTGCAGCTGATGCGCAGCCAGCGCGATCTGGCGATGGCCGCACCCGCCATCGCGATGCTCGAGGAGGCCGGCGTGCCGCATCAATGGCTTGATGCCGCCGCCTGCCGACAGATGGAGCCGGCCTTGTCGGCCCACACGCCGCTGGCGGGCGCCCTGCATCTGCCGCAGGACGAGTCCGCGAGTTGCCCGGCGTTTGCGCAGGGCCTGGCCGATGCTGCCATGGAGGCGGGTGTGCGCTTTGCGTTCGGGCATACCGTCAGGAGGGTTCGAGTCGAAGCCGGCAGGGTGACTGCGCTGGAAATCGATCTGTCAGCAAGCGATAGACCAAGCGATTCAGTGGGCGCTTCAGCACGCGATTCACAAGCTACCGAGACCGCGCCGCCTCTTTGGGCGAATCAGCCGCAAGGCCTGATGCAGCGACTGACGCAGCGCTTTGATGCGGTCGTCGTGGCTGGTGCGGTGGACAGCCTGCCCCTGCTGGCCGAGCATGGCATTCGCCTGCCAATCTGGCCGGTCAAGGGCTATTCGACGACGCTGAACTTGTCCGAGGCAGCGCTTGGTCCGTGCCAGGCAATGATCGACGAGGCCTACAAAGTGGCCATCACCCCTTTGCACGGGCGACTCAGGCTGGCCGGGACGGCCGAGATCGGCAGCCCGACCCTGGTGCCGCGCGCTGCCGCGCTGCGCACGCTGGTCAAGGTGGGTCGCGACTGGTTTCCGAATGCCGCCGACTGGGCGAGTGCGAGCTGCTGGGTCGGCGCGCGACCCATGACGCCTGATGGGCCGGCGCTGCTGGGCGCCACGCCGATCAACGGATTGTTCATCAACATGGGGCACGGCTCGACCGGCTGGGCGATGGCCTGCGGCGCGGGCAAGGTGGTCGCCGACCTGCTTGCAGGCCTGCGCCCCGAGATTGACCTCGACGGGCTGACAATCGAGCGGCTTGTCTGAGGGCGAACGACAATGGCGTATTACCGGCTGCGAGGCGCTGAGCGCGCTGCCATCGTGCCTGTGTCCACCGAGTCCGGATACTGAGGTGACCAACGAGGAAACTGCATGAGCGACCATGCATCCGCCACGACTGGCGACCATGGCGGCCCTGTCCTGCTGCTGAGCACCGCGATCCGTCGGGTCGAGGCGCTGTATCTGGCCGCACTCCCCGAAGGCACGCTGATGGCTCGCGCGGGCTTGGCGATAGCCGATGCCTGCTCGGTGCTTTTGCGCCGCCTGCCTGCTGGCACGCCGGTGCTGGCGCTGTGCGGCCCCGGCAACAACGGCGGCGATGCCCTGCTGGCAGCGCTGCTGCTGGCCGATCGCGGCTGGCGGGTCGATGCGATCACCTTGCTGGCGGATGAGCCGACTGCCGATGATGCCCGCCGCATCTGGCGACAGTGGCGCGACCGCGGCCGGTCGATGTCATCGCCCAACGCCCTGCCCGCCTTGCTGCTCGAACGCCCGCTGGTGATCGACGGTCTGTTCGGCATCGGACTGTCGCGGGGGCTGCCGCCTCCCGCCAGTCTGATCGCGCAGCAACTCGCGGGTGCACCGGTGAGCGTCGTAGCGGTGGACGTGCCCAGTGGTCTGGATGCCGATCGGGGCAGCATTGCCGGACCACCGGGGTCGGTAGCGGTGCGGGCCGATCTCACGGTGACCCTGATCGCGGACAAGCCCGGTCTGCACACCGGGCAAGGCTGCCTGCTCACAGGCAAGGTGCTGGTAGCCGACCTCGAGCTGGCGGCGCAGCAGCATGCCGAATCGCAGGGCGTCGAGCGAGGACACCTGATCGATCGCGACGCGGTGAGCGCAGTCGCTCCGCGTCGTCGCCAGGACGCCCACAAGGGCCGGTTTGGTGACGTCCTGGTGATGGTCGGCCAGGCGCAGATGGCGGGCGCGGCTTTGCTCGCGGCGCTGGGGGCCCAGGCAACGGGTGCCGGGCGAATCTATCTCGGCTCCGAGGACGGTCTGGCCGACCGTGCGGGCCATCCCGAACTGATGACCCGCGCCCTGCAGATTGATGACGCGCCGGCGCAGCAGGCACTGGGCGCGGCCACCGTCATCGTTGCCGGCTGCGGGCTGGGCACTGATTCGCAGGCGCGGCGCAAGCTCTCGCATGCCCTGGCCCACCGCGCCGCACTGGTCCTGGACGCCGACGGGTTGAACATCGTGGCAGCCGATCCGGCAATGCTGGGCCTGTTGCAGGCGCGCGCAGCAGGCGGCCTCATCAGCGTGCTCACCCCCCATCCGCTGGAAGCGGCACGACTGCTCGGTATCTCGACCGCTGAGATCCAGCAGGATCGGCGCAGTGCGGCGCTGAGACTCGCCGCGCTGACCGGCTGCATCGTCGTACTCAAAGGGGCCGGCAGCATCGTTGCCAGCGCGGATGGCCATTGGACGATCAACCTCAGCGGCGGGCCGATCCTGTCGGTGGCCGGCACCGGCGATGTACTCGCCGGCGCGATCGCCGGACTGCTGGCGTCGGGACTGTCACAAGGCCCGAAGGGCGCGGCGGGCGATACCAATGCGGACGCTGACAAGGCCGCCGACCTGGCCGCCGAACTCACCCGCCTGGCCGTCTGGCTGCATGGCCAGGCCGGGGACTCGCTGGCCGCTCAGCCTGAATGGTCGGCGTCGATCGGGCTGCCGGCAACACAGCTTGCGCAGGCCATCCGGATCAGTGTCAATCGGCTTGCAGCTGGCCGCTTCTGAGCTTGAGCGTGCGGCCGCAACGCGCGGCCAATGCCGGGTCGTGGGTGACCAGAATCAGGGTCGCGCCCGATTCGCGATTGAGTTCAAAGAGCAGATCGATGATGCGCTCGCCGGTGGCATGGTCAAGGCTGCCGGTGGGTTCATCGGCAAAGAGCAGCGCCGGTTTCGACACGAAAGCGCGTGCCAGCGCAACCCGCTGCTGCTCGCCCCCCGACAGGGTGCGCGGATAGTGCCCCACCCGGTCCGCCAGCCCGACGCGCTCGAGCAGATGCCGACTCCGGGCTGCGGCATCCGAGGCGGCGGCAAGCTCGAGTGGCAGCATCACGTTTTCGAGCGCGGTCATCTGCGGCAGCAACTGGAAAGCCTGAAAAACGAAACCGACATGCTCGGCACGCCATGCGGCGCGGGCATCTTCGTCGAGCGCGAAGAGATCCTGATCAGAGGCGATGACCTTGCCCGAGGAAGGCAGATCGAGACCGGCGAGCAGTCCGAGCAGGGTCGACTTGCCCGAGCCGGACGCGCCGACAATGGCAACGGTATCGCCCGACTCGACGCTGAAACTCACATCGTCGAGTATCGTCAACCATCCGCCGGCGTCCGGCACTTTCTTGCTGAGGTTTTGTACGGTGATTGCAGTCATGGCGCGAAGTGTAGCCCGCTCTCGTTTCAATCCTTCCGGTCCCCGGTCATCGGGCGATCCGACTCGCCGCCGACTGCTCGGCCTGATGGCAGCGGCGATCGGCGGCGCTACGACGATGGGTCGGCCCCGCCCTGCCCTTGCCGACCCGAGCCCACGAAAACTGCTGGTGCTGGGCGACAGTCTGTCGGCCGAGTACGGTCTGAGCAAGGGATCGGGATGGGTGGCACTGCTCGGCAAGCGGCTGACCGAACGGCGCCTGCCCTATGAAGTGATCAACGCCAGCATCAGCGGCGAGACCACTGCAGGCGGTCAGACGCGGCTGGCGCAACTGCTTGAGCGGCATCAGCCGGCGGTGGTCGTGATCGAGCTGGGTGGCAATGACGCACTGCGCGGCCTGCCGCTGGCCAGCACCGAAGACAATCTGCGCACCATGGTCAGGGCTGCAAAAAAGAGCGGCGCTCAGACGCTGCTGCTGGGCATGATGATGCCGCCCAACTACGGGCGAGCCTATGGCGAGCAGTTCGCATCGAGCTTCAAGCGGGTGGCCGATGCCGAAAAGGTGGCGCTCGTACCTTTCTTGCTTGCCGGTATCGGCGATCGGGTCGAGCTTTTTCAGGCCGACCGCATTCATCCGACCGAACAGGCACAGCCGATGATGCTCGAGAATGTCTGGCCGGCGCTCGGCAAGCTGGTGGGTGCCAAGTGATGTGACATCGACTGAGGCGGTGCGGCTGAGCTCAGGCTGACGAGTCGGAGATCCGGCGCCGTGCCAGCGCGATCATCGTGATGGCGCAACTCGACGACACCAGCCAGACCGCCGCCACACCCAGCGGATACTCGACCCGCCTGAGCAGCACCCAGACCCCGATCGCAAAGAGAAGCGCGGCCAGGCCCGCTGCCAGACGCTGCGAGCGCCAGAGCACCGGGAATCGGCGGGTAAACCACGCGCCGCTGAGACCGGCCAGCCAGCCGAACAGCGCACCCGCCAGGACATCGGCCGGCCAATGCGCGCCAACCGCGACCCGCGACAGCCCGACTGCCGCGGCCAGAACAATGATCATTGCGGCAAGCAGTGCCATACGGATCGGTTTTTTGCCGGGCAGGATCACCGCCAGCACCGCACTGGCCGCCGCAAACGCCGTGATGGTGTGACCCGACGGAAAGCTGTGCAGGTTGAGCGTCGGTCCGATCAGATGGAATTGCGCAAGGTCGAGCACCGCGGCCGGCCTTGGCGCATCGGCCAGTCGTTTGGCGGTGACCGACATCAGGCCTCCCGCCGGAATCGCTGCAATCGCGGCCACCAGCGCCTGGCGGCGCCACAGCAGCAGCGGCGACAATCCGACCAGCAGCACCGCGGTATCGCCAAACAGCGTCAGCATCGACCAGAACCAGTCGGGCAAGACCCGCGCCTGAAGGTTGATCGCGAAAAAGAGCGCCACTTGCTGAGCCGGCGAAATCGCCCAGATCAGCAGCGCAATCAGCATCGGCCAGCCCAGCCAGGCCAGCCAGTGCGCGCCGCTCCATCGCTGTACAGGCGACTGGATCGAATCGGCCGCGATCACTGCGTCGGCCGCCTGAGTGCTTGGGAGAGTCATGCCGTGATGGCCTCAGCGCCCCGGCAGCGGCTCAGCCGCCCCCTGCCAATTGCGACAATGCAGAAAGTTGAAGTGCGCGACCTGGCGGCCGAGATGCCGCGCCGGCATCTGCTCGAGCAAGTCGCATCGCTCGAACCGGGCGGGACCCACCGGCGGTGCGAAGGTCATCGGCGACCAGTCGATCAGCAGCACCGCCTCGCCCGGCGTCATCGTGCCGAACCAGAGATCGAACTGATCTCGATGGCGATTGATGACCTTGACCGGCGACGGTCGGGCATACCAGGCGATCCGGCTTGCCAGCGACCAGTTCATCACCGCAAGTGTGTCAATGCGATTGGCCTGCGCAAGCGCCATCGCACGCTGCGCCGCCGCCTCCCAGCCGTAGAGGTCGGCGATCGGATTGACCGGCGCACGATCGCGCATCTGACCCGGCAGGCTGCTTGCCTGCGGCTCGACTTCGCGCCCGACGCCGCCCGCCAGCAGCAGCACGATCATCGCCACACAGATCACGCCCTGCAGACCGACCAGCGACTTGACCAGCAAGCGACGGCTTTGCCAGAGTCTGAGCACGCCGGCTGCCGCTACCGGGATCAGTGCAATCCAGGCCGGTGTCGACCAGTGCGGCAGGGTCGATCCGCGTCCCGACAGCGCGGTGTAGAGCAGCAGCGGCGGCAGGCCGAAGCAGGCAACGAATGCGAGCGGCGAGATGCGCGTCGAGGGCTGGCGCAGGGTCGAGGCCGGATCCCGACGCGCCGCCAGCACCCCGGCCACAATCAGCACACCAAAACCGAGCACCTGAACCACCAGATAAACCGCGACCCGATAGCCGCGCCATTGGCTCGATCCGGCGGCATGCCCGAGCTGGTAGCGAAACGAGATCCAGTCGTGTGCCGCATTCCAGCCGAGTACCGGCACGACCGCCAGCAAAGCCACGAGCACTGCGCCCCATAAGGCCGGGCGCAGCAGCACACGCCAACCATGTGCACGCACCAGCGCCAGCGCGCAGCCCAGGGCAAGCAGCACTGCGGTGTATTTGGCGAGCCCCGCCAACCCGAGGCACACGCCGAGTGCC
>CAMCXH010000158.1 GCA_945883285.1 Bordetella parapertussis | reverse complement strand
CCCGAGCCAGTCGGCCCCGTGACAAGCACGATGCCGTTGGGCGCACGGGTCATCTCGTTCCATCGGGCCAGATCATCATCCGAGAAGCCCAGATCGCCGAATCCGCGCTGCAGGACCTCAGGATCGAAGATCCGCATGACCAGCTTCTCGCCGAAGGCAGTCGGCAGCGTAGACAGACGCAACTCAACCTCGCGGCCATCGGCGGTGCGGGTCTTGATACGACCGTCCTGCGGACGTCGTTTTTCGACCACGTCCATGCGCCCGAGCAGCTTGATGCGGCTGGTCATCGCCGACATCACTGCGGGGGGCACCTGATAGACGCTGTGCAGCACACCATCGATCCGAAATCGCACCACGCCGAGCTCGCGACGCGGCTCAAGGTGGATGTCACTGGCACGCTGCTCGAAGGCGTACTGCCAGAGCCAGTCGACAATGGTGATGACATGCTGATCATTGGCATCGAAGTTGCGGCCGCTGCGACCGAGCTCGACCAGCTGCTCGAAGCCATTGGTATGGGCATTGGCCGAGCCGGTCTTGTGCGCGCCGCGCACCGATCGCGCCAGGCTGTAGAACTCGACCACATAGCGCGAGATGTCGACAGGGTTGGCCGCCACACGGTGGATCCGCTTTCGCAGCAACTGGGAGAGCTCGTCGACCCATTCGTCGACCATCGGCTCGCAGGTGGCGACCACGATCTCGTTACCACGGACACCCAAGGGCAGGATATCGAAGCGGCTGGCGTAGGTGCTCGACATCACATCGGCGATTCGCGACAGATCGACTTTCAGTGGGTCGATATGCGCAAGTTCGAGGCCGAATCGACCAGCCATCCAGCCACTCAGGACCTCAAGGTCAAGCACCTGATGCGGCGGCTTGAGGCATTGAAGCTTGCGTTCGGCGATCGCCACCAGCGCATGCCGGCGAGCCTGCGACAGCCGCGAATAATCACCGGCAACCCGTGCCTGTTCGGGGTCGACCAGCCCGTCTTCGACCAGCGCAGCCAGGACCTCCTGCACTCCCAGCCTGCGGCCTCGAAGGCCGAAGGGGCGCGCCTCGGTTGCGAAGACCGACCGGGTGGATACAGCGTTTTCCAGGGCAGGTGCTGCGCTCTGAGCCGTGTCAGCCGGATGCAACCGGGCCGCCACCGGCGCAGGGGCCTGCGCTTCGGAAGCCGGTAAGTTGGTCGTGGCGGCGGACAGATCGATCAGGCTGGCGTTCATTGACCGGCACGCTAGCATTCGACCCGAGGCCTTACCCTCAAGCACGGATGGACGGTCGACCCGGACGGGCCAACGTCCCTATGTGACGATGGTCACTGCGACACCGGGCGCACCGGTGTGCTGTTCACCCGATTAAACGCCCGGGATCGCGTGCCGCAAAGCCTTGGCCCAGTCAGGGCCAGGCAATCGCCACTGTTTTTTCAGGTAGTCCGCCCGCGCAAACAGATCGTGCGAATCGACCGACAGCGGCGGACCCGAAAACGCCAGCACGACCAGATTGCCGGCTGCGACCGGCGGCAGAACCAGCACCTGCGAGTCGAAAACCTCAATGACGCGTTCGAGATTCTCGGTAAACGAGCGCTGGTCACCACCGAAGAGGTTGAGCACCAGCATGCCGGGCGACACGAGACAGCGCCTGCAGTCCCGATAAAAGGCCAATGAGTCGAGCACCGGGCCCCGGGCATCCCGATCGTAAACATCGACCTGAATCACGCCATAGCGGCCCCGCTCACAGGGCCGCGCCACGAACTCGCCGGCATCGGCACAGACCAGCCTCAGACGCTCGTCTGGCGGCGGCAGCGCAAACCACTGATGACAGGCCGCGATCACGCCGGCACTCGATTCAACCGCGGTCACCCGCGTGGGCGGCAGGAAGCGCCAGCTCCACTTGGTGAGTGCCCCCGCGCCCAGGCCGAGCTGCAGCACGTCCTGGGGCGGCGCCATGAAAAGCAGCCAGGCCATCATGTTTCGCACGTAATCGAGCTCGATCTCGAACGGGCGCCGGATCCGCATTGCGCCCTGTATCCAGACCGAGCCGAAGTGCAGATGACGCACGCCGTCCTGCTCGGACAGATCGATCGGCGGATCGGCCGGCTTCAGGCTTGCCCTGGCGCCCGCCCGCGACTTCTGCGATCTGGTCCCGGCTGCCAACGAAGCACTCACCGCGAGGCCATTGCCAGCAGCATGTCGTTGAGCCGCTTGACGAAGGCCGCCGGATCGGCGAGTTGCGTGCCTTCGGCCAGCTGAGCCTGATCGAAGAGCAGATTGGCCCATCCGTCGGCATCCGCCGTCTCGGTCTTCAGGCGCGCCACCAGCGGATGCGCCGGATTGATCTCGAGAATCGGCTTGCGCTCGGGCGCTTTCTGCCCCGACTGCTTGAGCAGGCGCTCAAGCGTGCCGCTGATATCGCCTTCATCCGAGACAAGACACGACGGCGAATCGGTCAGTCGATCGGTCACCCGCACATCCTTGACCCGATCGCCGAGCGAGGTCTTGATCTGCGCCACCAGGTCGGCGAAATCGCGGGCGGTCTCTTCGACCTTGGCCTTTTCCTCGGCATCCTGAAGGGCGCCCAGATCGAGCCCACCACGCGACACCGAGACCAGC
Source organism: Bordetella parapertussis (assembly GCA_945883285.1). GTDB lineage: Bacteria > Pseudomonadota > Gammaproteobacteria > Burkholderiales > Burkholderiaceae_E > UBA4615. The sequence continues at coordinate 5,358 of CAMCXH010000158.1, read as the reverse complement.
GCCTTGCCCTCGAAGTCATTGAGAAACGAGAGCATCCACTCGTCGACCTGATCGGTCAGCAGCAGCACCTCGACTTCCTTGCGACGAAACACCTCCAGATGCGGGCTGCTTCGCGCAGCCGTCTCGGACTCGGCAGTCACGTAGTAGACCTTGTCCTGGCCTTCCTTCATGCGCGACACATAGTCGGCCAGCGACACGGTCTGCTCGCCCGCAGCGGTCGAAGTCGAGGCAAAACGCAGCAGCCTGGCGAGTCGCTCCTGATTGCCGAAGTCCTCGCCCATGCCTTCCTTGAGCACCTGCCCGAACTGCGACCAGAAGGTCTTGTAGTCGTCGGGCCTGTTCTCGGCGAGATCGTCGAGCATCGAGAGCACCCGCTTGGTCGAGCCCTCGCGGATCGCCCGGACATCGCGGCTTTCCTGGAGGATTTCGCGCGAGACATTGAGCGGCAGGTCAGCCGAATCGACCACGCCCTTGACGAAGCGCAGATAAACCGGCATGAGCTGCTCTGCGTCGTCCATGATGAAAACGCGGCGCACATAGAGCCGGATGCCTCGTCGGCGCTGACGATCCCAGAGATCGAAGGGCGCGCGCGACGGCACATAGAGCAGCTGGGTATATTCGCTGCGGCCTTCGACCCGGTTGTGGGTCCAGGCCAGCGGCGCCTCGTTATCGTTGGTCAGGTGCTTGTAGAACTCGCGATATTGCTCCTCGTCGACCTCGGACCTGGAGCGGGTCCACAGCGCACTCGCCTGATTGACCATCTCCCATTCACCGTCAGGGGCATCGTCCTTGCGCATGCGGATCGGCAGCGAAATATGGTCGGAGTACTTGCGCACGATCGAGCGCAGCTTCCAGCCCGACAGCAGATCGCTCGAGTCGGGTCCGCCCTCATCGGCGTCAGCCGAGGCGGCGCGCAGGTGCAGGGTGATGCGGGTGCCCCGCTCGGCGCGCTCGATCGGTTCGATGCTGAACTCGCCGCTGCCGTCGGACTCCCAGCGGATCGCCTCGGCCGCCGGCAGCCCGGCGCGCCGCGATTCAACGGTGACTTTGTCGGCAACGATGAAGGACGAATAAAAGCCCACCCCGAACTGCCCGATCAGGTTGGCATCACGGGCCTGATCGCCGGAAAGACTGGCAAAGAACTCGCGCGTGCCCGATCGGGCGATCGTGCCAAGGTTGTCGATCGCCTCTTCGCGCGACAGGCCGATGCCATTGTCGGTCAGCGTGATCGTGCGGGCAGTGGTGTCGAATTCGAGGCTGATCATCAGCTCACCGTCGCCGTCGTAAAGCTCGGGATGATCAATCGCCTCGAAGCGCAGCTTGTCGCAGGCATCCGATGCATTGGAGACCAGCTCACGCAGAAAGATCTCGCGGTTGCTGTAGAGCGAATGGATCATCAGCTGCAGGAGCTGTTTGACCTCGGTCTGAAAGCCTCGTGTTTCTTTTGTTGCAGTCATTTTTTCTGAAAAAGGGAAAAGGACAGCCGGCGATTTTAGCGCGTCGATCGGGTAGTCTGCAGAGAACGACCACCACTAAAAGCTGGCTGCATGGGCAATACCCTCTCCTTTGTGCAGGTCGATGTCTTTACCGACCGCCCATTCTTCGGCAACCCGGTCGCTGTGGTGCTCGATGCTGACGGGCTGAGCAGCCAGACCATGCAGCGCATTGCACGCTGGACGAATCTGTCGGAGACCACCTTCGTACTTGAGCCAACCGATGCCCGCGCCGATTACCGCCTGCGAATCTTCACGCCCGAGCGTGAGTTGCCCTTCGCCGGTCATCCCACGCTGGGCAGCGCCCGTGCGGTGCTGCAGTCCGGTCGCCTCATATCGCACGACGCCGCTACGCTCACCCAGGAGTGCGCAGCCGGACTGGTGAATCTGCGCCGCGAGGGCGATCAGCTCTTTTTCGAGGTGCCGCCTGCGCGCACCACCGCCCTCTCAGCGACCGATGCCCTGGCGATTGCACAGGCGCTCGGACTCAAAACTGATGCCGGTACTGATGCCGGTACCGGTGCACCGGGCTTTGAGGCCATCGATGTCGGCCCGATCTGGCTGACCGCAGCGCTGCGCGATGCCGATCAGGTGCATGCACTGTTGCCCGATTTCGCGCGCTTGACCGACTTGTCGCGACGCCTCGGGGCGACCGGCGTCAATGTCTACGCCAACTATCCGACCGGCTACCGCAATGCGCGAGGCGAGGCGGTGCAGGTGGCAGTGCGCTCGTTCGCCCCGGCCGCGGGCGTTCCCGAAGACCCGGTATGCGGCAGCGGCAATGCCTGCGTGGCCCTGCAGCGGCGCGCCCGCGGCGACCATCGGGACTACACCGCGACCCAGGGCGAGGTAATCGGGCGCGAGGGCCGCATCACAGTCGCCTATCGCGGCGAGACGATCGAGATCGGCGGCGCCACCGTCGTCGCCATGCAAGGCCGCATCAGGGTCGACTGAGTCGGCCGCCAAAAACCCGGACGGGCAGTACGCAGCGGCAAGTCTTCCCGGACAGCGCTACAGCGGCGTAAAAAACGCCTCCACCAGCGTGGGGGTCACCGCCTCATACGCCGCCGGTGACCACGCCGCATCGCGCGACTTGTCGATCAGCAGCGCTCTCACGCCCTCGGGAAAATCAGGGTGCCGCTGGCACTGGCCGGCCACGATCAGGTCGAGCGCCAGGACCTGCCCGAGCCCGAGCAGACGCGATCGGCGCATATAGCTGAAGGTCACGCAGGCGGCTGTGGGCGAGCCGGCAGCAAGGTTCTCATGAGCCTTCGCAAACCATGGCTCAACCGCAGCCAGCTCCCCCAAGCGCGCCAGCACAGCTTGCGCGCTCGGCTGCATGCACAGATCACGGATCGCCGCATGATGATGCTGCAAGCCGCTTTGGGGCAGGTTCAGCGGCGCTTCGGCAGCAAAGCTCATGCAGAACTCGCGCAGCCGCACCCTGTTGCTGGCTGCCGAACCCTGCCAGTCGAGTGTCGCGAGGCGCTCGACAAAAGCCGGTTGCCGCGCATGGGCCATCGCATGGTCGGCCAGCCGCGCATAGAGTGCATCGGCCTCGTTGATGATGATGCCGGTCATCGCAAGGAGCAGCCCGGCCTCACCCGGCACCCGGTTGAGAAACCAGCCACCACCGACATCCGGAAAAAGGCCGATATGAATCTCGGGCATCGCAAGCTTCAGGCCCTCGGTCACGATCCGCTCGCTGCCGGCGACCGACAGGCCGACGCCGCCACCCATATCCACGCCGTGCGCCCAGGTGATCAGCGGCTTGGGGTATTGGTGCATGAGCAGATCGAGCTGATATTCGACATCGAAGAAAGCATCGCCATAAACAAAGCGCTGCGCACCGCCGGCGCGCACCTGACGAATCACCTCGGCCACATCACCCCCCGCACAAAAGCCCTTCGGACCGTTGCCGGCGAGCATGACGCAGACGATTGATTCGTCCGAGGCCCAGGCACGGAACTGATCGAGCATCGCCTGGCACATCGCCAGATTGAGCGCATTGAGCTGCCCCGGACGATTGAGACGGGCGATACCGATGCGGTGCAAGCCGTCGGAACAGGCGATCGTCTCGAAGATCATATCGGGCGTGGCCGAGGTCAGGGTTGCGTGGTCAGTGCTCATGGTTGGCGTCTCGATTTTCGAAAAAAAATTTTTTTATGCCGCGATGCATCGCAAGGAAGCCAGGCCGATCGGCTCATGTCAGGTCGCCGACCCACCCGAGGTCCCACCCGAGGCCCCACCCGCGCCACCCCCTGGCGGGGTCATCACCGACGCTTTCCAGCGCGGCTCGATCGGCTTGCCCTTGCGACCGCGCGGGGCGCGGTACTCGTTGAGTTCACGCTGGCTGACCGAGCGGCGCATCGGCTTGCCACCACGGCCCTCGCCCGACAACTCCAGCCCCTGCTCGCCCACGACAATCACCTGCATCAGCGATTCGCCCTGCTCCAGATCGATCAGTCGGGTGCCGCGTCCCCCGCTCTTGAGGACCTTTGCCTCGTCCAGCGCAAAGACCAGCCAGCGTGGCCGATCGGCCGTACCGCCCAGACACACCACTGAAGACATCACCGAGCCGGGCCCGGCACCAAACACACAGGGCCGGATCGGCACATCACCCTCATCAAGGCTCATCATCTGTCGCCCCGCCTTGTTGCGACCGATCAGATCGGCGCCCTGACAGACGAAGCCGACTCCTGCACGCGTGGCAAGCAGCACCGACGCACCGGCGCGCGCTGCAAACACCTGCTCGACGCGCGTCCCGCTTTCAAGCTCGACCAGCGTCGTGAGCGGCACACCATCGCCGCGCGCGGATGGCAGCTGCGAGACCGGCACGCTGTAGGCGCGCCCGCTCGAGCCGATCACGAAGAGCGAATCGGTGGTCATCACCTCATGCGCGCCATCGAAGGCATCACCCGCCTTGAAGCTGAAAAGCGCCGGATCATGGCCATGGCCCTGACGCGCGCGGATCCAGCCCTTTTCCGACACGATCACGGTCACCGGCTCATCGACCACCTTGAGCTCGGCGACGGTTTTCTGCGCGGCCTCGATCAGGGTGCGCCGCGCATCGCCATAAAGCTTGGCATCGGCCTCGATTTCACGGATCAACTGACGGCGCATCGCCGATTCACTGGCAAGCAGGGCGCTCAACTGATCGCGCTCGGTGCGCAAGGCAGTGAGCTCCTGCTCGATGCGGATCGCTTCGAGCCGGGCAAGCTGGCGCAGCCTGATTTCGAGAATATCGTCGGCCTGCCGCTCACTCAGACCGAATGCCGACATCAGCGCCGGCTTCGGCTCGTCGGCATTGCGGATGATGCGGATCACCTCGTCGATATTGAGCAGGACGAGCTGTCGGCCTTCCAGAATATGGATGCGCTCGTCGACCTTGCCCAGCCTGTGCTGCGCGCGGCGCGTCAGGGTCTGGATCCTGAATTCAACCCATTCAACCAGAATCTGCGCGAGCGACTTCTGCTGCGGGCGGCCATCACGCCCGATCATGACCAGATTGACCGGCACGCTCGATTCGAGCGAGGTCTGGGCCAGCAGCACATTGAGCAGCTGCGTCGGCGTGATGCGCGTCGTGCGAGGCTCGAAAACCAGCCGGACCGCGGCTTCGCGACCCGACTCATCGCGCACGGTCTCGAGCACACCCAGCACGGTCTGCTTGAGCTGCAGCTGCTCGGGCGACAGGGCTTTCTTGCCGAGACGCACCTTGGGGTTGGTCAGCTCCTCGATCTGCTCGAGCACTTTGGCGCTGGAAACACCATGAGGGAGCTCAGTGACCACCAACTGCCACTGACCGCGAGCGAGCTCTTCGACCACATGCCGTGCCCTGACCTTGACCGGCCCGCGCCCGGTGGCA
>CAMCXH010000157.1 GCA_945883285.1 Bordetella parapertussis | reverse complement strand
GGTTGCCTCCCTTGAGCAGGCAGCGCCGGGCACGTCCGACGGCCTCAATGGCGCAGCAGGTCGCGATGCTGGTCGTGGCCGCTCCGACCGCGATCGGCCGTCCAGGCAGGAGGTTGCCGGCGCCGGCTGGCTGGCCGGCTTCCTCACGGTCGCCGGTATCGCCGCATTGCTGGGACTCGGAGCGGCGGCATGGTTCGGCCAGGAGCGGATCGGGCGGGTCGAGCGCGACATGGTCCGCCGCCTGCAGGAAGCCGAGATTCGCGAGCAGCAGCTCGAGCAGCAGTCTCGCCTGCTTGGCGATACCCTTCGCGATCAGCAGGCAAAAGCCGCGCTACTCGAAGCCAAGCTCGCCGAGTCTCTGGGGCAGCAGGCCCAGCTTCGGCAGCTCTACGACCAGATGGCACGCAGCCGGGGCGAGCTGATGCTGGCCGATGTCGAAAGCTCGATCATGATCGCCGCGCAGCAACTGCAGCTTGGCGGAAATGTGCAAAGTGCACTGTTGGCCCTGCAGGATGCCGAGCAGGTGCTGGCAAGGTCCAACCAGCCATCGATGATCGGTCTGCGGCGTGTGCTTGCCCGCGACATCGAGCGTCTCAAAGCCATTCCTTTGGCTGATTTCGCTGCGGCGGTCAGTCGGCTGGATGCGTTGGCGTCGGTTGTCGATCGTTTGCCGATGGTGGCCGACGCGACCCGCAGCACGCCTGCAAGGCCCTTGGCCGAGGCCGAGACGTCGGGGTCGTCCGGTTTACTCGGACTGCCTCAGCGGGTGATGCGAACCGGCGTACTCGGCTGGGATGCCTTCATTGCCGAGATGCGCCAACTCGTCAGAGTGCAGCGCGTCGACCAGCCCGATGCGCTGCTGCTGTCGCCCGATCAGCGATTCTTTGCTCGTGAAAATCTGCGACTGCAGCTGCTCAATGCCCGGCTGAATCTGCTGGCTCGCAATCAGTCACTCTTCAGAGCCGATATCGCCCGGTCGCTGCAGTCTGTCGATCGCTGGTTCGATGGCTCGCAACCCTCGGTCGTGGCGGCGAGCAATTCCCTCAAGCAATTGCAGGCGGCACCGCTGACGCTCGAGATGCCCTCGCTGGCCGAAACCATCGCCGCCGTGCGCGCAGCGCGCGCTGCAGGCGAAAACAGGTAGCAGCCCGATGCGCTGGTTGGTCTGGCTTCTGTTGGCGTTTGGCGCGGCGGTCGGCCTTTCGCTGCTGCTGCGATTCAATCAGGGCAATGTGGCCATCATGTGGCCGCCTTATCGCATCGATATCTCGGTCAATCTTGCCCTGGCCACCTTGGCTGCCGCGTTCATCCTGCTGCATCTGGTTCTGGTCGCGACCGGCCGTGCCCTGGGTTTGCCGCAGCGGGTTCGCGACTACCGGACTCGTCGACAGCAGGAGCAGGCGGGTGCCGCGCTGCGAGATACCGTGCTCGCATATTTCGATGGGCGAATGGGACGCGCAGAACGGTTCGCCCGCATTGCGCAGGCAAGTCGCGACACCGCAGCGCCTGCTGCACTGATTGCCGCCCGAGCTGCCCATCGAATGAATGAGCGCGAGCGGCGAGATCAATGGCTCGGCGAGGTCGGCACTGATCAGGGGGCTGCCAGTGCGCTGCAGATGACGCAGGCCGAACTCGCTGTCGACGACCGCCGCTCGGCCGACGCGATTGCCATTCTTGAGCGATTGCAGGCGGGCGGTGCCCGACATATCGTCGCTATGCGTACCGCGCTGCGCGCCTATGAACAAGCCGAGCGCTGGGATGAGGTGATCCAGACATTGCGGCTGGTTGAAAAGCGCGACGCCCTTCATCCGGCTGCCGTACGCAGCCTTCGCCTGAAGGCCCACGCCGCGCTGATGCGTCGCAAGGCTGGCGACGCAGTGGCCATTCGGACGCACTGGCGTTCATTGCGAGCTGATGAGCGCGCCGATGCCGATATCGCCGCAGCCACCGCCACGGCCCTGATCGAGGCGGGCGCCGATGAGGATGCCCGGCGAATCCTCGAGCAGGGACTCGACGCCACCTGCAGTGCCGAGCTGGTCAAGGCCTATGGCCGGGTGAGCGGGGTGTCGCTTCGCGATCGTCTCGATCGCCTCGAAGGCTGGCGAAGACGTTATGGCGACGACCCCGACTTGCTGCTGACCCTCGGGCGGGTCTGTGCCAACGACCAGCTCTGGGGCAAGGCCGAAGACTATCTCAGGCTCGCCCTGGCGCGCCAGGCCTCGGTCGGCGCCCATCTGGCACTGGCCGATCTGTTCGAGTCGCTCGGGCGAAACGAGGAGGCCGCTGCGCAGTTTCGCCTCGCCGCCCGCATGGCCGCCGACCCCGCCGCGCCTGATCGAGCGGTTTGAGCAACCCGCGGCATTGGCTGGCTAGACGCAACGGCCGCCATCGACCTCCAGACAGGCACCCGTGATGAAGTCGGCCTCATCCGAAGCCAGATAGAGCGCCGCATTGGCGATGTCGCGCGGCTGCGAGAAGCGTCCGAGTGGAATGCTGGCGATGAACTGGGCGCGCCGCTGTGGCGTGTCCTCGCCCATGAAGGTCGCCAGCAGCGGCGTCTCGCCGGCAACCGGGTTGATCACATTGACGCGGATACGATCGGGGGCGAGCTCGACCGCCATGGCTTTGGAGATCGTGATCATCGCGCCCTTGCTGCCGTTGTACCAGACCAGTCCCGGACGCGGCCGCACGCCGGCAGTCGAGGCGATGTTGATGAAGACACCGCCGCCGCGCTCGCGCAGGTGGGGGACGATGTGCTGCGCCGTCCAGAAAAGGCTCTTCACGTTGATCGCATAGACCCGGTCGAAATCGGCCTCGCTGACCTCCAGCAAAGGCTGGTTGCGGTGCGAGACGCCGGCGTTGTTGACCACGATGTCCAGGCCGCCGAAGTGTGAGTTGGCGGCCTGCAGCAGTCCCTGCACATCCGGGCCACTCGAGACATCACCATAGGCGAAACGGGCGTCGCCGCCGGCCGCCCGAATCGCCGCCACCACCCGCTCGCCTGCATCCCGCACCACATCATTGACCAGTACCCGCGCGCCCTCGAGGGCAAACCGCGTGGCGATGCCTTCGCCGAATCCCGACCCTGCGCCGGTCACCAGCGCGACCTTTCCCTCAAGTCTCATGTCGTCGTTCCTCCTGTCTGATGGTTGAACCTCGTTCTGCCGGTGCCGACCTCAGCCATGGCGCAGCGCCACGGTCTTGAGCCGGGTAAAGCCATAGAGCGCGTCGAATCCCGTTTCTCGACCATGCCCGCTGTGCCGAACATCGCCAAAGGGCAGCGCCACGCCGCCGGCGCCGGCGCCGTAATGGTTGATGCAGACCTGTCCGGCCGTGAGCCGACGAGCCATCCGAAACTGGCGGGCACCGTCGCGTGTCCAGACGCCTGCGACCAGGCCATTCGGCGTGCTGTTGGCCAGTGTGATTGCCTCATCCTCATCATCGAAGGGCGCTGCCGCCAGCACCGGACCGCAGACCTCGTCCTGCCACAGTCGGTTGTTGGTCGGTACGTCGCGAAACAGCACCGGTGCCTGGTAGTAGCCCTTCGGCGGCGCCTCGTCGACGACTTCGCCCTGAGCCATGATCGCGATCCCATCAGCCTGGGCATCCGACAGAAAGTCCCACACCCGCTGCTGCTGTTTGCGGCTGGCCAGTGGCCCGAGATCGAGATCAAGATCGGCAGGACCTGAACGCAATTGAGAGAACTGCTGCGCGAGCCGCTCCAGAAGCGGTTCGTAGATCGCGCGCCCGATCAGCAGGCGGCTGCCTGCCGAGCAGGTCTGGCCGGCGTTCTGGATGATCGCGCCGACCAGCATCGGCAGGGCGGCATCGAGGTCGGCATCGGCAAACACCAGCTGCGGCGACTTGCCGCCCGGCTCGAGCGTGACCGGGCAATGGTGCGACGCGCCCGCCATGGCCACGCGCTTGCCGGTTTCAGGTGAGCCGGTGAACGAGAGATGGTCGATGCCAGGATGCTCGGCAAGCGCCTGTCCGGCTTCGGCGCCCAGGCCGGTGACGATGTTCAGCGCCCCGGCAGGAAAGCCGACTTCGGCGGCCAGGGCGGCGACCCTGAGCAGGGACAGGCACCCCTCTTCGGCCGGTTTGACAACGCAGGCATTGCCCACCGCCAACGCCGCACCCACCGATCGCCCGAAAATCTGCATCGGATCGCTGAAGGCAATGATGTGGCCGGTGACACCATGCGGCTCGCGCAGCGTGAGAACCGTGTAGCCCTCCTGACAAGGAATCGTCTGGCCGTGCAGCTTGTCGGCCGCGCCGCTATAAAACTCGAAGCAGCGCGCCAGTGCGACCGCGTCGGCGCGCGCCTGCTTGAGCGGCTTGCCGGTGTCATTCGATTCGATTCGCGCGAGCTCTTCCTGATGGATCAGGATCGCCTGCGACCAGAGGGCCAGCAGCCGGCCGCGCTCGAGCGCGCTCAAGTGACCCCATGGGCCGGCGAAGGCCTGTCGTGCGCAGATGACTGCGGCGTCAATGTCGGCGCGATTGCCCCGAGCAATCTGCGCAAAGCGCTCACCGTTCGAGGGATTGAACACCGGCAGCGCGTCGCCCGAGAGCGTGCTCACCCACTGATTGCCGATGAAATGGGCAGCGTGCGTCATCGATGGCAGCATAAGCAGTGGTCTCCTGAGGCGTGATGGTGATGCGTGATTGATCCGGGCGCGACGTCGGCCGCAACGCCGGCGATCCGATCTGCGGACGCAATTATCAGCCAAGGTGCCGCGCGGCTTGCGTGTCAGCCATCCGTGCGCTGATAAACTTCGCGCCGCGGACTCCTCCCACCGCTTTGAGGCTAATCACTATGAATCTCGATCGCGTCGACTCCGGTCGCGACATCCCCAATGACTTCAACGTCATCATCGAAATCCCGATGAATTCCGATCCGATCAAGTACGAGGTCGACAAGGAGACCGGCGCGCTTTTCGTCGATCGCTTCATGATGACCGCCATGCACTACCCGTGTAACTACGGCTACGTGCCCCACACCATCGCCGCTGACGGTGATCCGATCGACATCCTGGTGGTGACGCCTTATCCGATCGGCATCGGTGCGGTGGTGCGCTGCCGTGCGGTGGGGCTGCTCGACATGGAAGACGACGGCGGCATCGACCCCAAAGTGCTGGCCGTGCCGATCGACAAGGTTCTGCCGCTCTACAAGCATTGGCGCAGCCATGCCGATCTGCAGCCCGAACGCCTGCTGCAGATCCAGCACTTCTTTGAGCACTACAAGGACCTTGAGGCCGGAAAGTGGGTCAAGGTCCGGGGATGGGGCAGCGTCGACGATGCGGCCAAGGTGATGCACGAAGCGATCGAGCGTTTCAACTCTGCGAAGGAAAAGCCCCACTTCTGAGGGGCGTGCGTTCGTTGAGTTCGTCGAGATAGGCGTCGACACCGCCTGTCTCGCGTTCGAGGAACCGTTCGATGGCATCGGCGAAGGCCGGATGGGCCAGCCGATGATAGGAACACGTCGGTACCGGCAGGAAGCCGCGAGCCATCTTGTGTTCGCCTTGCGCGCCACCCTCGAATCGTCTGATACCGTTGGCGATCGCCCACTCGAGCGGTGCGTAGTAGCTCGCTTCGAAATGCAGGCAGGGCACATGCTCGAGTGCACCCCAGTAGCGGCCATAGATGGCATCGGCATCGCGCATCAGCAGCGCAGCAGCGATCGGTCGGCCGTCCTTGCTGGCGCGCGCCATGAGCAGCGCCTCGGGCATGGTGCGGGCCAGCTCCAGAAAGAACGCCCGATTCAGATAGGGCGTCGAGTGGTGCTGGGCATAGGTGGTCCGGTAGCAAAGGGAGAAAAAAGCCCAGTCTTCATCCGAGATCGCCTCGCCTTCGAGCATCTCGACCACGACTCCGGCCTCGGCCACCTTGCGCCGCTCGGCGCGTATCTTCTTGCGCTTGGGCTGAGACAGGTCGGCCAGAAACGCCTCGAAATCCGGCCAGCCGGCGTTCATCCAGTGAAATTGAACGCCCTGACGCCGCATCATTCCGGCGGCTTCAAGCGCGCTCGCATCGGCGGATTCGGGAAACAGCACATGCAGGCCCGAGACGCCCAGCCGATCGGCCTCGGCGATCAGCGCTTGCACCAGCAGGGTCCGGGTCTGATCGTCGCGAGCCAGCAGCCGTGGCCCCGGCACCGGCGTGAAGGGCACGGCAACCAGCGCCTTGGGGTAATAAGGCAGCCGATTGCGGTGATAGGCCTCGGCCCATGCCCAATCAAACACATACTCGCCGTAGGAGTGGTCCTTGAGGTACATCGGCGCGGCCGCGACCAGGCGGCCTGCGGCGTCATCGATGCACACCAGGTGCTGATGCCAGCCCGATTCGCCGCCAACGCAGCCGGTGTTTTGCAAGGCGGATAAAAACGCGTGCCGGGTGAACGGACCGATACCAGCCAGTTGATCCCACTGGCCGGCGTCGACCTGCGCCAGATCGGTGACGACACGCGTGCAATAATCCCCGGATCCTGATGCTTTTTCGGATTCGCTCATGCCCACCCGGGTTGCAAGTGCCCAACTCAATCAGATCATCGGTGACTTCGACGGCAACTGCAGCCGTATCGCCGATGCCGCGCAACAGGCCCACCTGGCGGGTGCCAGGATACTGGTCACCCCTGAGTTATCGCTCACCGGATATCCGCCTGAAGACCTGCTGCTGCGGGGCTCATTCTATGACAGGACCCGTGATGCGTTGGCTGCGCTGGTCAGTCAGTCTCTCGCGTGGCCCGGCTTGCACCTCGTGGTTGGCCATCCGGTCGCGCATGACGGCCGCCGCTATAACGCGGCATCGGTGATCCATGCCGGTCGGGTGATCGGCGAATACCACAAGCGCGAACTGCCGAATTACGGCGTATTTGATGAACGCCGATATTTCGAATCGGGCTCGCAACCCTTGGTCTTCGATGTCGACGGGGTCCTCTTCGGCGTGGTGATCTGCGAGGACTTCTGGTTTTCGGCCGCGCCCGCTGCCGCGCGCGCGGCCGGCGCGCAGGTGCTTCTGGCGCCCAATGCCTCGCCCTATCACCTCGACAAGCAGCATCAGCGCATGGACATCGTGCGCGAGACGGTCAGCGCGCAAGGCATGTCGATCGTGCTGTCGAGCCTGGTCGGCGGCCAGGACGAACTCGTCTTCGACGGCATGTCCTTTGCGCTCAATGCAGATGGCGCGCTCGCCGCGCAGGCGCGAGCCTTCGAGCCCGATCTGCTGATGGTCGAGGTCGATGGCGCAGGGCGATTGTCCGGCGCGATCGAGCCTCAGCCGGCTTTCGAGGCTCAGGTCTACTCGGCGCTGGTGCTGGGGGTACGCGACTATCTCGGCAAGAACGGCTTTCCCGGCGCGATCATTGGCCTGTCGGGAGGCGTCGATTCGGCCCTGACGCTCGCGATTGCGGTCGATGCACTCGGTGCCGACAAGGTGCGTGCGGTGATGATGCCGTCGCCCTATACCGCCGATATTTCCTGGATCGACGCCCGCGACATGGCCGCCCGCGTCGGTTGCCGCTATGACGAGATTCCGATCGAGCGATGTTTCGAGGCCTTTCTCGGCACGCTTGAAGGCGAGTTCGCCGGCCGCGAAGCCGACACCACCGAGGAGAACCTGCAGGCCCGTATCCGCGGCACCCTGCTGATGGCGCTCTCGAACAAGTTCGGATCGATCGTGCTGACCACCGGCAACAAGTCAGAGATGGCGGTCGGTTACTCGACACTCTACGGCGATCTGGCCGGCGGCTTTGCGGTCATCAAGGACATCGCCAAGACCCTGGTCTATCGGCTGTGCGACTATCGCAACAGCGTGTCGCCGGTGATTCCCGAGCGGATCATCACGCGTGCGCCGAGCGCCGAGCTTCGCCCCGACCAGACCGATCAGGACTCATTGCCGCCTTACGATCAGCTCGATGGGATCGTGAAGCACTACATGGAAGAGGACATGTCGGTCGAAGCGATCATCGCCGCCGGTTTTCCTCGTGAGGCGGTCCTCAAAGTGGTCAGGCTGATGCGAATCAGCGAATACAAGCGCCGCCAG
>CAMCXH010000156.1 GCA_945883285.1 Bordetella parapertussis | reverse complement strand
CGTTCGAGGATGCCGTACATCCGCTTGACCTTCTGCTTCTCGCGAAGTTGAAGGCCGTAGTCGGAGGTACGCGAACCCGACGTCCGGCCATGTTGGCCGGGCTTGCTGTCGAGCTTGCATTTGTCTGCAAGTGAGCGCCGCGCGCTCTTGAGAAAAAGGTCTGTTCCTTCGCGCCGGGACAGCCTGGCTTTTGGTCCTGTATAGCGTGCCACGTGATGATCTCTTTTCGAATACGCAGACTAAGCTGCGGTTAGTCCACCCTTTGCATCGTCGCCGATGGGGTGAACAGTGGGCTTGGTTAAAAAAGCGCGGGTCAGATCCGACGCTTTTTAGGCGGCCGGCAACCGTTGTGCGGCACCGGCGTCACATCGGCAATCGACATGATCTTGATTCCAAGAGCATTGAGCGCACGCACCGATGACTCGCGTCCGGGACCAGGGCCCTTGATGCGCACATCGAGATTGCGGATTCCCTGCTCCTGGGCAGCACGACCGGCGGTTTCGGCAGCGACCTGCGCCGCAAACGGCGTCGACTTGCGTGAGCCTTTGAAGCCAGCGCCGCCAGACGTCGCCCACGACAGGGCATTACCCTGGCGGTCGGTGATCGTGATGATGGTGTTGTTGAAGGACGCGTGGACGTGAGCAATGCCGTCCGAAACGTTCTTCTTGATTTTCTTGCGGACCCGGTTGCCCTGCTGCGAGCCCTGCTTTTGTGTGGCCATGTCTGTTTGATCCGTTTGGTCGGTTTACTTCTTGAGCGCGATGCCGGCCTTGCGCGGACCCTTGCGGGTACGGGCATTGGTTTTAGTGCGCTGACCGCGCAAGGGCAGACCGCGGCGATGTCGCACACCACGGTAGCAGCCGAGATCCATCAGTCGCTTGATCGACATCGTCACTTCACGACGCAGATCACCCTCTAGGGTGAAGCGGTTGAGCTGATCGCGCAGCCGTTCGAGTTCAGGGTCGGTCAGATCCTTGACCTTCTTGGTCAGGGGAATGCCCGCTGCCTCACAGATCGCGCGAGCGCGCGGCCGGCCGATACCAAAGATCGCCGTCAGGCCGATCTCGGTGTGTTGACGATCAGGGACGTTGATGCCCGCAATACGTGCCATGCGAAACCCCTTAGCCTTGACGCTGCTTGTGACGCGGCTCGGTGCAGATCACTCTGACCACGCCGTGACGCTTGATGATCTTGCACTTCCTGCAGATCTTCTTGACGCTTGCTAGTACCTTCATGTCATTCCTCTATGCACCCGTCAGGTGCCATCGTCTTCGTTCGGCCTGCTTTGCAGGCCGTTCACTTTGCCCTGAACACAATCCGCGCTCGCGACAGGTCGTAGGGCGTGAGCTCTACTGTCACCTTGTCACCCGGCAGGATCCGGATGTAGTGCATCCGCATCTTTCCGGAAATATGTCCGAGCACCATATGACCGTTTTCCAGCTTCACGCGAAAAGTCGCGTTGGGCAGGTTTTCGACCACCTCGCCCTGCATCTGGATCACATCGTCTTTCGCCATCCGGTCCTTCCTGTGGTCACCGCGTTGGCGGCGAACCCATGCCCTTGAAATTGGTTTTCTTGAGCAGGCTTTCGTACTGATGGGACATCAGGTAGGCCTGAACCTGTGCCATGAAATCCATGGTGACCACCACGATGATCAGCAGTGAGGTCCCACCGAAATAAAAGGGTACGTTCCAGCGAAGCACCAGAAATTCGGGGAGCAAACAGACCAGGGTGATATAGATCGCGCCGGCCATCGTCAGTCGCATCAGGATCTTGTCGACATATTTGGCGGTCTGCTCTCCCGGCCTGATACCGGGGACAAAAGCACCACTCTTCTTGAGGTTGTCAGCGGTCTCGCGACTGTTGAAGACCAGCGCGGTGTAAAAGAAGCAGAAAAAGACGATCGCCATGGCATAGAGCGCGATATAGACCGGCTGACCAGGCGAAAGCGTTGCCGCCACGTCCTTCACGAATCGCACCAAAGGACTGGAGACGTCGCCGGAGGTGAACCACTGCGCAGCGGTCGCAGGAAACAGAATGATCGAGGATGCGAAAATCGGCGGGATAACGCCTGCCATGTTGAGCTTGAGCGGCAGATAGGAACTCTGACCACCGTAAATCTTGTTGCCGACCTGGCGCTTGGCGTAATTGATGGTGATGCGACGCTGCCCGCGCTCCACAAACACGACGAAAGCGGTTACCAGCACAACCACTGCAGCAATCAGCAACGCCACGATTGGGCTCATCGAGCCGTTGCGCACCAGTTCACCCAGGCCGGCAATCGCGCCCGGCAGACCGGCAGCGATGCCGGCAAAAATGATGATGGAAATGCCGTTACCCAATCCGCGCTCGGTGATCTGCTCGCCGAGCCACATCAGGAACATCGTGCCAGTCACCAGCGATACCGCGGCGGTGAATCGGAACATCAACCCCGGATCGATGACCAGGCCCGGTTGCGCTTCGAGCGCAACGCTGATGCCGAAAGCCTGAAAAGCGGCCAGCGCAAGCGTGAACCAGCGGGTGTACTGCGTGATCTTGCGACGCCCAGCCTCGCCTTCTTTTTTCAGGGACTCGAGCTGAGGCACGACCACTGTCAGAAGCTGCATGATGATCGATGCCGAGATGTAAGGCATGATCCCCAACGCAAACACGGTAAAGCGCGACAGCGCACCGCCTGAAAACAGGTTGAACAGACCCAGAACGCCGCCTGACTGGCTCTTGAAGAGCTGGGCGAGTTGCTCCGGATCGATGCCGGGCACCGGAATGTGTGCGCCAACCCGATAGACCACAAGCGCCATCAGCAGGAAGACGAGCCGGCGCTTCAAGTCGCCGAACTTGCCTGCCTGCTTGATCTGTGCGGTGGGGCTTTTGGCCAAGGGGTCCGATCCTGTTGAGGTCTATGTTTGCTTGTTCAGCGGGTTGATCAGGCGACCGAGCCGCCGGCTGCCTCGATGGCCGCCTTTGCACCCTTGGTCACGCCCAGACCGCGCAGAACGACCTTGCGCTCGATCGTGCCCGACAGGATCACCCGCGCTCTGAGCGACAGCTGCGAAATCACGCCAGCCGAGATCAGCGCCAGCAAGTCGATCTCTTCGCCGGACATCTTCTGCAGGTCGGACAACCTCACTTCACCGACGGTTCCGGCTGCAAGCGATTTGAAACCGCGCTTGGGAAGGCGACGCTGCAAAGGCATCTGGCCGCCTTCGAAGCCAACCTTGTGAAATCCGCCCGAACGTGACTTCTGGCCCTTGTGTCCGCGGCCGGCAGTTTTGCCGAGACCGGAACCGATGCCGCGGCCAACGCGCTTTCTCGGATGCTTGCTGCCTTCGGCAGGCTTGATGTCATTCAATCGCATATCAGGCCTCGATCTTCACCAGGTAGGACACCTTGGTGATCATGCCGCGCACTGCCGGGGTGTCTTCGAGTTCGCGGGTCTGGTTGATCTTCTTCAAGCCGAGTCCGAGCACGGTCTGGCGATGGGAATCGCGGGTACCGATCGGACTGCGGAACAGGGTGACCTTCAGGGTCTTCTTGCTCATAGCTTCGCCCCGGCAATCAGCCGAGGATCTCCTCGACGGTCTTGCCGCGCTTGGCCGCGATTTCGGCCGGCGTGCTCATGTGGGTAAAGGCATCGAGCGTGGCCCGAACCATGTTGTAAGGGTTGCTCGAACCGTGGCTCTTGGCGACAACGTTACTCACGCCCATCACCTCGAAGATCGCGCGCATCGGGCCGCCGGCGATGATGCCGGTACCTTCCGCCGCCGGAGCGATAAAGACGCGTGCCGCGCCATGACGGCCGGTGACCGGGTGCTGCAGCGTGCCATTGCGCAGGGACACGCGAACCATCTTGCGACGTGCCTCGTCCATGGCCTTTTGCACCGCCACCGGCACCTCGCGCGACTTGCCCTTGCCCATGCCGATGCGGCCGTCGCCGTCGCCGACCACGGTCAAAGCGGCGAAGCCGAGGATCCGACCGCCCTTGACGACCTTGGTCACGCGATTGACCGCGATCATTTTTTCTTTCAGTCCGTCGTCGCGCTGTTCGGCACCGACTCTTGCCTGGATCTTTGCCATCCTGGATCTTCCTTAAGGTGCCGTGTCAGAACTTGAGACCGGCTTCACGTGCCGCATCTGCAAGGGTTTTGACCCGACCGTGATAGCGGTAGCCGGCTCGATCGAAGGCGACCGACTGGATGCCGGCAGCCAAGGCCTTTTCGGCGAGTCGCTTGCCCACCAGCGCAGCCGCTGCGGTATTGCCGCCTCGCCCGGTCTGACCTGCAAGCTGCGCCCGCACCTCGGTCTCGAGGGTCGATGCCGAAACCAGCACCTTGTCGCCGGTCGCGGCGACGATGTTGGCGTAAATATGCAAATTGCTGCGATAGACCGTAAGCCGGTCGACCCGCAATTCGGCGATTTTGTGTCGCGTCTGCAGTGACCGGCGCAGACGGGATTGCTTCTTGTCCATGTTCGTCCTGCGGCTCGGTTACTTCTTTTTGGTTTCCTTGATGACCACGACCTCGTCCGAATACCGCACGCCCTTACCCTTGTAGGGTTCTGGCGGCTTGTATGCCCGGACTTCGGCAGCGATCTGGCCAACTTTCTGCTTGTCGGCACCCTTGATGAGAATCTCGGTCTGGGTCGGTGTCTCGCACTTGACGCCCTCAGGCATCTGATGCGCTACCGGGTGCGAAAAACCCAATGAAAGGTTCAACGTTGCACCCTGAGCCTGAGCACGGTAGCCCACGCCGACCAGCGTCAGCTTGCGCTCAAAACCCTTGCTCACACCCTGAACCATGTTGGCCACCAGCGCACGAAACGTGCCGCTCATGGCCGCTGCAGCGGTTGTTTCACCGACCGCAGAAATCTTCAGCTCTGCGCCGTCGCGATTCACCGCGACCAGCGGGTTGATCACCTGAGTCAGGGTCCCCAGAGGGCCCTTTGCGGTAATCACGCCATTGGCGATCTGGACATCGACACCCGACGGCACTGCGATCGGCATACGTGCAACTCGTGACATACGCCCTCCCTTAGGCCACGTAGCCGATGACTTCGCCGCCCAGCCCCGTCTGACGGGCCCGGCGATCGGTCATCACGCCTTTGGACGTCGTGACGATTGCCACGCCCAGGCCATTGAGGACCTGGGGCAGACTGTCACGGCCCTTGTAGATACGCAGACCCGGGCGCGACACGCGCTCGAGCCGTTCGATCACGGGGCGGCCGGCGTAGTACTTGAGTTGAACCTCAAGCTGCGGCTTGCCTTCTTCACCCTTGACCTGGAAACCATCGATGTAGCCCTCGTCTTTCAGGACGGCTGCAATCGCCACCTTGATCTTCGAAGACGGCATCGCCACCGTTTGTTTGTCGACGCGCTGCGCGTTGCGGATGCGCGTGAACATGTCGGCGATCGGATCGCTCATGCTCATGTTGGTTCGCTCCTTACCAGCTCGCCTTGGTCATGCCCGGCACTTCGCCGCGCATGGCAATCTCGCGCAGCTTGCTACGCGCAAGTCCAAATTTGCGGTAGGTACCGCGGGGTCGACCGGTCAGTTCGCAGCGATTGCGAAGACGGGTCGGGCTCGAATTGCGGGGCAACTGCTGCAGCTTGAGGCGCGCCTGGAAGCGCTCTTCCTCAGACTTGGACTGGTCGTTAATGATCGCGTTCAGTTCGGCGCGCTTCGGTGCGTACTTCTTCACCAGCAGTTCGCGCTTCTTCTCGCGCTCAATCAGGGAGGTCTTGGCCACTTATCAACCCTCAGTTACGGAACGGGAAGCGGAACGCGGTCAGCAGCGCCTTTGCTTCATCGTCGGACTTGGCGGTGGTGGCGATGCTGATGTTCAGACCCCGCACCTTGTCGACCTTGTCGTATTCGATCTCGGGGAAGATGATCTGCTCCTTCACACCGAGGTTGTAATTGCCACGCCCGTCAAAGGCGCGACCGGAGATCCCGCGGAAATCGCGAACACGCGGCAACGCGATCGTGACAAGCCGGTCGAGGAATTCGTACATGCGGTTGCCGCGCAGCGTGACCATGCAGCCGATCGGATAGCCGGCGCGGATCTTGAAGCCGGCGATTGCCTTGCGGGCCTTGGTCGACACCGGCTTTTGACCGGCAATCTTGACCAGATCAGCCGTTGCCAGGTCGAGCAGCTTCTTGTCGCCGATCGCCTCGCCCACACCCATGTTGAGCGTGATCTTGGTGATGCGCGGGACTTCCATGACCGATGAATAGCCAAACTGCTTCATCAGGTCGGGCGCGATCTTTTCGCGGTAGGTTTCTTGCAGACGAGCCATTACAGTGATTTCCTCGTTAACCGCGGCCTCAGGCCTTGACCTGTTCGCCGTTTGAACGGAACACCCGGACCTTCGTGCCGTCCTCGAGCATCCGGAAACCAACCCGGTCGCCCTTGCCGTTGGCAGGATTGAAGATCATCAGATTGGATTGATCGATCGGCATCACCTTGTCGACGATGCCGCCGGCCACACCCTTCATCGGGTTCGGACGCGCATGCTTCTTGACGACATTGATGCCATCGACCAGCACGTGGCGCTCGTCGATGCGGGCACTGACCGTGCCACGCTTGCCTTTGTCGCGACCAGTGATCACGACCACCTCGTCGCCTTTGCGAATTTTTTCCATGGCGGTGCCCCTCTTACAGCACTTCAGGCGCGAGCGAGACGATCTTCATGAATCGCTCGTTTCGAAGCTCACGCGTGACCGGCCCGAAGATGCGGGTGCCGATAGGCTCGAGCTTGGCGTTAAGCAATACGGCGGCGTTGCCATCGAACTTGACAAGCGAGCCGTCGGGTCGACGTACACCCTTGGCCGTGCGCACGACAACTGCGTTGTAGACCTCACCCTTCTTGACCCGGCCGCGCGGTTGCGCCTCCTTGATCGAGACCTTGATGATGTCGCCGATGCCGGCATAGCGACGCTTCGAGCCGCCCAGCACCTTGATACACATCACCGAACGCGCACCGGTGTTATCGGCGACGTCCAGCGTCGACTGCATCTGAATCATGACTCACTCCCAACTTGATCCGCCTGGACGCCCCGAGATAGCCCGGAACAGTACCGCCGCGGTCAGTCTTGGCCCCGTAGAACGGGATTGGATCTCTTTGCCTTGCCGCAGACCGATTTGCCTGCGCCGAAAAAGAGAAAGACTATGATTATGACACGAAATTCAGGGCTGTCAACAACCCTGACGCTTTCAATTCAAAAACTCAAACACCCCTTGAGGTCTGGACCAGCCGGACAACCGTCCAGGTCTTGGTCCGCGACAACGGGCGACACTCCTTGATCTCGACGGTATCGCCTTCGTTCAGAGCATCCTCGGTATGAGCGTGGTACTTGGTCGAACGGGTCACGTACTTGCCATAAAGCGGATGCTTGACCTTGCGCTCGATCAGCACGGTCACGGTCTTCTGCATCTTGTTGCTGATGACCCGGCCGGTCAGGGTGCGCTGACCGGCTTGGCCGGCTTCAGCGGGAAGAGTCGCTTCGTTCATTTCGCTGCTGCCTTCTGGGTCATCACAGTCCTCACACGGGCAATGTCTCGACGGACCTTGCGCAGCTGCGAGGTGTTGTTGAGCTGCTGGGTGGCAATCTGCATCCGCAGCGAAAACTGGGCCCGCAGCAGATCGGACAATTCCTTGCCGAGATCCTCATTGCCCTTGCTTCTCAATTCGGTCATATCCATGACGATCCTTTCGTTCAGGCGCCCAGATGCCGGGCAACGAAGATCGTTGCAATCGGCAGCTTGGCGGCGGCGAGCGCAAACGCTTCGCGAGCCAGGGTTTCTTCGACGCCGTCCATTTCGTAGAGCACCTTGCCCGGCTGAATCTCGGCCACGTAATACTCAGGATTGCCCTTGCCGTTACCCATCCGGACTTCAGCAGGTTTCTGGGAAATCGGCTTGTCCGGGAAGATCCGGATCCAGATGCGACCGCCTCGCTTGATATGACGGGTCATGGCTCGGCGAGCCGCTTCGATCTGGCGCGCGGTAAGGCGGCCGCGTCCGACGGCCTTCAGGCCGAACTCACCGAATGAAACATTGGTGCCGCGGGTCG
>CAMCXH010000155.1 GCA_945883285.1 Bordetella parapertussis | reverse complement strand
TTTGCTTTTGATCGCCTTATCACAAGTGCGTCGAACGCGCTGTCCTTTGATTTCGCTTCAATACTGGCGTCTGCGGGCTTCAGCGCAAGCGGCATTGAGTCCGGGTCCTTGGTGGTCTCGGGCTTCTCCGATCCAAGCTACGGCAGTCCGACAACAGCCTATGGTGCATACCAAACAGTGTCGACGTCGACTCGTACTGTGACCGCTTCTTACTGGGTTCCGCCGTATACATATTCGTATCGTTGCGGATTTTTTTCTTTATATACCTGCTATGGGACCAACCCTGGCTATTGGACAACCGATTCTTACACCGTTGTCGATAGTCAAGTCGAACGTATGGTCGATATCCGACATGCGGATACAGTCGCCGACACCCTCTCAGTACATGCCGGTGACAGCACAGCGTCTGGGGTTGCCGCCTCCAGATTAGATGTCCAAAACGCCTATGGCCAGCGAACTTATGATGGGAACAGCTGCACTTATTACGATTACTACGGCAACTGTTCCTACACCACTTACTACAGCCGCCAAAGAGATGTTTACTCGGCCATTTACGGTGCCGTCAACGCCTCATTGGGCCTGGATGGCACTGCACTGACTGCGCTGAAAAACACCGGACAGCTCGACATCAATCTTGTGATGAACACCGGACAGATGACGCTGCAAAGCATCCGTTTCGATCTGCTGCTTATTGACCCGTCCGACTCAAGCACTTCGATTCCGGCGCCGGGCAGCTTGATGCTGGCGAGTTCAGCGCTAGTGGGCTTTGCTCTGACAAATCGTCGTCGCCGGTTTGCCGATTGAAGATTTTGGGACGGTGGCTTTGAAAGGGCGCACCGCACGCCGATCAAGGCGATGGTCATGAACACATCGCGCAGGTCGACGACGCGGCAAGGACTTATCCGCTTGTTGGGGAACGGCGATCGTTTCGACATCTCTTTGGCAGTGAATTTTCGGCAGATCGGCAGCGCCGTCGGATTCGCAACATCATCAGTCGGCCTTCCTCGCCCGCCGACCCACTGCCTTGCCTTGCTGAGCCGCGATCAGTGGCGAGGCCACCTCTCTTTCAGCCAACCTGCCAGTCACGTACTTGTTCGCGAACTTGTGCAGAACGCTCGCACTGAGCGTTTGATAACGCATGCCCTCCGGAAGTGCCTTGGTTGAATATCCTGAAGGTCGCCAGAAGACAGCCTCATGTTCAAACGGCAGTCCTTGATTGCTGTTGCTCGCGCGGCGGCCCGAAATCTCGACAGTTCGGCATTTGTTGCCACCGACCTCAGCGAGCCATTTTCAAACGCGGCGATCAGATCGGATTTGTCGGGGTCGGTCTTCGGCATCTTGCTCACCTTGGCCAGTGTCGTCTCGTGTTGCCTTGCGGCTGGGGATGAGGTTTACGCGCGTTGCCGATCCTAATGCTCGTCGCATGTCCATCCCCAATTCTGTGGATGAATCACTGATGGCCCGTCCCTAAACTTTTCCCTTTGGAGCGCTGGCGCAAGCGCTTCTCTGACGGCCGCCGACCGGCAGCCATTTCGCCATCAATGAGGGAATGCAATGACTTTGCGATTGAAACATTGGGCCGCACCGGCCCTGACTGCGGTAGCCATGGCTGTCACGGGCTGCGGTGGCGACTCAGGCACAGACTCGGCGGCCACTACCCCGGCGCCTGTCACGCCGCCGGTTACGACCCCTGTCGCAACGCTTCCCAAACTGTCCGGCACTGCCGCCACCGGCGCCCCCATCGCCGGCACGGTGGTGGCCATCGATATCAATGGCAAGTCGTCGTCGCCCGCCACGACATCGGCCACAGGCGCCTTCACGGTGGATGTGGGTGGCCTGACTGCGCCCTTCATCCTGAGCATCACCGGCACCTCCAACGGCAAGCAGGTGTTTCTCAGCTCGATCGCGACCGCCGCCGGCCAGACCGTCAACATCACACCACTGACCGACCTGATTGTTTCTGCTGCCGCCGGTGTGCCCGGAGGCAACTCACTCACCAACCTGTGCACGCCGGCCGACAATGTCCTGCCGAAAGGCTGCCTGACTGCACTGACCGAGGCTGCGAAGACGGCCAACCTGAGCACTGCGGTGCAGAAGGTCAAGGACATGATCGCGCCGCTCAATACCGCCGACACCAACCCGCTGACCGGCGCCTTCGAAGCCAACGGCCTGGGCTTTGATGCCATTCTTGACAAGATCCTGGTCACGCCTGCCAATGCCGGGTCGATGATGGCGACGGTCACGCTGATCGGCACCAACACCCAGATCGGTCAGGTCAGTCTGCCTGCCACCGCCGGTAGCGCCAGCACCATCACCCCCACGCCACCGACCACGCAGCAGGTGCAAAGCGCCAATGCCGCCGGCACGGTGCTGGCCGAAATCCGTGCGTGCACGGCATCGCTGAGTGCGCTCTATCCGAAGAGCAATTTCACACCGCCCACTGCGCAGCAGGTCAGCCCATTCATCGATGCCAGCTTTTACTGGGGCAGCGACTTTTTGAAGAACGATATTGTTAATTACCTGACCAGCGGCACTGATATTTTCGTCGGCGGTTTCAACCTCTCGGCTGCGGCCTTGTCGCAATACGACATGAGCCCCTTGAGCGCTTCCGAGATCACCAGCTTCCTGAGCATTGCCCAGGCCGGCACCGGGACCTCGCCCGCCATCGTCCAGGTCCTGAAGGGCCGGCCCAACGGCGGTGGTGCGATTGCATTCGATGGTCGTGGCAACCCGGTGAGTGCCTGGGTGGTTGGAACCATCAATGGCACCGCGGACAGCAACTGGAAGTTCGTCAAGGGCACAGCCTTCACTGGCTGCCCTGGTGGCTGGACATTTGTCGGCCCGCAGCATGTAGACATGCATATGGACGCGCGTATTACCCGCCGTACCGATGCCAGCGGCAACAACGCGACGTTCGGGCGCGAGCGGGCGTTTCACCTTGATGTTGAGGCAGTCAATCTGGAGGCGGGCAAGCCCGCAAACAACAAGACGGGCATCGTGGTTGATGTGCGTGGCCCGGGCTTGCGAACCTATACCGGCAACCCCGCATCACCGGTCAGCAGCAGTTCCGCCAAACTCACACTGACGATTCCTGCCACGCTGGCAACAGCGTTGCAGATCGGCGACGGCAGCACCTACTACCGAATGGGCGAAGCGCTGGAGAGCTGCCAGGATCTGGCCTTGCGCAGTGCACCCCCGGCAGCGGGCACGCCCTGCATCGATGAGACCCGGGTCGCGCCGGGTGCGGTGTATGGCTGGCTGATCAAGAAGGATGTGGATCCGAATGTCAGTGGCAGCGGTACGGTGGTTGCGGCCTTCCCGTACGAGGTCTTCTCGGTGCCCCTGTCCAAGGCGTTTGTGCAGGCCAACCAGAGCAGTCTGTTTGCCACGCTGACATCCACCACGCCAGCGACGGTCAGCGCCGTCAAGACAGCCCTGTCGGCCGCCACCGGCCCGTTGCTCGACAACCTGTTCACTTTCAACTACACGCAGGGAGCGGCCTACGGATCTCGCATGGATCATTGCAACCTGTATCTCACTGACAGCATCGGGAACAACCTGCTGATCGCCGAGTACAGCGCCAATGGCAAGGAAACCAGTTGTACCTTCGTCAACAGCGGTCTTAATTCGGGGGGTCTGGATAAGCCGTCGGCGCAGGTGATCAACAGCATTGCGAATGTCTCTGTGCAGACCAGCACCAAAGTGCTAGGCAATCAGGCGGGTTCAACCCGCCCTCTGCAGCCCTGAACTGGCGGCTGCCGCGGGGTTTGCCCCGTGGCAGCTGGTCATAACGGCGCGTTCATCGCGCCGAATCCGGTTGTAGAAGGTCCCGATGTACTCAGTCATGGTGGCCCGAACTTCGTCACCGGGTCACAACGCAGCCCAACAGCCCGCGGGGGATGACTCTGAGTCTGGCATATACTGATGCCATATCCCAATCCGGCACGCACCAATGACCATCACCTCCGTCTTTACCAACAACCGCTCCCAGGCTGTGCGCCTGCCTGCCGATGTGCGCTTGCCCGAGGGCGTCAAGAAGGTTCAGGTGCGGGCTCGAGGCGTCGACCGCATCATCTCGCCGGTCGGGCACACCTGGGACGAGTTCTTCTTGAACGGGCCTAAGGCGTCCGAGGACTTCATGTCCGAGCGCGCCACACAGCACCAGTCCGAACGCGAAGCTCTCTGACACCGTCCACGCGATGCTCAAGTACCTGCTCGATACCAACATCGTCATATACGTCATCAAGCGACGGCCGATCGAGGTGATGGGTGTCTTCAATGAAAACGCCGGCCGCATGGCGATATCCGCGGTTACGCTGAGCGAGCTATTTCACGGTGCCGAGAAGAGCGCTCGAGTCGCGCAGAACCTCGCGGTTGTCGAAGAGTTCGCCAGTCTGCTCGAGGTGTTGCCCTATTCGGCCAAGGCCTCGCAGCACTACGGCGCCATCCGCGCTGCGCTTGAGAAAGTGGGGCGACCGATCGGCGTTAACGATCTGCATATCGCGGCCCATGCACGAAGTGAGGGGCTGACTCTTGTCACCAATAACCTCGGTGAATTCAAGCGCGTGCCAGGGCTGCTGACAGAGAACTGGCTGCGCCGCTCTCGGACCTGAAGCAAGCCCGTCCCTCTTCGAGACACTCATTGCCAGCGACGAAGCGCCTTCGCACCTCGAGTGACAGGCGCGTCCCCTGTCAGATCAATTTCGCGGACGCATCCCGCTCGACACCACCGCCGGCGCAGGCACTGCGTATTCGCCGTTGTTGGTGAATCGCGTTGCCAGCTCGCCCAGAGCCTTGCGGATCTCGGCGATGGCCTGCGGCGTTTGTGCCTTGAGGGTGGCCGAGGCCCGCACCGAACCCTGGAGGATTTTGTCGTAGAGCTCCCCGGGGTCGCGCCCGTGCATGAACTGAGGTGCCTCGGCGACTTCGACGTCAGCAAACCCCGCGGCCTGCAGGCTCGAAGCAGCAACCGCATGGTCGCTGAACATGAAAAACGCCGGGCCCTGGGGCAAGCCGACATCGGCAGTGCCATGCCTTGCGATTGCGGCATAGAGCACACCGAAGGCCAGTGCCCGCTGCGGGCCGGCCCAGACAGAAAACGCCAGACGTCCGCCGGGCTTGAGCACCCGAAACGCTTCGTTGAGCGCGGCCTGCGGGTCGGCAACATGACACATCCCGAAGCCGCACACCACCGCATCGAAGGTGTGCTGCGCGAAGGGTAAAGCCAGGGCATCACCCTGCTCGAAAGTCAGGTTCGGATAGTGCTGCCGGGCCAGCGCAACTTGCGCCGATGAGAAGTCAACACCCGAGGCATCGGCGCCGCGCAAGGCTGCCGCATGCGCCAGATAGCCCGCGCCGCAAGCGATGTCCAGCACGCGCTTGCCGTCGGCCACATCGGCAGCGTCCAGCATCACCTGCGCAGACTGCGTGGTGATCTGCGGCGCCAGTGCGTGATAGGCCGCGACGGTTTCGGGGCTCTCCCAGCCATTGCGTTCGAAGGCTGCAAAGCTCAATGCGGAATCAGTCATCACACCTCCCGGATTTGAAAGCGCCTTGAGTTTTCGGATTGAACTGCGGATTTTGCCTTGCCAGGATCCGTTTTGTCTTCATCAGAAGTGATGAGTGCGGCGGCAGGCGATCTCATCAATTTTGGGGACGACTTGCCCTTGTCCGCCCGGCAGCATCGGCTCTCAGGTCAGGGGCTTCGCGACGACTGTCGATTGCGCACATGCGCAGGAGCTCTTTCCACTCTTTTCTGATCCGACCCTATGGAGCTCTGTCAAATCATGTCGATACTTCGAAAATACCCGCTTGCAGGATCTGCGGCCCTCGCGATGGCTGTTGCCGCTGCGTTGTCGGCGTGCGGTGGCGGCTCAACCAGCAGCGACACCGGTGCAAGCACGCCTTCAACGCCGGTTGCTGCAACCCCTGTCACCAAATCGGTGCCGGTGAAGGTCATTGACGGCGCGATCAAGAATGCGCTGGTCTGCCTCGACAAAAACACCAATGGCGCCTGCGATGAGGGCGAGCCGTCCGCACGGACCGATGCCGGTGGCAATGCGACGCTGTCGGTGCCTGAAGCCGATGCTGGCAAGTTCCCGATGCTTGCACTGGTGGGCACCGATGCGGTCGATGCCGATTTCGGCCCGGTCACCACGGCCTTCTCGATGACCGCACCGGCCGACAAGCCGGCGCTCGTGAGCCCGCTGACCACGCTGGTCCAGGTCCGTGCGCAGTCGGCCGGCGTGTCGTCGACCGAAGCCGAGGCTTTCCTGAAAGCGCAGTCGGGGCTGAGCGCATCGCTCTTTGCCGACTACACCACTGCCCCCGCCAGCGACACTGCTGCGGGTGACGCCAAGGTGCTCGCGCGACTCATCGTGCTGAGTTCGCAGGCGCAAACCAGTTCGGCGCTGGGCGCAATCGGTCAGAAGGATGCGAGCGGCGCGACCATTACAAAAGCCGACATCGAAAAGACGGTTGCCGGCAGCCTGATGGATAACCTGGCGATTCTTGGTGCCGCTGCGGTTGATCCGGCGGTTCGTCAAGCTGGTGATGCGTCGGCGGCCTACAAGGTGGTTGTCGACGATCTGGTTGCCAGCAAGCCGGTGACCAAGGAAGCGGTGATCGCGAAGTTGGGCATCGAACGCCTTGCTGCGGCACAGGCCTCGGCAGCCCCGACGGCTAGCGCACCGGCACCCTCAGCGAGTGTGCGGATGCTGGTGTGGACCGATCTCAATAACAACTACTTTCGCGGCTTTCTCGCCACGGCCGCCGACAATACCCCCGATGCCAACGGCCTGGTCCGCAATTACGAGGTCCGCAATGAGACGGTCAACGGCGGCGTCGAGCGCGAGTGGGGCTTTGGCAGCACCTACGAGCGGCGCGGTGATCTGCACTGGAACGGGACGGCCTGGGTTGGTTGCCCGTTCGAGTTCCGGAACACCGGCACCGTTCGCGATGCGGCCGGAAACAGCACCTACAACTACTGCGATGGGTTCGAGCGCGGAACGTCAAGGCAGGCGTCGGTCGATATCGCAGGCCGCACGCTCACCAGCGTGGTCAACGATATCCGAGCCTTCCCGGGTGGCGATTCCGGCAGGAATTACAGCGAGTTCGGGCCGACCAATCTGGCGCTGCTTGGCTCAACGACCTTTCCGGCCGGCTCCAAGCTGCTGTATGTGACCAATAACCCGACCGCGACCGCCCCAGGCTACGATGTGCAGTCAAGCAATATCGTGTCGCTGATTTCGGCAGCGGTGGCTGCGGGTGGTGATGGCCGAACCGGATCGGGCGCCTCGCCGGTCTGCGGTTCGATCAGCCCGACGACGCCTGCTTCGAGTTACAGCACTCAGGCGACGACGCTCGATGCACTGATTGCTGTCAGTGTCGGCCGCCCCTGTGTGTTTAACTCGGCGACCGATCAGAACGGCAGCTCCGGCACGCGAAACGAAAGTTGGGGTCTCAGCACCTTATCGGTCGGTACGCTTACCGGCTATTACGCAAGCCTGCCTGCAGGCACCGGCAATTACTACACCAGGGATGCAAATTTGCGTGTTGCATTCACCGGCGCCAATGCGGTCACCTATTACCTGTGCCAGGTTCGCACCGGTGGCTCGACCCGTAACTGCGACAGCATCGGCTCGGGAAGCTACTCGATCTCGACTGTTGGTGATGCGCGTGTAATGAGTTTCAACAACCCTCCCTCGGTGGCCGGCAGGCTCACCTACAACCGTATCCTGGTCGAGCGTGGTGGCAAGGTCTATTACGGGTATGTCAACAAGCCAGTCAGCCACGACGGGGTGCGTCTGAACCTGCCTGCGGCCGAAGCCCTGATCAAGCAGCTGGACCCCACCGCCGAGCTCACGATCTAACCACAGGGTGCAAGGCCGGACCACTGATTCATGATCCGCCTTCCTTGAGCGGCCCGCGGCCCGGACAGCCTTCGCTGTCCGGGCCGCATCACGTGTGACATGCCGAGCTATCCCGCCCCGATCTCATTGGTGATCTCCCAGCGCTCGCCCGATCGCTCGCGCTCAAGCACCACCACCTGCCCATAGTCGATCTTGTGACCGCCGGCCCCGGCCAGTGGCAGCCCGC
>CAMCXH010000154.1 GCA_945883285.1 Bordetella parapertussis | reverse complement strand
GCTCGGCGGCAAACTCGCGGGCCTGGCGCAGTTCGCCGACAGCGATGTCGGCGAGGCGCGGGCTCGACTCGGACAGATCACTGCTGCGGTTGCGATCAGCTTCAACGACCGCCAGGCGCTCGGCATCGATGCCAGCGGCACGGCCGGGCAGGCGCTGTTCGGGATTGGTTCGCCGACCGTGTCGCCGGTGGCAGCCAATACCGGTAACGCGCAGATCACTGCAGCCATCACCACCGGCAGCGCACTGAAGGCGAGCGACTATTCGATCAGTTTCGACGGCACCCAATACAGCCTGACTCGACTGTCGGACAGCAATGTCCAGACTTTCGCCTCGCTGCCCCAGGTGGTCGACGGGCTGACGGTCTCGCTGGGGTCGGGTACTCCGGCCGCCGGTGACAAGTTCTTGTTGCGCGCCGCCAGCTCCTATGTGTCGGGCGTCAAATCGATGCTGACCAATCCGTCGCGTCTGGCCACTGCGCTGCCGGTGACGACGGTTCCGGGTTCCGCCAATACCGGCGACCTGTCGGCCAGCGGCCTCGACATCTCGGCCATTGGCGCCAATACCAGTCAGCCGGTCTCGATCTCCTTCACCGGCACCGGCACCTTCAATGTCACCGGTACTGGCACCGGCAATCCGACCGGGCTGACCTACAGCCCCGGTATGACACTCAGCTACAACGGCTGGTCCTTGAAACTGTCTGGCGCTCCCAAGGCTGGCGACACGATGCAGGTCGTGGCGACGGTCAATCCGGCGGGTGACAACCGCAACGCGAGGGCGATGCAGTCGCTTGGCGATGCGAGCAATGTCGACGGCGCCAAGGTCATCGACCGCTATGCCGATCTGGTGGGCGAAGTCGGTACGCGAGCGCAATCGGCCAAGGCGACCGGCGATATGAGTCAGCGGCTCTTCGACGACGCTGAGAGCGCCCGGACATCGGTTTCGGGCGTCAATCTCGACGAAGAAGCCGCCCGCATGCTGGAGTATCAGCAGGCCTATCAGGCGGCGGCCAAGGTGATCGCCACCGCCAACCAGATGTTCCAGTCGCTGCTGCAGTCGTTTGCCTGAACGCCCTGACCGGGTCCTGAATTTCATCGGAGAACATCATGCGGATTGCCACCGGTTACGCCCAGAAAGTGGCGCTCGACGGCATCACCGATCGCCAGGCCGCGCTGATCAAGTCGCAGGAGCAACTGAGCTCGGGCAAGCGGATCAATCGCCCGTCCGACGATCCGGCCGCGGCCGCCGAGGCGGAGAAGGTGCGCTCGCGTCAGGCCCGAATGGACGCTGAAAAGCGGGCAGTCGGCTACGCGCAGCAGCAGCTCTCGAATGCCGACAGCGCGATCGGCGATGCCACGTCTTTGCTGCAGAACGCACGTGAGACCTTGCTGCGTGGCGCCAATGCGACGAACAACGCCTCCGATCGATTTACGCTCGGCGCCAATCTCAGCGCGATCCGTGACCAGTTGCTCGCTGTGGCCAACCGCTCCGACGGCACCGGCGGTTTTGTATTTGGCGGCCAGGGCGCAACCAGCGCACCGATCGCGGCCGACGGTACGACCTATAACGCCCAGCCCGGTACGGTCCAGGTCGGTCAGGAGCTCTCCAGCCCGGTCTCGCTCGACGGTCGGGCAAACTTCACCGCATCGCCGACCCCCACCGGTACCGAGAGCATCTTTGCTCAGCTCGACGCAGCGATCGCGGTCTTCAAGGACCCGTCTGCCACGGCTGCGAGCGCTGCGGCGATCGCCCAGTCGACGCTGGGCAGCGTCGATCGATCAATCGATCGCCTGGGCGTGACCCGGGCGACAGTGGGCGAGCGGCTCAATGCGATCGATACCCATCTGAGAGATCTTGAAAACGGGACGATCGACAATGCTGCGCGGATGTCGAGCCTGACCGATGTCGATTTCGCGGCGGCGATTTCGAATATGTCGCAGAACCAGACGACGGTCGAGGCCGCGCTAAAGAGCTACTCGACCATCGCGAAGATGTCGCTGTTCAACTACCTCTGACGCAGGGAGCGGGCTGAGTCCCGCAAGCCTCAGGCGCGGCGCAGAGAGGCCGCAGGGCGGTCGGTGCGGTACGATCACAGGTCTTTCGCCTGATGGTTCAACCGTGGACTCGTCCCTCGCGCCTCATCGATTTCGCATCCTGCTGGTCGAGGACGACCTCGCCTGGCAGCACCTGATCGCAGAGGGTCTGGCAGAGCATGGCATCGAGGTTCAAGCCGTCGCAAACGCGGCTCGGGCCATCGAATCGCTCGATGCCGCTTTGCCGGCTGCGGTGCTGATCGACGCCGTCCTGCCCGAGGGCAATGGCTTCGATGCCTGCGCGAGGTTGCGCGGACATATGGGCGATCGGGCGATTCCGATTGTGGTGCTCAGCGGCCAGGACGATGAAGCCTCGATCGAACGGGCTTTCGAGGCTGGTGCAAGTGATTTCTTCGTCAAGTCGCTGCAGTGGAAGCTGCTTTCGCAGCGACTGTCGCAACTGGTGGCCACCGCCCGGTTGCGCTCCGAGATCGTCAGCAGCCGGCGCCGCCTCGATCGTGCCAAGGGGCTGGCCGCGCGGGCCAGTCAGACTGCCCGTGAGGCGCGCGAACTGGCCTGGCGCGATGCCCTGACCGGATGGCTCAGCCGCATCGGTTTTCTGAAGTCGGGGCAGGGGCTGCTCGATGATTTCCAGGTCAGTGGCGAGCAGCGTGCCGCACTGCTGCTGATCGATCTCGACCGCTTCAAGCGACTCAATGATTCACTGGGCAGCGATGCCGGGGACGAAACCCTGTGTGAGGTGGCCGATCGTCTGCAGCAGGCTTTTCGCAATCTGCCGGGCCTTGCCATGGGGCGGCTGGCCAGTGATGAGTTCGCCATCCTCTTTCAGTCACTCCCGAGCGCGCGCGCGGCCGAACGCGCCGCTCAGATCGCCCTGACCGCCTTGCGCCGACCGATCGACTGCGGCGGTCTGGAGTTTGTTCAGAGCGCCTCGATCGGGATTGCCCTCACCCGCAGCGCTTGTGGCATCGAGTCGATGATGGTCAAGGCCGGGCAGGCGCTGTCGGGGGCCAAGCTTGCGGGCGGCAATACTGCGCGGACATTCGTCGGCACGCTCGGCTCGTCCGACCGGGACCGCTTCGATCTCGAAAATGCGCTGCACCAGGCACTCGATCGTGATGAGCTGCGACTTCATTACCAGCCGATCATCGATCCGGCGACGCATCGCCTGGCCGGGCTGGAGGCGCTGATGCGCTGGCAGCACGATGACCGGCTCCTTTATCCGGACGAATTCATCCCGCTTGCCGAAGAGACATCGCTGATCTTCAGGATGGGCGAATGGGCGGTCGGCGAGGCACTGCGCCAGACCAGCCAATGGCGCGAGATCGGGCTGATGGTGCCGACCGTCTCGGTCAACATCCACGTGCGTCATCTTGAGCAGCCCGAACTGGCCGAGGCGGTGTCCAAAGCACTCGATACGACCGGTCTTGACTCGTCGACGCTCGAACTTGAGCTGACCGAGACCGGCATCATGCGCGATATCAAGCGCTCGCTCGGTAGCCTGCATGGCCTGAAGCAACTTGGGGTGCGTCTGGCACTCGACGATTTCGGCACCGGCTATTCGTCGCTGGCTTATCTCACTCAACTGCCGATCGACACGCTCAAGATCGACCGCTCCTTCATTGATCAGCTCGGCGAAAACGGGCAAAGTCGCGCGGTTGTGCGCTCGATCACCGCGCTGGCGCAGGCACTCGGCCTGTCGACGGTGGCCGAGGGCGTCGAGACGCGATCGCAACTCGACGCCTTGCGGGCGCTCGGTTGCAATGAAGTGCAGGGATATCTGTTTGCCCGACCCATGCCGGCCGATGATTTGCCACAATGGTGGTCGGGCTTTGACGGCATGGTGCCGAGCCCGGCGTCGGCGCGTGGCGAAAAGCGCGGGGGTTTCGGTGTGCGCGGCGACTTTCCCATCCTGCCGATGGCCGATTCATCGCCCCTGGGGGCGATCTATGTCTGAAGTCTGATGCAAGGACCGATTCGATTTCATGAACCAGGATGAACTGAAACGGGCGGTTGCCAGGGCGGCCATCGATCATCTTGTCGACCGGACGGTCGTCGGCGTTGGCAGCGGTTCGACGGTGGCCCTTTTCGTCCGCGAACTCGGCCAGATCCGCAATCGCTTCAATGGCGCGGTGTCGAGCTCCGAGCAAAGCACGCGGCTGCTGCGCGAGGAAGGCATCGACGTCCTGCCGCTTGAGGCGGTGGGCAGCATCCCGGTCTATGTCGACGGCGCCGATGAGATCGACCCGGGGCTGCGCATGATCAAGGGCGGAGGGGGTGCGCTCACGCGCGAAAAGATCATCGCGGCGATCGCTGATCGCTTCGTGTGCATCGTCGACCGCTCCAAGGTGGTGCCGGTATTGGGCCAGTTTCCGTTGCCGGTCGAGATCATCCCGATGGCCGGTCGCCAGCTGATCAGCGCATTCGGCCGTCTTGGTGCCGAGGCGAGATGGCGCAAGGGTTATTTCACCGACAACGGCAACCCGATCCTGGATGTTCACGGGCTGAAGATCGAGGATCCGGTCGGACTCGAAGCCGAGCTCAACCAATGGCCGGGTGTGGTCACGGTCGGGCTTTTCGCCCGCCGCGGTGCCGATGTCGCGCTGATTGCCGACCCGCAGGGCGTCCGCATCATGACAAGCTGAGCACCATGTCCGGCGATATGACCCCACAGTCTTCGGCAGGCCGCCCGCGCCCCACCCTCGGTGCTCGCGAGGCAGTGGCGATCGTGGTCGGCATCGTGATCGGTGCCGGCATCTTCAAGGCGCCGTCGCTGGTCGCCATGAATTCGCCGAGCGCGCTCTGGATGATGCTTGCCTGGGCCCTGGGCGGTCTGATCTCGATCATCGGCGCCCTGTGCTACTGCGAGCTGGCCACGGCCTATCCGAGCGCGGGCGGCGATTATCATTTCCTGCACCGGGCCTTCGGTCGCAAGCTGTCGTTTCTCTTTGCCTGGAGCCGCTTTGCGGTGATCACCACCGGTTCGATCGCCTTGCTCGGCTTTGTCTTCGGCGACTACATGACGCAGGTGCTGCCGCTCGGGCCGGGGTCGTCCGCGATCTGGGGCGTTGCCGCGGTGCTGCTGCTGACGGTCTTCAACGTCCTGGGCGTGCGACAGGGAGCCGCGATTCAGGTGCTGCTCACCGGGGTCGAGGTGGTGGGGCTGGTGCTGGTTTTTGCTGCAGGTGTGGTGGCGGCGACCAACGGACTGGGTGCGTCTGCTGCCACCGGCGATCTTGCAGCCGCCACATCGGCTGGCGGCGCGTTTTCGCTCCCGGCCTTCGGTCTGGCGATGGTCTTCGTGCTGCTGACCTTCGGCGGCTGGAATGAGGCGGCCTACATCAGTGCCGAGATGCGCGATCGAAACCGCACCATGGTGCCGGTGATGGTCGGTTCGATCCTGCTGATCACGCTCCTCTATCTGGCGGCCAACTGGGCCTATCTCGCCGGCCTCGGTCTGTCGGGCATGTCGAAGTCGCAGGCGGTGGCGGCAGATCTGCTGCGCATCAGTTTCGGCAAGCCCGGTGAGATGCTGATCTCGCTGATGGTGGCGGTCGCGGCACTGACCTCGATCAACGCGACCATGATGGTGGGCGCTCGTTCCAACTTTGCGGTCGGGCAGGACTGGGCAGCGCTCGGTCGACTCGGCGTGTGGGTCGAGGATCGCGGCACGCCGGTCAATGCGCTGTGGGCGCAGTGTCTCTTTGCGATGTTGCTGATGGGACTGGGCATCGCGACCGGCGGGGGCTTTGCGACCATGGTCGAATACACCGCACCGGTGTTCTGGCTCTTTTTTCTGCTGGCCGGTCTCAGTCTTTTCGTGCTGCGCATTCGTGAGCCGGATGCGCCCAGGCCGTTCAAGGTGCCGCTCTACCCGGTGCTGCCGCTTGCGTTTTGCATGGCTTGCGGCTACATGCTCTGGTCGAGCCTGAGCTATGTCGGCGGCAACATCTTCCTGGGTGTCAATGCCGCCTGGGTCGGCGTGGCCGTGCTGGCCGCCGGCACCGTTCTGATGGGTGTGGTGGGTCGATCAGGCAGGGCTGATCGCGGTCGTCAGGCCGAAGGCGGCACGTAGCCGGTGGCCTGATCCACATCGCCGCCGAAAAAAAAGCTTTCCATCTGTGTGGCCAGGTATTTTCGCGCCCGCACATCGGCCAGATTGAGCCGGTTCTCGTTGACTAGCATGGTCTGATGCTTGAGCCAGGCCTGCCAGGCCTCTTTCGAGACGTTCTCGTAGATGCGCTTGCCGAGTTCGCCCGGATAGGGCGCAAAGTCGAGGCCTTCAGCCTCCTTTTGAAGCTTGATGCACTGAACGGTTCGGGCCATGACAATCCTTCGAATGGTTGCGTTGCGAGCGGCGGTCTCAGGCGAGCGTTTTCAGCAGCACCAGTGATTTGCGCTGCCAGTTGTACAGGTTCTTGCGCGATCGGGGCAAATCGTCGACGGTGCCGGGAACGAAGCCGCGCTTCAGGAACCAATGCCCGGTACGGGTGGTCAGAACGAAAAGCCGCTTCATTCCCGAGGCTCGTGCCCGTTGCTCGATGCGCTTGAGCAGCCGTTCACCGTCGCCCTGGCCCTGCACGTTGGGGTTGACCGCCAGGCAGGCGAGTTCGCCCGTGGCCTCGTCGCCAAAGGCATAGAGCGCGGCGCATCCGAAAATCACGCCATCGTGCTCGATGACGGTGAAGTTGGTGATCTCGCGTTCGATCAGGCTGCGGTCGCGCTTGACCAGCGTGCCATCTTCTTCGAGCGGCCGGATCAGCGCGATGATGCCGCCAACATCGTCCTGCCCGGCTTCGCGTAGCGCCTCCAGCGTCTCTTCGACCACCATCGAGCCGACACCGTCATGCAGGAAGAGCTCGAGGAGCACTGAGCCGTCGAGGGAAAAAGGCACGATGTGCGCGCGCGCGACGCCACCGTCGCAGGCCTTCAGGGCATAACGCAGATAGGCTTCGGCGTCGGCAGGCAGTTGCCCGGCATCGAGCAGCGAGCGCGCCAGGCCCTCGGTGATTTCGGTCATTACCCGCCCCTGCTCGTCGCGCACGCCGTCGGTTTCGGTCACGAAGATCAGCTTGTCGGCATCGAGCGCGATGGCGGTGGCGGTGGCGACATCCTCCATCGACAGGTTGAAGGCCTCGCCGGTGGGCGAAAAGCCGAGCGGTGGCAGCAGCACCAGGGCATCATTGCCAAGCGCCAGCCGAATCGCCTGTGTGTCGACCTTTCGAACCAGTCCGGTGTGTTCGAAATCGACGCCACCGACGATGCCCACTGGCCTGGCGGTCACGAAGTTGCCCGAGATGACGCGAACGGTCGAGTGCGCCATCGGGGTGTTGGGCAGCCCCTGCGAGAATGCGGCTTCGATGTCGAGACGGGTCTCGCCGGCCGCTTCCTTGGCGCATTCGAGGGCCAGCGCATCGGTGATCCGGACGCTGTCGTGGTAGCGGCTTTGTGCACCCCGCAGGGTCATCTGCTCATCGATCTGCGGACGTGAGCCAAAGACCAGGACCAGCCGCATGCCCATGGCGTGCAGCAGACTCAAGTCCTGTGCCAGGGTGTTCAGACGCCCATCAGTCACCAGTTCGCCGGCAAAGCCGATGACCAGTGTCTTGCCTCGAAAAGCATGGATATAGGGCGCCACGGCACGAAGCCAGGCGACGAACTGCGGATGCTCGGCATTTTCATTCATCGGCGCATTATAATTTGCCAGTGCAACTGCAGTTTCCTGAAGCCCTGCCGGTTTCGGCCCGGCGCGACGAAATCACCGCGGCGATCGCGTCTCATCCGGTGATCATCGTCAGCGGCGAGACCGGCTCGGGCAAAACCACCCAACTTCCCAAGCTGTGTATTGCGGCCGGGCGCGGCGTGCGCGGCCTGATCGGTCATACCCAGCCGCGACGACTCGCTGCCACCAGTGTCGCCAGGCGAATCGCCGAAGAATTGGGCTCCGCGCTTGGCGAGGATGTCGGATTCAAGATCCGCTTCAACGAGAAGGTCTCGCGCAGCGCGAAGATCAAGCTGATGACCGACGGTATCCTGCTGGCTGAAACCCAGTCCGATCCGCTGCTGCGCCAGTACGACACGGTCATC
>CAMCXH010000153.1 GCA_945883285.1 Bordetella parapertussis | reverse complement strand
ATCAGGCGCTTGTTCGAGAACGGGCCGCGATCGTTGATCCGGACCACCACGGTGCGGCCATTGCGCAGATTCGTCACCCTGACATAGCTCGGTATGGGCAGCGTCGGATGGGCGCCGGTCATGGCATACATGTCGTAGCGCTCGCCGCTCGAGGTGGGCTGCCCATGAAACTTCCTGCCGTACCAGGAGGCCATACCGCGCTCGCGATAGACCTTTACACCAGTCGTGGGCACATACTGCTGCCCGAGTACGGTGTAGGGCCGATTGGCCCATGGATGCAGCGCCTCACTCCTTGGCACCGCGTCGGGCACGCGCTCAAGCTTGGGCGGGGGGTCGGCGCCAGGGCCATCGGTCGAGCCGCCGCCCGACAGAAAGCTGCATCCGGCCACACTCGATATCAGCAGCAGGATGATCGCTGCCCGCTTCATCGGCGCGATGGTCCGGCAGCGGCAATCGCGGCATCGATCGATTCCCGCAGGCTCACCAGCGCATCAAGCCCGCCGATCGCCCGCGGCCCGTACCATGAGCTGATCTCGCCATCAATCGTCAGACAACGGTGCGCCGCCAGGCCGTGCTCGGTGGCAAATTCGCGGGCATCGCGATCGCGAAAGCGGTAGGGCTCGCTCGAAAAGAGCACACAGTCAGCCTGCGAGGGCGGAAAAACCTGCCAGTCGATCTCGGGATAGCGGCGCGTCGACTCGGGCGCGATGGTCCGCAAGCCGACCTGCGCCAGCATGTCCGAGATATAGGTTTCTTTGGATACCGTCATCCAGGGCGCTTTCCAGATCAGATACAGCGCATCGAGTGGTGCCCATTGTCGAGCGCGGGCGCGGTCGATGGCCGCCTGCATGCGCTGCGCCAGCCGGGCGGCCTGCGCCACGCGATCGAAGGTCTGTCCGAACTGCGAATAGAGCGCGAGATTGTCGTGAGCGGTCAGCGGATGCGTGACCACGATGTGTTCGATATCGCGAGCCAGCCGGTCGACCGTCGGCTTTTCGTTCTCGTCGACATTGACCACCAGATGCGTGGGCGCAAGCGCCAGCACCGCCTCGATATCGACATCCTTGGTGCCGCCCACCTTGGGCACTGCACGCACCGCCTCCCGGGGATGAATGCAAAAACCGGTGCGGCCCACCAGTTGCTCACCCAGATCGAGCTCGAAGAGCAGCTCGGTGAGGCTGGGCACCAGACTGACGATGCGCGGCGCGCGGCTCACCGGCCAACTGCCCGCGGCTTGTGCGGGGCGCGCGAGAACAGGGCATCGAAGATCGGATCGGGCATCACCCGCAGCACACGGGCCACCCATCCCATCTGCCACGGAATGACCGCAAACGAGCGACGCGCTTCGATGGCGGTGACCGCCTGCCTGGCAAAGACATCGGCATCCATCAGAAAGGGCATCGGATAGGGATTGGGTGCGGTCATCGGTGTGCGGATGTAGCCTGGCGCAATCGTGACCACACCGACGCCGCTGGCGCGCAACTCCAGGCGCAGGCTTTCGAGATAGGCAATCACCGCCGCCTTCGAGGCGCAATAGCCGCCCAGCGAGGGCATGCCGCGCACACCGGCCACGCTCGCGATGCCGACCAGCGCGCCGGCGCGCTGCGTGCGCATTGCCGCCACGAAGGGCGCAAAGGTATCGAAGACACCGACCACGTTGGTCCGGATGACGCGCTCGAATCCGGCCTCATCGCCGGCCACACCGGTCAGGGTCGGCGCATTGATGCCGGCATTGGCGATCACCGCATCGGGCGCACCGAAGCGCTCGAGAAAATCGCGACCCATCGCGCCAAGCGCTGCGCGGTCGGTGACATCGAGCGGATAGGCCACCGCATTGGCACCGGGCATCTGGTCGATGACCGCCTGCAATGCATCGGCTCGACGTGCAATCAGCGCGATGGTGAGCCCAGGAAAACGCCGGGCATACTCGATCGAAAGCGCCTGTCCGAGGCCGCTCGAGGCACCGGTCAGCACCACCTTCATCGACGCACCGCGCGAACTCATGCGCGCCGCTCGAGATCAGCCGCCCTTGCGTACACGATCGACCAGCGTGTCGACCATCTTGAGCGCCGCCCCATTCGAGCCGGTCATCGACGGCGAGGTAATGAACTTGCCGGCCACCGCGAGCGTGGGCACACCGTCGATCTTGTAGGCCGCAGCGAGCTGGCTGGCCCGCTGCATTTTGGTGCGCACACCGAAGGAGTTGTAGGTATCGATGAACTGCTTGCGATCGACACCGCTCTTGGCCAGCAAGTCGGCCATCGCCTCGGGAGTATCGAGCTTGCTGCGGTCGGTGTGGATGGCGGCAAAGACCTTGTCGTTGAGCGCATCGGCCTGACCGAGGGTCTCGAGCGTGAAAAAGAGCTGCTGATGCGCCTGAACCTGCCAGGGCACATGCACCTTGCGAAAGACCACATCGGCAGGCAGCCGCTTGGCCCAGTCCTTGATCGCCGGCTCGAGCGAAAAACAGTGCGAGCAGCCATACCAGAAGAACTCGACCACCTCGATCTTGCCGGCGGGCGTGTCGACCGGCGCCGGCGGCTTGACCGATTTGAACTCGAAGCCCTCACCGGTGCCGCCCTGGGCAGCGGCCTTGAGGGCGATGGGGCCCAGTCCGAGGAGCAGCGCAAATTCGCGGCGAGAGACTGTTTTCATGGCGTTTTTCATGGCGACTGGTTCCTTATTTCTGACGCACGACCGACGCCTCGACGCCGTTTTCGGCAAGGCGAGTGCGGGCCCGGTTCAGGTCCTCGAGCTGCCCATAGGGGCCTACCCTGACCCGATAGAAGGTGACCCCATTGACCTCGGCCATCACGATGCGAGCTTCAAAGCCGACCAGCGCGAGCTTCGCCTTCATGGCCTCGGCATCTTCCTGGCCCTTGAATGCGCCGGCCTGGAGCAGGTAGGTGGTCTTGTCGGCAGGGGCTTCAGTGGCTGCGGACTTCGGAGCTGGCGGCGCATCGGTTGCCGCCGGCGCGGTCGGCGCGGTCGGCGCAGCCGAACCCTGAGCCGCTGGCGCGCTCGCCGGGGCATCGGTGCCGGGCGCAGCAGGCGGCGTGACCGCCACCGGCGGCTCGGTGGAGGCCGGGCGGTTTTTCTGCATCGAACGGTTGGGATCGGGAACATCAGCGGGAGTCGCCGCCTCGGGCCGGTCGGCAGGCCGCTTGATCTTGTCGACGAAGGGCACCGGCGAGCGGCTCATATAGAGCGTGACCACGACAGCAACCGCCAGGCCCACCAGCAGACCGATGGCCAGACCGACCAGTGTGCCGCCGGTTTGGCCAGTCGATAAATGTCGATGGCCTGTACGCCTGATTGCATTGACCCGGATTGCATTCACCATGTGAGCTGGCCGACCCTTACATGCGTTCAGGGGCCGATACGCCGATCAGCGCAAGCCCGTTTCGCAGCACCTGACCGACCGCACGCAGCAATGCGAGGCGCGCCTCGCGCAGCGCGGCATCGTCGACCAGGAACCGCTCGGCGTTATAGTAACCGTGAAATTCAGCGGCGAAATCCTTGAGCCAGAAGGCCAGGGCATGGGGCGCCAGCGCATCGCCGGCGTCTTTGACCACCGTCGGATACTCGGCCAGGCGCGCCATGAGCGCGAATTCGCGAGCACCGACCAGGCGCGTGAAATCGACCGCACCCGCATCGAACACATCCGACTCCCTGGCCAATCCCTTGTCGATCGCCTGCGACAGCACCGAGCAGATCCGGGCGTGGGCATATTGCACGTAGTAGACCGGGTTCTCGTCGGAGCGGGCAAGCGCGAGGTCGACATCGAAGACGAACTCGGTATCGGCCTTGCGCTGGATCAGGAAAAAACGCACCGCGTCACGCCCGCGTCGGATCGCCTCGTCGCGACTGACACCCTCGGGCGGCGCACCATCGGGGCCGATGCCGCCCGACCAGTCGATCAGGTCGCGCAGGGTGACGTACGACCCAGCGCGCTTGGAGATCTTGACCTCCTCGCCGCCGCGCATCACGGTCACCATCTTGTGCAGCACATAGTCGGGAAAGTCTTTCGGGATGCCGATGCCCAATGCCTGCAGACCGGCGCGAACCCGCGCGATCGTGCCGTGGTGATCGGAGCCCTGGATATTGATGGCCTTGGTGAATCCGCGCTGCCACTTGGTCACGTGATAGGCCACGTCGGGGACGAAGTAAGTAAAGCCGCCCTCGGACTTGCGCATCACGCGGTCCTTGTCATCACCATAGTCGGTCGAGCGCAACCACAGCGCGCCCTCGTGTTCGTAGGTATGACCGGCCTTGACCAGACCATCGACAGTGGCCGCCACCTTGCCGTCTTCATAAAGCGACGATTCGAGGTAGTACATGTCGAAGCGCACGCCGAAGGCCTGCAGATCGAGGTCCTGCTCATGGCGCAGATAGGCCACC
Source organism: Bordetella parapertussis (assembly GCA_945883285.1). Lineage (GTDB taxonomy): Bacteria > Pseudomonadota > Gammaproteobacteria > Burkholderiales > Burkholderiaceae_E > UBA4615. Next base: position 3,853 of record CAMCXH010000153.1, on the reverse strand, counting down.
GCAAACGCCCGGATCGCCTCGAGATCATCCGGATCGGCGCGACCGACCACCGGGTCGATGCGCAGCGCCGACACCGTGGCACCCGCCAGATAATCGCGGGCAATGTCGGCGATGTAAGTGCCGCGATAGCCGCCTTCGGGAAAACGCGCATCGTCGGGGTCGATGCCGCGCGCGCGCGCCTGTACCGAGAGCGCGAGATTGGCGATCTGGACACCGGCATCGTTGTAATAGAACTCACGCTGGACCTGCCAGCCGCCGGCCTCAAGCAGCGCTGCCATCGCATCACCCAGCGCGCCCTGTCGGCCATGACCGACATGCAAGGGTCCGGTGGGGTTGGCCGAAACGAACTCGACCAGGACCTTGCGACCCGCGCCAAGCTCATGACGCCCGAAGCGGTCGCCCTGCGCGAAGACCATGGCAAGCACTTCGCGCTTGGCGCTGGCAGTCAGGCGCAGATTGATGAAGCCTGGACCGGCGATCTCGGCCGATTCGATCAGTTCGCCTGCACCAGATGCTTGCACCAGATCCATCAGCGATTGCGCGATTGCACGCGGATTGCTCCTGAGCGGCTTGGCGATCTGCAGGGCGAGGTTGCAGGCAAGGTCGCCGTGCTCGGGCTGCTTGGGCCGCTCGAGCAGGGCCTGTACCCGCGAAGCAATCTCGATGGCATTGGCATCGCCGCTGGCGGCAGCAAGCTGGACAGCCGCCGCCTCGAAGGCGCGGGCAAGCCGCGTAGTGTGTTCGGTTAACATGGGTCGCATTCTACGTGGGCGGAGACACCCCCTATGGCGCTCGAACTCGACCACCTTGTTGTGGCGGCCACCGATCTCGACAGCGGGCAAGCCTGGCTTGCCGATCGGCTTGGTGCCACGCTCGCCCCCGGCGGCCAGCACACCGGCGTCGGCACCCACAACCGGCTGCTGCAACTGGGCAATCGGGTCTATCTCGAACTGATCGCTCCCGACCCCTCGCAGCCCGAGCCGTCGCGCCCGCGCCCCTTCCTGCTCGACGACCCCGACATGAAGGCCCGTCTGGCCATCGCCCCGCAACTGGTGCACTGGGTGGTTCGCAGCAACGACCTTCAAGCCGATGTCGCCGCAGCGCCCTATCAGCCGGGCACCATCGTCAACATGACCCGCGGCACGCTCACCTGGCGCCTCACCGTGCCCCGCGGTGGCCGCCCGGCGGGCGACGGCATGCTGCCCTCCATGATTCAGTGGGACCTGCCCGACGACCAGCATCCGACTGCCCGATTACCCGATGTCGGCGTCGCGCTGGCGAGGCTGTCGATCCGGGCGCCACAGGCAGTGCTCACCTGCCTGCCAAAGATCAGTGCGCCGGTCACGATCGAGACCGTCGAGTCCGCGACCAGCACACTGGTCGCAACATTCAACTGCCCGAAAGGTCGCGTCAGCCTCGGCGGCTGAGCGCCTCGCCGGCCCGCCTGGCGCTGCGCGCCGTCTCTTTTCGAAGGACACCACCATGAGCCTGCCTACCTGGCATTTCACCGACCGTACCGTGATCGTCACTGGCGCGGCGCGCGGCCTGGGTGCAGCGATGTCGCTCGCCTTCGCGCGGGCCGGCGCCCGCGTGGCCGCACTCGATCGCGATGCCCAAGCGCTCGAGGAGGCTGCGCTCAGCGCCGGCGAACACGCCCCGGCGCTGACCATCGCGGTCGATGTCACCGACCATGACGGCATCGATCGGGCGCTCGATCGGGTGAGCGCCGAGCTCGGGCCGATCGACGTGATGGTAGCCAATGCCGGCATCGGCCTGCGCGGCCTGTCGGTCGATGTGCCGGTTGCCGACTTCGAGAAAGTGGTCGATATCAACCTCAACGGCGTGTTCTTCTGCAACCGCCTGGCGGCCAGGCGCATGATCGGACGCGGTGGCGCGATCGTGAATCTGGCCTCGATCATGGGGTTTTCGGGTGGCATTTTTCCGAATGCCGCCTATCAGGCCAGCAAGGGCGCGGTGGTCAACATGACGCGCGCCCTGGCGCTCGAATGGGCCGCGAACAATATCCGCGTCAATGCGGTCGCACCCACCTTCGTTCGCACGCCGCTCACCGTCCCGGTGTTCAACGATCAGAAATACTTCGATGCGGTGATGGCCCACACCCCGCTCGGGCGCCTGCCGGCACCCGACGATATCGCCCAGGCGGTCCTGTTTCTGGCCAGCGATGCTGCGCAGTGTGTCACCGGCATCACGCTGCCGGTCGATTCCGGCTATCTGGCACGCTGACGTTCTCACTGAGACCGCACGCTGCCATTCGCCGCTGACACCACACGACCCACTTGACGCCCCGGAGATCGCCATGCCGCGCAAATTCGTCGACCTCTCGATCTATCTCGAAAACGACGTGGCGTCCGATCCGCCCTCAATGGCGCCGCGCATCGACTATTTTCACCACACCAATTCCTTCGAGCAGATGGCCCCTTTTTTTCCGGGGCTCAAGCAGGAAGATCTGCCCGACAGCGCGGTGTGGGCGGTCGAGACAGTGCGACTTAGCACGCACAATGGGACGCACCTCGATGCGCCCTACCATTTTCATCCGACCATGAACCGCGGCGAGCGCGCGATCACCATTGATGAGGTCGATCTCGACTGGTGCTTTCAACCCGGCGTGAAACTCGACTTTCGCCATCTTCCCGACGGCTATGTCGTGACCGCGGCAGACGTCGAAGCCGAGCTCAAGCGCATCGGCCACACCCTCGCGCCACTCGAGATCGTGGTGATCAATACCCGTGCGGGGAGCCGGTATGGCCACGCCGACTATGTGTCGGCCGGTGCCGGCATGGGCTACGAGGCCACGATGTATCTGCTCGAGCGCGGCGTGCGACTGACCGGTACCGACGCCTGGAGCTGGGATGCGCCCTTCGTGCACACAGCCGGGAAATATGCCGAGACCGGCGATGCCTCCCTGATCTGGGAAGGCCACAAGGCCGGCCGTCATATCGGTTACTGCCACCTCGAAAAGCTGCACAACCTCGAGGCACTGCCGCCATACGGTTTCATCGTGTCGTGCTTTCCGCACAAGATCCGCGGCGCATCGGCCGGCTGGACCCGCGCGGTCGCGATCTTCGATGAAGCGATCATGAAGGCGATGAAGGCCGGCTGACCGGCCTAAGTCACGCCCTGGGTTGCCAGCAGTGAGGTCATCCGGGCACAGGCCAGATCAGGATCACGCAGCAACCCGGCAGCATCGGCCAGCCGGAAGGCTTCGGCCAGATGAATCAGATGACGTGCCGACTGCTGGCCTCCCACCATCACGAAATGATCCTGGTCGCCATTGAGCCAGGCCAGCAGCACCACACCGGTCGTGCCATGGCGCGCCGGCGGGCTGTAGAGATGGCGCGCCAGGGCCTGCACCGGCTCGAGCAACCGACGATAGACACCGGTGTCGCCGCGCGCGAGCGCACCGAGCGCAGCGCAGGCAACCGGTGCTGCGACATCGAAGATCCCCAGCAGCGCCTCGGCATGACCGGTGGCGTCGCCCTCGATGCGATCGACGAAATCGAACTCGTCGCCGGTGTAAAGGCGGATGCCGGGTGCGAGGCGCGCGCGCACCGCCGCCTCGGCTGCCCGATCGGGCAGTGACAGCTTGACACCCTCGATGCGGGCGGCATTACGGTTGAGCACGCCGAGCGCCACGTCGAGCGCTTCATCGAGATGGTCGCAGCCCCAATAGCCGCTCTGTGCCGGATCGAAGAGTTCACCCAGCCACTGGATGATGACCGGCTCACGCACCTGCGACAGCAGCCGGTCATAGACCAGACCATAGTGGTCGGGCGAGCGCGCGCAGTCTGCCAGCTCGCGGCTGGCCATGATGATCAGGCGTCCACCACGCTTT
>CAMCXH010000152.1 GCA_945883285.1 Bordetella parapertussis | reverse complement strand
GGTTTCGCCGGACAGGTGCTGACCAAGCTCGGCGTCGTGCCGCAGCAGATCCCCGGTGGCGACATCTATCCGTCGCTCGAAAAAGGCACGATTGATGCCGCCGAATGGATCGGCCCCTATGACGACGAGAAACTCGGCTTCAACAAGGTGGCCAAGTTCTACTACTACCCGGGCTGGTGGGAAGGCGGCCCTGGCCTGCATGCCATCGTCAATCAGAAGGCACTGGCCGCGCTCCCGCCCGAATACAGGGCGATTCTCGAGGCCGGCGCCGAACAGGCCAACAGCTTCATGATGGCCAAATACGATGCGGCTAATCCGCAGGCACTCAAGCGTCTGGTTGGCAGCGGCACCCAGCTCAAGCCTTTCCCGCGCCCGGTGATGGATGCCTGCTTCAGGGCGGCACAGGAAGTCTATGCCGAGACCAATGCAGCCAACGCCAACTTCAAGAAAGTGTCGGACCACTACTTCAACTTCCAGCGCGACCAGATCTCCTGGTTCCGCGTGACCGAGAACACCTTCGACGATTACATGGCCACCGCAAAGCGCTAAGGCAACAGCATCGGTGCGCCACAGTTCGTGGTGCACCGCAAGAAAAAGCCCCGCTTGATGCGGGGCTTTTTCATTGCTACCTGCTCAGGGCAGGCTCACTGTTTCTGCTGCAGTTTGTTCTGGTCCTCTCGCATCTGATCCATCAGACGCTTGGCAGGATCGTCATCGCCTGCCGGCGCCTCGACTCTCGGGATGGCCGCATCGGCCCCAGGCTTGTCGGCCGCGGGTTTATCCGCGCCCGCACCGTCTGCTCCAGGTTTGACCGAAGGCACGTCATCGAAGCTTTCAACCTCGATACGGACCTTATCGGTGTCGACAACCACTTCCTTGTCGAGCCACATCGTGACCATCCCGGGATAGAAGATCAGCACCGCGACCAGGATCAGCTGCAAGACCACCCAAGGGATCGCACCGAGGTAAATGTCGGAACTCTTGACTTCCTTCGGTGCAATGCCGCGCAGATAGAACAACGCGAAGCCGAAGGGCGGATGCATGAACGAGGTCTGCATGTTCACGCACAGCAACACGCCGAACCACACCAGGTCGATGCCCAGCTTTGCCGCCACCGGCGCCAGCAGCGGAACGATGATGAAGGCGATCTCGAAAAAGTCGAGAAAAAAGGCCAGGAAGAACACGAAGAGGTTGACGATGATCAGAAATGCAACCTTGTCGCCACCGGTCATCGAGATCAGCATGTGCTCGATCCAGATGCCGCCGTCGACCCCCTGGAAGACCAGCGAAAAGACAGTCGATCCGATCAGGATGAAGATCACCATCGCGGTCAGCCGCATGGTCGATTCCATGCCCTCACGCATCAGCTTCCAGGACAGTCGCTTGTGCAGGGCAGCCAGCACGACTGCGCCGACCGCACCCATCGCGCCGGCTTCGGTCGGTGTGGCAAGGCCCAGAAAGATCGTGCCAAGCACCAGGAAGATCAGGACGATCGAGGGCACCATGCCCCAGAGCACCCGCTTCCAGAGCGCCCAACCATGCAGGGTTCTCGCCTCTGGCGGCAGCGGCGGCATGAGCTGCGGCTTGAAAAACGACAGCACCATGATGTAGAGCACGAAGAGCGCGACCTGGGCAATCGACGGGCCGATCGCACCGGCGTACATATCGCCAACCGATTTGCCGAGCTGATCAGCCAGCACCACCAGAACCAGCGATGGCGGGATGACCTGGGTGATCGTGCCGGAGGCTGCGATCACGCCGGTGGCCAGTTTCATGTCATAGCCATAACGCATCATGATCGGCAGCGAAATCACGCCCATCGCGATCACTGACGCCGCCACCGTCCCGGTGATCGCGCCCAGCACCGCACCCACGATGATCACTGCATAAGCAAGCCCCCCGGGCACCGAGCCAAAGAGCTGCCCCATGCCTTCGAGCAAGTCTTCAGCCAGACCGCAGCGTTCGAGAATCGCGCCCATGAAGGTGAAAAAAGGAATGGCCAGCAGCAACTCGTTGGACAGGATGCCAAAGATGCGCAACGGCAGGTTCGACATGAACTGGGCCGGAAAAAAGCCCAGTTCGATCGCGATGAACCCCGAGACCAGGCCCAGCGCAGACAGCGAAAAAGCGACCGGAAAACCGATCACCATGACGAATACAAGCGCGCCGAACATCAACGGCGCCATGTTCTGCATTGTGATCATTGCAGCGGCCTCTCGTATTGCAGATCCATCGCGTAGTCGCCCTTCAGATAAGCCGCTCGCTTGATGATTTCGGAGAGCCCCTGCAAAGCGAGCAGCCCGAAGCCGATCGGCAGCATCAGCTTGACTGGCCACCGGATGAGTCCGCCTGCGTTGCTCGACATCTCGTGGGTGACGAAGGAGTCGACAAACCAGGGCCATGACATCCAGGTCAACAGCAGTGCACCGGGCATCAGGAAGAAAATCAGGCCAAACAGATCGATGCGCGCCTGCCCGCGGGAGCTCAGGTGCGAATAAATCACATCGACGCGGACATGCTCATTCATCTTCAGCACGAAGGGCGCGCCCAGCAGCACGCAGGCTGCGAAGAGATACCACTGCACCTCGAGCCAGCCATTTGAGCTCATGCTGACCAGATAGCGAACCGTCGCGTTGCCAGCCGACACCATGCAGGAAATGAACATCGCCCAGACCGCGAATCGTGCGACCTGCTGGTTGAACCAATCGACCGCATGGGCGAACCCGAGAAGCCCTTTCATCGCAACCCTCTTATTTTTCGAATCCGTCTGGCGCGGACCGCCCCGCGCGAACGCTCGGCAGTATAGCTGTCACAGGCCGGTCATCCGAGCACTAAGTCAATGCCGACGAGTTGCCGGCGGCAGATCGGTGCAGACGCCTTCAAAGAGTTCGGCGGCCATCCCGATGGTTTCGCCAAGGGTCGGGTGAGGATGGATTGTCCGACCGATGTCGGTGGCATCGGCGCCCATCTCGATGGCGAGCGCCAGTTCACCGATCATGTCGCCGGCATGCGTGCCGACAATCGCCCCCCCGAGCAGGCGATGACTGGCCTCATCAAAGATCAGCTTGGTGACGCCCTCATCACGCCCGTTGGCGATCGCCCGACCCGACGCCGACCAGGGGAAACTCGCCTTGGCAACCTTCAGACCTTGCGCGCTGGCCTGCTCCTCGGTCAGACCGACCCAGGCGATCTCGGGGTCGGTGTAGGCCACCGACGGAATGACCCGCGCATCGAAGAAGGACTTTTCGCCGGCAGCCGCTTCGGCGGCAACATGACCCTCATGGACCGCCTTGTGGGCCAGCATCGGCTGCCCGACCACATCGCCGATCGCAAAAATATGGCCGACATTGGTGCGCATCTGCTTGTCGACCGCGATGAAACCGCGCTCACCCACCGCGACGCCTGCGGCCTCGGCACCGATCGCCAGCCCGTTGGGGCGACGCCCGACCGCACTCAGCACCAGGTCGTAGCACTGCGGCTCGGTGGGCGCCTGCTCGCCCTCGAACCAGACCATGATGCCTTGCGGCGTCGCCTCGGCGCGCACCGTGCGGGTCTTGAGCATGATCCGATCGAAACGATAACCATTGTGACGCTGCCAGATCTTCACCAGATCACGGTCAGCGCCGGGCATCAGCCCGTCGAGCATCTCGACTACCTCAAGTCGGGCGCCCAGCGTCGAATAGACCGTGCCCATCTCAAGGCCGATGATGCCGCCGCCGATCACCAGCATTCGCCCGGGCCGGGTCGCGAGCTTCAAGGCGCCGGTCGAGTCGACGATTCGCGGATCATCAGGCAGGAGGGGCAGCCGTACCGACTGGCTGCCCGCGGCAATGATCGCCTGCTCGAAACGGATCACCTGCTTCGCACCGGTGCGGGTCTGGCCGTCGCCTTCGGTGGTCTCGACCTCGAGATGATGCGTATCGATGAATCGACCATACCCTCGAATCACCCTCACCTTTCGCGCCCGGGCCATCCCGGCAAGCCCCTGCGTGAGCTTGCCGACGACCTTGTCCTTGGACGCCCTCAGGGCATCGAGGTCGATGGTGGGCTCGGCGAAGGTGATGCCGTGAGCCGCCATGGCACGCGCCTCATCGATCACCGAGGCGGTGTGAAGCAAAGCCTTGGACGGAATGCAGCCGACGTTCAGGCACACCCCGCCCAGCGTCGGATAACGCTCGACCAGAATCGTGTCCAGGCCGAGATCGGCGGCACGAAAGGCCGCCGAATAGCCGCCCGGTCCGGCGCCCAGCACCAGCAGGCGGCAGGTCAGATCTGGCTGGCCGCCGAACGCGCCAGCGGCGGTCGGCGCTGAGACAGGCGCTGAAACAGGCGTTGACGATGAGGGGATGGGGATGGGGGTGGTCGAAGCGGTGGCCGAAGCGGAAGCGAGAGCGGGCCCCGGCGCCGATACGAACGGCGCGGCGCTTGCCGCCTGCCCCGCCTGCGGCACCTTTGCAGCATCAGCCAAGTCGGCGGCGGTCTCGACCAGGGCAATCACGCTGCCCTGCGCCACCTTGTCACCCAGGCCGACCTTGAGCTCGACGATGCGACCTGTCGCGCTCGACGGAATCTCCATCGAGGCCTTGTCGGACTCGACGGTCAGCAGGCTCTGCTCGAGCTTGACGGTGTCGCCGGCCGTCACCAGCAATTCAATGACCTCGACTTCATCAAAGTCGCCGATGTCGGGAACCTTCAGTTCGATCAGTGCCATGCGTATCGTCCGCCAGGGGGGTCGTGGAATTGCGCGGGCGCAGGGCCCCGCACGCGAATCAGGGGGGGGTGATCAGAAAATCAAAGACACGGCTGGGTCCGGATGAGCTCTTGTCGAACTCTGCACCCGCGTTGACGCCGATCTGGGCGATCTGTGTCGCACTGCGTTTGCTGCCGTAGGTGGCGTACATCGCGCCAAGTGCAAAGTTGCGACCCGAGCCGATTGCCCAGAATCGATCGAAGCTGAACACCTCGCGATAGGAATAGACCCCGTAAATGCCGCTGGGATTGGCGATCAGCGCAGTGATCTGCGAGCTTTCGTAGGGATCGTCGTCTTCTTCCTTGGGATTGAGAAAATACTTTTCCTTGAGTTCTTGATGTGCATTCAGAAAGGTCTCGAAGACCTCGTGGCGGGAATGCAATCGAGGATGCTCGAGGTTGCCCAGCACCCGCCTGAGCACTTCGAAATGCGCGGTGCTGCCGGCCAGACCCACCAGCGAATCGCCCACGCGAATGATCTTGTTATTGGCTTCGTAATCGCCAGGCAGTCGGGTCTCACCAAAGGTGACCAGCGTATCGGCACCGATTGCGATCTGATTCTTTTTCTTGACGACGACGATCGTGGTCACGACAGGCTCCGGCTCGGGGTCACCCTAAACAGGGACGGCTCACAGCAACACCCGACGAAAATCGAGCAGCAGACGCGCCAGATGGGCGTTGAAGCGCGCTGCCGCCGCCCCGTCAATCACCCGATGATCGTACGACAGCGACAGGGGCAACAACAGCCGGGCTTCAAAACTGGTGCCGTTCCAGACCGGACGCATGGCGGTTCGACTGAGCCCGAGGATCGCAACCTCGGGCGCATTGATGATCGGCGTGAAGCCGGTGCCGCCAATGCCGCCCAGACTCGAAATCGTGAACGTGCCACCCTGCATCTGCGCGGGCGCGAGCTTGCCTTCGCGGGCGGCAAGCGCCAGCGTTGCGGTCTCCTGAGCGATCTGTGAGACGGTTTTTCGATCGGCATCGCGGATCACCGGCACCACCAGACCATTCGGCGTGTCGGCCGCAAAGCCGATATGCCAGTACTGCTTGTAGACCAGCGAGTCGCCTTCCAGCGACGCATTGAAATCGGGCATTTTTTGCAGGGCATGCACGCAGGCCTTGATCACGAAGGCCAGCATCGTGAACTTCACACCGGCGACCGCCTGCTCGGCATTGATCTCGGTTCGGAAGGCCTCGAGCGCGGTGACATCGGCTTCGTCATGGTTGGTGACGTGCGGAATCATCACCCAGTTGCGATGCAGGTTGGCAGCAGACAGTTTTCGGATGCGCGACAGCGGGCGCCTCTCGATCGGCCCGAATTTCGCGAAATCGACCTTCGGCCAGGGCAGCAGCCCGAGCCCCGCACCATCGGCGGCGCCAGACGGTTTGCCGGCGGGCACGCCGGCCGCGCCAGCCATCACCGCCTTGACATGCGCCCGAACGTCATCGGCCGTAATGCGCTGCTTCGGGCCGCTGCCGGCCAGTCTGCTCAGCTCGACACCAAGCTCGCGTGCAAATTTTCGAACCGACGGCGAGGCATGCGGTAAAACGGCCGGCGAGGCAAGGTCACTCGGGTCGACCTGAACCGGGGGCGCGCGCAGCGCAGGCTCGGGCGCAAGGGCGGACGATGGGAGAGCAGCCGGCGCCACCCTTGGCTCGGAGGCGACCACCGGGGCGGATGCCGAGGCTGGGGGCTGCACCGCATCAGGCGCTGCGGCCGGCGCATCAGCGCTTGCATCGGCGGTCTCGATCAGCGCAATCACGCTGCCCTGCGCCACCTTGTCGCCGAGTCCGACCTTGAGCTCGACAACGCGTCCGGCCGAACTCGACGGAATCTCCATCGATGCCTTGTCGGATTCGACCGTCAGCAGACTCTGCTCGGGTTTGATCTGCTGGCCCGCACTCACCAGCAGTTCGATGACTTCGACTTCATCGAAGTCGCCAATATCGGGAACCTTCAGTTCAATCAGTGCCATCGTGTCGGTTCCGTCAGGCGTAGTGCGGGTTGGGCTTGTCAGGATCGATTCCGTAGCGCGCGATGGCATCGGCCAGCAGCGCCGGCTTCAGCCATCCCTCGACCGCCAGCGAACGCATCGCCGACAGAACGACGAAATACCGGTCGACCTCGAAATGCGAGCGCAGCCGCGCGCGGAAATCAGAGCGACCGAATCCGTCGGTGCCAAGCACCCGGTAATCACGCCCGACCGGAATGAATGGCCGGATCTGATCAGCGAACAGCTTGACGTAGTCGGTCGATGCAACGATCGGCCCGGCATGCGCCCCGAGCTGCTCGGTGACATACGGAATCCGGGGTGAGTCGTCAGGATGCAGCAGATTCCAGCGCTCGCAGTCGAGTCCATCGCGGCGCAACTCGGTGAAGCTCGTGACCGACCAGACATCGGACGCGATCCCCCAATCGCTTGCGAGCAGATCGGCAGCAGCCAGCACCTCGCGCAAAATCGACCCCGATCCGAGCAACTGGACCCGGGTCTTGTTCTCGGGATCGCCCTGGCGCAGCAGGTACATGCCGCGCACGATGCCCTGCTCATCGCCCTGGGTCAGCCCGGGATGCGGGTAGTTCTCGTTGAGCAGCGTCAGGTAGTAATAGATGTTTTCCTGATTGCCGACCATTCGGCGCAGACCCTCGTGCACGATGACCGCCACCTCGTGGGCGAAGGTCGGGTCATAGGACACGCAGTTCGGAATCGTCGCCGACAGGATGTGGCTGTGACCGTCGGCATGCTGCAAGCCCTCACCGTTGAGCGTGGTCCGACCCGCCGTGCCTCCCAGCAGAAATCCGCGCGCCTGCATGTCGCCGGCTGCCCAGGCCAGGTCGCCGATGCGCTGAAAACCGAACATCGAGTAGTAGATGAAGAAGGGGATCATGATGCGGTTGTTCGTCGAATACGACGTTGCCGCGGCAATCCATGAACAGAAGGCGCCGGCCTCGTTGATGCCCTCCTCCAGAATCTGGCCCGACTTGTCCTCGCGGTAGTACATCACCTGGTCTTTATCGACCGGCGTGTACTTCTGGCCCTCGGGCGCATAGATGCCGAGTTGCCTGAACATGCCCTCCATGCCGAAGGTGCGGGCCTCGTCCGGCACGATCGGCACCACCCGCGGCCCCAGAGTCTTGTCGCGCACCAGCGCTGTCAGCAAACGCACGAAAGCCTGGGTGGTCGAGATTTCGCGACCGCTGGCGGTGGGTTCGAGCACGGCCTTGAACACGTCAAGGGGCGGCACCTCGAGCGTCTCGTCGGCCATCACGCGACGATGCGGCAGGTAGCCACCGAGCGCCTTCCTGCGTTCGTGCATGTACCGCATCTCGGGCGACGCTTCGGGCGGCATGAAAAACGGCACTTCGTCGAGCTGGTCGTCGGCAATCGGAATGTTGAAGCGATCGCGAAACTCCCTGATCGCGGTCACATCGAGCTTCTTGAGCTGGTGGGTCGGGTTCTTGGCTTCACCCGCATGCCCCATGCCATAACCCTTGACGGTCTTGGCCAGCACCACGGTGGGCTGACCGACATGATTGACCGCCGCGTGAAAAGCC
>CAMCXH010000151.1 GCA_945883285.1 Bordetella parapertussis | reverse complement strand
GCAATCCCGAGACCACCACCGGCGGCAATGCGCTGAAGTTCTACGCCTCGGTGCGCCTCGATATTCGTCGTACCGGTTCAATCAAGAAAGGCGATGAGGTCATTGGCAACGAGACCAAGGTCAAGGTCGTCAAGAACAAGGTCGCGCCGCCCTTCAAGACTGCCGAGTTCGACATCCTCTATGGCGAGGGCATCTCGCGTGAAGGTGAAATCCTCGACCTTGGAGCCGCCAGCAATATCGTCGAAAAGAGTGGCGCCTGGTACAGCTATGGCAGCGATCGCATCGGCCAGGGCAAAGACAATGCGCGCGAGTATCTGCGCGAGCGGCCCGAAATCGCGCTCGACATCGAAAACAAGGTGCGCGCGCATTTCGGCGTGAACCCGCGTGGTCTGCAGGTCATCGAGGGTGGCAAGGGCGCGACTCAAGCGGCCTGAGCAAGCGTCAACAATGCTCTGGCAGCCTGATTCGCGGTAATGGTTCGGCCAGCACTCTCGCTCAGAGGCCGGGCGCTGCGTCTGCTGACGCAGCGCGAACAAAGCCGTCTTGAACTTGACCGAAAGCTCACACCACACGCCGAGTCGCCTGAGCAACTCGAGTCGGTTCTCGACCGCCTTCAACAGGAAGGATGGCTGAGCGAGGAGCGATTCGCCGAAAGCCTCGTGCGCCGGCGATCAGCGCGCTTCGGTCTTCGTCGAATCGAGCAGGAGTTGCAGACCCATCGGCTCGATCCGCAGGTCAGCGCCCCGGTACTGGCAACGCTGCGTGCCACCGAGCGCGAGCGAGCCCTCGACGCCTGGACGCGCCGCTTTGGTGTGGCCGCTCAAGATCTAACCGAACGCGCGCGTCAGCAGCGTTTTCTCGCACAGCGAGGATTCACCGCCGATGCGATTCAATGGGTCATCCGGCAAAGGGGCGATCGATCCGACGAAGCCTGACCCCTGCCTGACCCACAACTGCAGCTTGCCGGATTCGAGCCAGGGTCGCTGTGATACAGTTCGCCGCCATCGGGCGCGTAACCACGACACGATACGGCGCGACCCTCGCCGACGCTATCGACACTGGCCGGTGTCGCAGGGCTTTGGCGGCAGGGTGTGGCCAAGGCCAACTGAATCTCAAGGACCGCCATGAAAATCCATGAATACCAGGGCAAAGAACTCCTGAAACGCTATGGCGTGCGCGTTCCGCGAGGCATTCCGTGCTTCTCGGTCGACGAAGCGGTCAAGGCTGCGCAAGCCCTGGGCGGCAAGGTCTGGATCGTCAAGGCGCAAATTCACGCCGGCGGACGAGGCAAGGGCGGTGGCGTCAAGGTAGCCAAGTCGCTGGACGAAGTCAGAGACTACGCCCAGCAGATTCTCGGGATGCAACTGGTCACCCATCAGACCGGGCCGTCAGGCCAACTGGTGCGTCGCCTGCTCATCGAGGAAGGCGCGGACATCAAGAAGGAGCTCTATGTCGGTCTGGTGGTCGACCGCGTGACCCAGAAAGTGACGGTCATGGCGTCCAGCGAAGGCGGCATGGACATCGAAGAAGTTGCCGAAAAGACGCCTGAACTGATTCATAAAGTGTCGGCTGATGTCACCGCCGGGCTGACCGACGCACAGGCCGACGACCTGGCCGCCAAGATCGGCATTCCAGCCGCGAGCGTGCCGCAGGCCAGGGCCGTGTTTCAGGCGCTTGTCCGGGCTTTCTGGGAGACCGACGCCAGTCTCGCCGAGATCAATCCCCTGATCCTGACCGGTTCGGGCGACGTGATCGCTCTCGATGCCAAGATCAATTTCGATTCGAATGCCCTGTTCCGCCATCCCGAGCTGGTGGCGCTTCGCGATCTCGATGAAGAAGATCCGGCCGAGATCGAGGCCTCCAAGTTCGACCTGGCCTACATCCAGCTCGACGGCAATATCGGGTGTCTGGTCAATGGCGCTGGCCTCGCCATGGCCACCATGGATACCATCAAGCTCTTCGGCGGCGAGCCTGCCAACTTCCTCGATGTCGGTGGCGGAGCCACTGCCGAGAAAGTGACCGAGGCCTTCAAGATCATGCTGCGCAATCCCGGGCTCAAGGCCATTCTCGTCAATATCTTCGGCGGCATCATGAAGTGCGACACCATTGCCGAGGGCGTCATCACTGCGTCGCGTGCGGTGGGCCTGAAGGTTCCGCTGGTGGTGCGTATGAAGGGCACTAACGAGGAACTCGGCCGCAAGCTTCTGGCTGATTCTGGCCTGCCGATCATCTCGGCCGATTCGATGGCTGAAGCTGCCGAAAAGGTTGTTGCGGCCGCCGCTGCAGCGCACTGACCCACCCCATCCGGAGCACTACCATGTCGATCCTGGTCAACAGGAACACCAAGGTCATCACCCAGGGCATTACCGGCAAAACCGGTCAATTCCACACCCGGATGTGCCGCGAGTACGCCAATGGGGCCCAGTGCTTCGTGGCCGGCGTCAACCCCAAGAAGGCCGGTGAAGATTTCGACGGCATCCCGATTTTCGCGTCGGTCAAAGATGCCAAAGCGCAAACCGGCGCGAATGCTTCGGTCATCTATGTGCCGCCGGCAGGCGCTGCCGCAGCAATCTGGGAAGCGGTCGAGGCCGATCTCGATTTGGTGGTCTGCATCACCGAAGGCATTCCGGTTCGCGACATGATTGAAGTGCGCGATCGCATGCGTGCGCAAAACCGCCGCACTTTGCTGCTCGGGCCGAACTGTCCGGGTGTGATCACACCCGACGAAATCAAGATCGGCATCATGCCCGGTCACATCCATCTCAAAGGGCGCATCGGTGTCGTGTCGCGCTCAGGCACGCTCACCTATGAAGCAGTCGGCCAGCTCACCGAACTCGGCCTGGGCCAGTCCTCAGCGGTTGGCATCGGCGGCGATCCGGTTAACGGGCTGAAGCACATTGACGTCATGCGCATGTTCAATGACGACCCCGAGACCGACGCTGTGGTCATGATCGGCGAGATCGGCGGGTCCGATGAAGAAGACGCCGCGCTCTGGATCAAGGACAACATGAAAAAGCCTGTCGTCGGCTTTATCGCCGGCGTCACCGCCCCCCCGGGCAAGCGCATGGGTCATGCTGGCGCGATCATCTCGGGCGGCAAGGGCACTGCCCAGGAAAAACTCGAAATCATGGCCGCCTGCGGCATCACCGTGACCAAGAACCCCTCCGAAATGGGCCGTCTGCTCAAGGCAGCCATCTGACGCCGGGCGAGGAGACCACCCATGGAATTCGGATCACCGCTTTTTTGGGTGGCCTTTGGCCAGATCATCCTCGCCGACATTCTGTTGTCGGGAGATAACGCGATCGTGATCGCGCTGGCAGCACGGTCGCTGCCGCCAGAGCAGCAAAAGCGGGCAATCTTCATCGGATCGGGCGCGGCCATCGTGATGCGGACCCTGCTGACCCTGGTCGCTGCACAGCTCCTGCTGTTGCCGTGGCTCAAGCTGATCGGCGCGGCGCTGCTGATCTACATTGGCGTCACCCTGCTTCTGCCTGAAGATGACGACGACGCCTCCGGCGATTCGAAGGCAAAGGGGTCGATGGCTGCTGCGATTCGCACCATCCTGATCGCCGATCTGGTCATGAGCCTCGATAACGTCATTGCGGTGGCGGCCGCGGCCAAGGGCAGCACCTTCTTGCTGATCATGGGTCTTGCCATCAGCATTCCGTTGATGATCTACGGCAGCAGTTTTCTGCTCAAGCTCATCGAGCGCTTCCCGCTGATCGTCTGGATCGGTGCCGCTCTGCTCGGCTTCATCGCGGGTGAAATCGCCTTGACGGACCCGGTCGTGCTGCCTTGGGTCGAGCAGCAAGCCCAGGCTTTGAACCTGTCGGCCCACACACTGGCCCAGCTCGCCGGTCTGCTTGGTGCTGCCTTCGTGGTCCTGTTGTCGATGTTCATGCTTCGCCGCCACAAAGCCGCTGCGCTTTGATTTGCCCCGCTGCCCCGACCCGGTGTTTCACCGCCGGGCGGGTTCAGTGACCCGTTCGTGAGGCAGTTCCTGCCCTGACCACGAAGCGACCGCTAGATTCCACCTTATGGCTGGAATCGAATCGGCAAACTGGACGATTGAATCGCTCGCAGCGCTTGCTGAAAGCGTGCGACGACCTGCGGCTTTGCCGTGGGCGGCGCTCTCCGATCCCGGTGGTGCCCGCCGCCACAATGAAGATGCCTGGCTGACCGACGAGTCCTCCCGGGTTTTTGCTCTGGCCGACGGCATGGGCGGCCTGAACGCCGGTGAACTCGCCAGCGCGCTCGCAGTCCGCGCGGTCACCGAAGTGGCCTCGGCCTGCCTCGATGCCGGTCTGCCAGCCGAGAAGGCGCTCACACAAGCTTGCCTTGATGCCCATGCGCGGATCAAGGAGGCGGCACTCGTGCGCGCCGATTGTCTTGGCATGGGCACGACACTGGTCGCTGCTGCCATTGATCAGGGCAGGCTGACGATCGCGCATGTCGGCGACTCGCGGGCCTATCTTCTGCGCGACGGCCGCCTCGAGCGCCTGACGATCGATCACTCGGTTGGCCAGCAGATGCTGGAGGCCGGCGAGCTGAGCGAGGCGCAGATCAGCCGCCTGCCAGCTCGCGGCATCCTGACCCGTGCGCTTGGCACCGATGCGATCGCCCCCTTGCCTCAGGTCATGACGATCGATTGGCAGCCGAATGATCTGCTGATGCTGTGCTCCGACGGGCTAACCGACTCCCTGGTCGACCATGCGCTGGAGGCACTGCTTGATCAGCCGCAGTCCGAGCTGCCAAGCATCGCCATGATGCTGGTCGACGCTGCGCTCGAAGCAGGCTGCACCGATAACGTCACCGTCATTCTGGCCGGCGGGCAACCCAGGCGACCGCTCAATCACTGAAATCAATCACTGAGCGGCACTTGCCACTTACCTCCCTGCATCTCTCAGCTCCCGGACCCTATCGACCCATGCAGCAGCGCGAAACCACCGCCAGCCCCAAACTGCTGCTGAGCACTGCCTTGCAGCACTTGCGGCAGATCGTGATCGACAAGCCGCGGCTCACCATCGGTCGACGGCCCTACAACGACATCATGCTTGATGACCTCACCGTCTCAGGCGAGCACGCTGTACTGCTGACCCGTGCGGGCGCAAGCGTGATCGAGGACCTGCGCAGTCGCAACGGCACGCTGGTCAATGACGAGCCAGTCATTCAACGTGCCCTGCTCGATGGCGATCGTATCGAGATCGGCATCTATCGGCTGCAGTACGTGATCGAGCCACTTGTTCCCGAGCGCGACAGGCCGCCGGAATGGGCCTGCGTCGAAGCCCTGTCAGGCGATGCCGTCGGCAAGGTCATCGCCATCGATCGGCCGATCGTGAGCCTGTCGAATGCCTCGGGGCAGGTGGCTGTCATTGCCCGGCGAAAAAACGGGTTTTTCATCACGCACCTGGAGGGCACGACTTTCCCGCTGGTCAATGGCGAGCCGACCGGGCTGATCTCGCGTCTGCTCAGGCCCGACGACCTGATCGAACTCGCCGGAACCATCTTCCGGTTCTCCTTCGAGCCGCCTTCCTGACGTTGACAGCATGCGGGTATTCGATCTCTCGTCGATGAAAACGCGTCGGCTCCTGCTCGGGCTGGGTATCGTCGCGCTTGCCGTGATCGCAGAGTTCACCCAGGTTTCGGTGCCGATGGTCGATTCTCTCGACCGCTTTCTCTACGACTCGCGCATGCGGCTGCAGCCGCCCAAACCGAGCAACCGGATCGTCATCGTCGACATCGACGAGAAAAGCCTTGCCGCCCAGGGCCGGTGGCCCTGGTCGCGAGAGCAGGTGGCCCGACTCACGCAGATTCTCGCGAGGGATGGCGGCGCGCGCGCGATCGGTTTCGATCTGGTCTTTGCCGAGCCGCAGCCACCGGCTGACCAGGCGCTGGTCAAGGCGATTGCCAATGCCCCGGTGGCGCTTGGCTACTACTTCTCCAGCGAGTTGGGCGCCCTCTCGACCGGGCAACTTCCGCAGCCGGTCTGGCCGGCGAGCACCCTGCGCGACCAGGGTCTCACCATGACCAGCTGGGGGGGCTACGGCGCCAATATCGCACCGCTTGCGCGGGCTGCGCGGGCTGCCGGTTTCTTCAATCCGATGGTCGATCGCGATGGCGTCGTGCGATCTTTGCCGCTCTTGGCCGAGCATCACGGCCAGCTCTATGAGTCACTGGCGGTCTCGGTGCTGCGTCTTTACTTCGGCAACGCACCGCTCACCTTGCATGGCGAGGAGGGTCAGGCCGACAGCCTGGGCTTCGGTGCCTCGGGTGCTCAGGCGCGCATCCCGATTTCGGTCGGCACCACCGCGCTGGTGCCCTTTCAGGGACGCGGCGGCGCGGCATCGTCGCGCTTTCGCTATATCTCGGCCACTGACGTGCTCGACGGGCGTGTCGAGCCGCGGCTCTTTCGGGATCGGATCGTGCTGGTTGGCACCTCGGCGCCCGGCCTGACCGATTTGCGCGCAACGCCGGTGAGCGAGGTCTATCCTGGCGTCGAAGTCCATGCATCGCTGATCGCAGGCGCCATGGAAGGCACCATCCACCGACGCCCGCCCGAAGCCCCGCTGGTGTCTGCCCTTCTCATCGCGGTGGTCGTCGGCGGGGCGGCGCTGGCCATGACCGGCGCGGGTGTGGTTGGTGTCTCGGCGGTCACGCTGCTGGGCCTGTCGATCCTGATTGCCTGGAATGCAATCGCTTATGCCAGGCTCGGCTGGGCCTTGCCGCTGGCGGCCGGCGTGGTGGCGCTGGGCCTGGTGGCGATCACCAACCTTGTGGCCGGCTATATCGCCGAGGGGCGATCGCGTCGCGCGGTGATTGGCCTCTTTGGCCAGTATGTCGCGCCCCAGCTGGTCGAGCGGATGTCGAACAACCCCGACAACTATCCGCTGGACAGCCAGAACAAGGAGCTGACCATCCTCTTTGCCGATATCCGCGGTTTCACGCGGATGGCCGAGCGGATGGAGCCGCAGCAGCTTCGCGATTATCTCAACCGCTTTCTCACCGAGATGACCGAGGTGATCCATGCCCATGACGGCACGGTCGACAAGTACATCGGCGATGCGGTCATGGCCTTCTGGGGCGCGCCGATGGACGACCCGGACCATGCCGATCATGCGGTGGCCGCAGCCCTGGCCATGCAGCAGGCGGTGACCCGGCTGAATCGCGAATTTCAGACTCTCGGCTGGCCGGCGCTGTCAGTGGGTATCGGCATCAACACCGGCGTGGTTCGGGTGGGCGACATGGGCTCGCAGCTGCGTCGTGCCTACACCGTGATCGGCGACGCGGTGAATCTGGCTGCCCGTATCGAAGGCCTGACCAAGCATTACCAGCTGCCGATCCTGCTGGGTGAATCGACCTGCGCCGCGGTGCAGTGTGTGGCCCTGCAGTTTGTTGCGCAGTCTGCGGTACAGGGACGCACCGACACCATCGGCATCTGGCAGCCGGTGCCGGGCGTGGTGACGCCCCGACTGTCGACCGAACAGGCACGTGCCGGGGCGGTGGCGCCCGCTGAGCGCATTGCATGAAGCTCACCGTGCTCGGTTGCAGCGGCGGCATCGGCGGCACGGGTGTCAACGCCCGCACCACCTCGTTTCTGGTCGATGACGACATCCTGATCGATGCCGGCACCGGCGTCGAAGACCTCTCGGTCGAGGCGCTCACCCGCATCGACCATGTCTTTCTCACGCATTCGCATCTCGACCATATCGCGGCGCTGCCGCTGATGGTCGATTCGGTCGGCGCACGCCGCAGCACCCCCCTGGTGGTCCATGCCTTGCCCGAAACCATTGCGGCCTTGCGCGCGCATATCTTCAACTGGGTGATCTGGCCAGACTTCACCGAGATTCCGCACTACGAGCGGCCCTGGATGGTCTTCGAGCCGATCACGCTCGGCGTCACCGTCACGGTGGGCGCCCGCTCGATTCGCAGCATCCCGGCCAATCACACCGTGCCGGCGCTTGGCTTTCATGTGTTCAGCGACCAAGGCAGCGTGGTGTTTTCGGGCGACAGCATTCCGACCGATGACTTCTGGCGGGTGGTCAACAGCATTACCGATCTTCGCTACCTGATCATCGAGACCGCGTTCTCCAACAAGGAGCGCGACCTGGCGATCACCGCCAAACACCTGCATCCGATCGAACTCGGCGAGCAGCTGCGCGCCCTGCGCCGCGAGCCCGAGGTGCTGGTCACGCATCTGAAGCCGTCTGATGCGGCGCTGATCGGTCGCGAAATCGAGGCCTGGGCCGGGCGTTTCAGCCCGCGTCTGCTCGAGCGCGGCCAGGTCCTCGAGATCTGACCGATCCTGTCGCAGGTGACGCATCGCGTCACCCGTTGCTGACAGAAAGCGTCACCCGGTTAATTTTCTGTCACCCGATCGAGCCGCTGATTCAGCCCTGTGTGCCGTTCGTCTGCGCAGGCCGGGGATTGAGTGAACAAGGTCACGCTGGCACGAAACCGGCTATGTATGAAGCATCCG
>CAMCXH010000150.1 GCA_945883285.1 Bordetella parapertussis | reverse complement strand
CTCCCTCAGGATCGCGACCATCTGTTCTTCACTGAATCTGCTCTGTCTCATGGGCTCCTCGCCTGTGCGGCAAGGGCCATTCTCTCAACTTATCAGTGGCACTAAATTTCCGGGCAGGTCAGCACACCATCAAGTCTCAGTATCTGTATCACCTCTCAAATCGAACCAAGAAGATCGCATTGAGGATGCCGCCGGTAAAACACTGGGCACGCTGGTCGGCTCGCTTTTCGAGGCATTTTTCACTACCGATGGGGTAGCGAAGGTTGCCAAAGCAGATGCCAGCGACAACAACACCTTGTTCACGGTGAAGACGAGCCTGCCTATGTCGGTCGAGGACTACGACCGGACACAAAAAGACCTGAAAGAATTGGTGCTGCTACGGAATAATCTGGTTCACCAATTCATTGATCAGCACGACCTCTCGAGCTTGGACGGATGCCGAGATGGGCATGATTTCCTGGTGTCGGCGTACGGTCGAATCGATCAGCACTTTGAGCGGCTGCGAGGCTGGGCTGAGCTTATGGGTCAGGTCCAGCGGTTGGCTTCGAAGTTTGCTCAAACCGATGTTTTCGAAAACCTTGTAATCAACGGCATCGCACCGGATGGTTCAGTTGACTGGCCTGTAGCCGGGATTGTTCAAGCTCTGCTGGAGGCGTCTACCGCGTTGGCTATCGAGGGATGGACACCCGTCGAATCAGCGGGGCGATGGATTGCCGAGACATATCCCGATCAACGACCAGCCAAGTATGGGTGTAGCAGTTGGCGGCAAGTCGTTCATCAATCCCACGTATTTGAGCTTCGATATCGTGAGACCGATGGTCGACGTGAAGCCTGGTACCGGGTAAAGCAAACCAATGCCTGAGCGAGTTCCTACAAGTGCCGCGCAATACTCATTCGCTGATGGAGGATGCGAGCGATAGCAACCCGCGTACCTTGATCGCGATAGACGATCAGGTGAGAGCCGACCAGATAGGCCAAGTGTGTATCCGGAAGATCGTCGCGGCGGTGGCCGATGCCAAGTTTCCCGCCCAATTGCCTGAGGGCCTCATCGATCTTGTCTCGATAGGCCATCATTTGCTTTTCTCCCCAAGTCTCGCCGGTGTAGCGCAGGATGTCGATAAAGTCCTGACGGGCCCGCGGCGCAAGAACGACGTCGCGGTGGCCTTTAAGGGAGGACATCACGATCCATCGGCTTACCTGAATGCATGGTGTCGACGGCTTCTTTCGTGATGTTCTTCAGGGCCTCAGAGTTATAAGCGACGCCTTTGCCGAGATCCAGTTCGTCGTCGCCACGCTTGATCGCCGCCTTCAAGGCCTGGATGCGGCCGTCTTCGGCTTGCATACGACGCACAGCATCGCGAATCACTTCAGTCGCATTACCGTAGAACCCGCTTGCGACTTTGTCCTTGATGAAGCCCTCCATCTCGGGCGACAAGTTGATGTGCATGGTCATCGAAATCTCCCCAACGTGATGTCCACAGAATATCCATAGAATGGATACGACTCAAGCCAGTCTTAGCTGACGTGCGGTCCGATGAGGTGGCGCGCCTGGACGCCTTCCTCACCGATAAACCACCTGCGACCTCAGATCCCGCTGCAGCTTTGCAAAGAACGTCTTCCAGCGCACCAGGTCAGGCTCACCACAGACCGATCCGGCGAACTGCACCGCAAGCTCGCGCGACACCGTCACGGTCTGCCCCGAGCGTCGATACTCAGCGCGGTAATCGATGGCTTCGTCTTTGTGCCGCACCGCACGAGGAATACTCTGGATACGGATGTTCGGGGCAAAGCGCAGGGTGTAGAACTCGCGGACTGTCCCCGACTCGCAGACATAGGGGCCGGTGTAGCTTTCCTGCGGCTTATCGGTGACGATGCTCCTCAGCTTGCCGGAGGCAAGACCTACTGGAATCGTCATGGCCGCCGGCCCCGGAACATTGGCGATCGGATCGAGCACGAAGGTGGACGACAGAACGAAAGGCTCGTTCAGATCATCCGGATCGGAGTGCTCGATCGAGCCTGTTCCGGTCTCACCGAACCGCGTCTGATCAGACCGCCATCAGTTCCCAAACCGAAGCACCAACCTCTTTTACAAACCGCACCTTCGCCCTGGGTGGCACTTCGCCTCCAAACAGCATTCGCAACGCAGAGGTCAACACGTTCGGCTCGCCGCGTTCGTCCGTCGGGCGGGCTTTGAGCACATTGAGCGCAACCTTTACAAACTTGCCGTAGTAAATCGACTTGTCGATGCGAACCAGGTGCCAGCCCTCCGGCAGACCAGCTCGATCGGTGCCGAACATCACGCAAAGACCGCGCTCATCATTCGTTACGCCTGCAGTGCCAGTCGGAATCACCGGGTAGACGAAACGCGACGGCCCCGGTCGCTGCCAGTACATCCTCAGTCGCGCATTTGCGCGATCACGTACCGCGTCAAGAAACAGCCTTCGCGAAGCGGCGTCATCGGATGGCCTGGGGCCGATATATCGCAGTGCCTGCGCCCCGGCGTCATGCGCGAAATACATCGACGGGCGCGCGGTGTTCGCACCGGTCCACGCCGCGATCGGATTCCTGAGCAGATAGCGCACCCATTCAGCATCGTCGGCAGTTTCGACTGATTCGACAGGCGTCCCGGAAACATCGATGCGATGTGCTTCGTCGCTGAAGTAAGTCCGAAACGCTGCAACTAATCGTGCCATCGACGTCGACTCGCGCAAACCATGGTCATCGCACATAGCCAGCAGCACAACCATCTTGAAGGAGCGCGTCATCGGGGTCATCTCGATTTCCTTGAGGAAATCACCTGCGATGACCTCAAGCGCCTGACCATCCGAGCTCAGCAGCCCAGCGGTCTCAAGGGCTGAATTCCAGCGATCTACCCCAAGTGCAGTACGCACCGTCGACAGGGCATACCGTCCGAGTCGCACCCACTCCGTCAGCGTCGGTGCTCTCCCTAATCTTTCCGTCAGTTCGATAAGGTCATCGATCACCTGCTGACGCAATGGCGACGCAAGACCAATCGATGCACGCAAGGCCTCCAGTGCAATCGGCTCGATACTGACTTCGATGCCCTCCGGCAGCCCCGCTGGACGAACATCATCGGCCTGCCATTTTCGCAAAAGCTTGAGGGCGCGCGATGGCGCCAATTCCTGGTCGAGGTCGTGGCCCACGAGAAACGGCAGCTTGAAGTGCGCATTGCGGTAATTGCCGATGAAGTCGATGACCGTCAGGCATGGCTTGGAAGAATGCAATCGCAGACCGCGGCCAAGCTGCTGCATGAAGATCGTCATCGACTCGGTCGGCCGTAGAAACAGCACAAGGTCTACCACCGGAATATCGACGCCCTCGTTAAAGAGATCGACTGTGAAGAGCACGCGAAGGCGCCCCTCAAACAGCCCGCGCACGGCCTCTACCCTATCCATCGACCCCGACCCGGAGTGGACCGCCGCAGAGGGGATTCCGGCAGCTTCAAATCGATTGGCCATGAAATTCGCATGCTCGATCGACACACAAAAGCCCAACGCGGCGCGGCTTTCGTGTTTGCGAAAATGCTCGATGGCCAGCATCGCACGCTCTGGCGTGTTGACCCGCTGAGTTAGCCTGACAGCATCGTAGGTGCGACGCGTATTGAGCAACTCATCGTCGTAGACCACAGTATCGGCCACGCCGAAATAGCGGAAAGGCACCAGCCAGCCGAGTGCGATCGCCTCGAACAAACCAACCTGATACGCCAGATTGCCGTCACACAGTTCCAGCAGATCGCGGTGGTCGCCGCGAAACGGCGTCGCAGTCAGCCCAAGAAGAAAGCGCGGCGAAAGCGCACGCAGCACTCTTTGATAGCTGTCTGCGGCAGCATGATGAAACTCGTCGATCACCACATAGTCGAATCGCGACAGGTCGTTTTTCGCGAGGAAATCTTCCCGCGACAGTGTTTGTACCGAGGCAAACACGACATCGCAATCAAGTTCCAGGCGCCCGTCTGCAACGTATCCGATGCCTCGCGAAGGGTAGACCGCCGCGAAGGCGGCAGCTGCCTGGCGCAGCAGTTCCTCACGGTGTGCAATGAAGAGCACCCGATTCGCATCGCGAGCGTCGAAGGCCGCCAGGAAAGTCTTGCCCAGACCAGTCGCAGCGACGACGAGCGCCCGGCGATGACCATCTAAGCGAAGGCGCTCGAGCTCAAGCAGCGCCAGTTGCTGCGCGGGCCGAGGCTGCGGCCCAGTCGCCGCGGCCGGCGGTGGCTCACCGAAGGGCCGAGGGCTTCTGCGCGCGCGATAAGCGTCGATCCATCCAGGCGATACCGGGTAGACATCGGGTCCGTTCCAGAGCTCATCAAAGCGTGTCCGAAGCTCATGCAGCGGCTGCCCCGCATCAAAGTCGAGCACAGACCAGGTCCACTCGACACCGTCGCGCAGGCCCATGCGCGACAGATTGGACGATCCAACGAACGCTCGTCCCGAACCGTCGGCGCGTTCGAACAGGAAGGCCTTGGGATGAAAGCTGCGGCGCTCGTGGCTGTAGACGCGAAGCTCGAAGCGCCCCTGAAGCCCAAGCAGCGTTTGCAGCGCATCGGGTTCAGTCACATCCAGGTAGTCGGTGGTGAGGAGTTGCACATCGGCACCGCGCAGCAACGCCGCACGCAATGGGCCATCGAGAAGCTCGGTGCCGCTGCGCATCACAAAGGCCACAGCGAGGCGGGCTGCAACACAGGACTGGAGCTCATTTCGGATCGCGTCCAGCAGCGTGTTGCTGCCGCCGACATGGAGCCGCGGGTGGTGTATCGCCGCGTCTTGCATCACCAGCCCGGCGTCAAAGCCACCGCGCGCTGAGCGTTTCGCCCGGACTGCTGCATCGATGTCGGCTCGCGACATGCCTCGTCGCGCTGCAACTGTCTCGATCACCGTCTGGAGGTCGGCGATCTCTTCGAGCAGATCATCGCGCCCTCCCGCGACAAGAGCGTCCAGGACCTCGTGAAGCTCCTCCACCAGCTTGAGCCCGAGCAGCCGATCGATCTCATGATCGTCGGCCGTTCGCATGATCAGCGTGCGACCGTCAGCGCGAGCAAGCTCGGGGATGCGGTCGCGGATCAGCTTCTCGTGCATGTCAGGGCTTATCGATATCCCGCGTCGACCAGTAATCGGCCTTATCCGGAATGATCCAGCGCACGCCGCCTCGCGGATCGATGCGGTCGCCGACATAGCGAGGAATCAGATGAATATGCAGATGAGGAACGGTCTGGCCGGCAGCAGGACCGTCATTGATGCCGATGTTGAAGGCGGCAGGGGCGAACTGCGCGTCAAGTTCACGCTTTGCCTCATCGAGCAGGGCAAGCAGTTCGGCACGCTCTTGCGTGGTGGCCTCGAAGAATGAGCCAACGTGGCGTCGAGGAACGATGAGTGTGTGGCCGGGAGAAATCGGATAGGTGTCGCGCAGTGCGATCGCGTTGGCGCTGCTCAGTACGGTGCGATCGGCAGGAAGGCTGCAGAAAGGACAGTGCATAGGCTTCCCATGGTTATGCGGTGCTCAGACGCCTGTGCGGATTCTATCGTCGGTCAGCAAGGGGGTAGGTCATTTTGGCCGCTGAAGGCCATTCACGTCCGCCGCAGCTGATGAGGTAGTTCGCGATGCCGTCGTACATGGAGGGCGGCCGCGTTTCGTCCTCCCCGGTCGAGTCGCCACGAGGAATGAACACGATCATCCCCTTGCGTGCGCGGGTGAGCAGCACCCGATAGCCGTTGGTGGCAATGTCGAGTTCCTTGTCCTTTTGCCAGTTGGAACCTGACATCTTCCAAGCGCGCCAACTGCTGTCGCTTCGGCGAAGGTCGCCATCCCAGCACACCACCGTGTAGTCCAGTTCCAAGCCTTGCACCTGGTACTGGTTCTGAACGGTCTCGAGCATGTTGGCAGACCGGACATCACCGCCTGGCGCCAGCATCCAGGCTGCGATGTCTGGCTTTAAGTCAACAAACAAACCTTCCGCTGCGAGTCGGCGCGCCTGACCCGAGGCGATGATCCCGACGCGCTCTGTGCCGACTCGTCGCTCTCGAACATACTGCCGGGCACTCAACAGGCTGCGCGTGATCCACACGGTATCTCCCCGCACATCAAGTTCACGGGCTAATTGAGCGGCGTCGTCGATGCGATCGCTGAGGACATGGTCGGCCCAGCGCTCGAGATCGCCGTTGCGGTAATAGCGCATTGAATGGGGAAGGTGACCGGTGCCCAAGCGGTCACGTAGCGGGTGTTCGGCCCACTGGCCACTGGCGACCACTTCACCGAGCGCCAGCGTCTGGTCACTGATCGCAAATCGCCAACCGCAGGCCTCAGCGGCAGTGAACCAGGCCTTGATCCCCATCTCGCCGCTATTGATTGCCTGGTTATGCCCGATCAGCGCCACAACAACAGCGCCTCTCGGGTGCGTTTGCTGAAGCGACTCGAGAATCAGCTGGGCCTCATCGGCGGCCAGCGGTTGGCGCAAAACGAGGCGCCCCTTGCGATATGTGCGCTGCGCCTCGTCGAAGATCACCACTCGACCATCTGCACTATCGAGATGCTTGCCGCGCTCGCCCAGAAATGCGTGTGCCTTCACCAACTTGAAAGTCGACATGCCGATCACGCGGGCCGCATCCTCGTGCGCATAGCCGCTCGCCACGACCGCCTGCACCACCTGTTTGCTGCGGCGCTTGTAGGCGCCCTTGAGGGCTGCACTGAGCACTTCCACCAGCGGGCTATTTCCAGTCACGAAAACTGCGTCGCTGCGCAGCCGCTTGTCGAACGCAAGCTTCAAGCCGACCAGCGTCTTTCCGGCGCCGGGCGCGCCCGAGACAAAAATGATCCGATTCGTTCCATCGTGTCGCGATTGTTCAGCGATATCTGCGACTTCTCTCGCGCACTGATCAATCATTTCAACCGGCGCCGCGTGAGCCGCAATCGCACTGACATCATGCTGGCCGTAAAGCGAGATGGCTGCGTCGAGGATCGATGAAGAAGGCGCAAAGCGTGCGGATAGCCATCGACGGCGGTCAATGGGCGCCCGCCCCTGACGCTGATCCAGCACAAAGCGCAGCGCCGCATGCAGCGTGATGCCATCGCACTCAAGCGGGCGCGCCAACACACTGCCCCACGGATCACGAAGAAAGCCAGCCTTGAAATCAGACTTGGCACCTTTGATTCCGGTGGTGAGCGTGAGCACAGGTGCAACGATACCTTGCTCTTCGGCTACGAAGCGACGTGTTTCCTCATGGAACTCAACGAGGTTCACCGCGTAGTTGGTGACCTGCTCGCGATCTGCAGCACCGAGCTTGGAGCGCTTGAACTCGACAACCGCAATCACCCCATCGCCAAGCAACACGCAGTCCATCCGAAGGCCGCGCCGCCGAAAATCAAACTCGAGCAGCACATGACGAAATGCAGCCAGATCCGCGGAGGCCAGCGTCGATTTGAGCAGTTCGATCTCGCTAGTGCGTTGCTGAAGCTCACGCTGAAGAACGCCGACGCTCGAGCGCCACTCCTCGTGCTGATCCTGCTCAACATGCAGCCCTTCAGCAGCGGCACTGCTCGCAAGTTCGCCAACGACGAGCTGTACTGGGTCGCGGACGAAGGCTTCGCGATCTTTAACGTACCAGGCGGCGCCAGCGCTCAAGAATTTCCCCAGTGTTGGAAAAATCAGTTTTCCGATTGCTTCCAGGATAACTGGTGCTGCTTCAGGTCCGGGTCTTGCTAGGGTCCCGGCTGATATCTGGGCTCAGCATTCCCGATTACTCTTTTTATCAGGAATGCACTTTCGCTCGAATCCCCAATAGCCGACCGTGAACGACTCGATCTCACCCTGATCGAACCCGCCTATCGCCCTTCGGCTCTTTATCAAAAAATTATTTTTCCCGCCTCGCGAAACCAACGAGCCTTGCACTCGCTGACCGAGCCCACTTGTGGACTCATGCACGCTGCGGTTTTTCAGACATTCGTGGCGGAGGGCGAGGGATTCGAACCCCCGGTGGGCTCTCACCCACAACAGTTTTCAAGACTGCCGCATTAAACCGCTCTGCCAGCCCTCCGGCGCCTTGCCAGCCCGCTACTGTACCTTGTCCAGGCCGAAGCTGAGAACCCCGCCTGTCTGAGCCCTGGCGCTCAGACCAGGTCGAAGGCCGGCCACGGCCAGTCCCCGTCGACCATCCGCTGCAGATGCATCACCGAGATCTGGGTCTTCACATCGGGCAGGCGCCCTGCCCTGAGTTCATCAACCAGCCAGCCGACACTGACCCAGTCGATCTCCAGCAGCTCGCCGTGATCGAGCTTGCGCGTCTCACGCGCGCCCAACTCGCGCGCAACGAAGATGTCGATGATCTCGTTGGTAAACACAATCGCCGGGTGAATGCGCGTGAGCAATGCCCACTGCTTTGCGGTGTAGCCGGTCTCTTCGAGCAGTTCGCGTCGAGCGGTCTGCAGGGGCGTCTCGCCCGGATCGATCTTGCCCGCCGGAATCTCGACATAGACCTGCTGCATCGCATAGCGAAACTGCCGTTCAA
>CAMCXH010000149.1 GCA_945883285.1 Bordetella parapertussis | reverse complement strand
TCGCCGGCGGGTGTGCGAACGACGACACCGACGCCGACACCGCGATGAAGCCCCGCTGCCGGATCAGTTCGGGCAAGGCAGCGCGCACGGTATTGAACACGCCCATGACGTTGACCTCGTAGCAGCGCTTCCAGGCGGCGGGTTCGATGTGGGCGAGCTGTCCGAAGGCCGCCACCCCGGCATTGGCCCAGACGATGTCAATGCGCTGGTGGCGATCGATGACCGCTGCCACGGCCGCCTCGCAGTCGGCTGCAGACGTGACATCAGCCACCAGCGCCAAGGTCTTGTCACCGATGGCGGCGGCAGCCGCCTCGACAGTGTCGCGATCGCAATCGACCAGTACCGGCCGGGCACCGCGCCGATGCAACTCGCGGGCACCGGCCGCGCCGATACCGGACCCTGCGCCGGTAATCAGGACAACCTTGCCTGCCAGCGATGGGGTGCGTGCCATCAGAACTTCAACCGAAGCCGACTTAGCGCAGCGCCTGGTGAGGCGCTCATTCAGTGCACCTTGGCGATCATGAAATACAAAATCGGCAGCGGCAGGAGGGTCGCCACGGCACCCGTGATCTGCCACAGCCGCGACAGCCGCAGATATTCATCCGTGATCATGTCGGTCGTCGCGAGAATCCTGCGCTGTCTGAGCTGGATCGGCATCAGCACAAAGGCCCAGATCAGCCCCGAGAGCCCCAGCAGCATGTAGGACCAGCGTATCCAAGGATTGAGTGCCTCACCCCCCATCGGCGCCGCCATCAGGTAGCCGGTGATGACCACACCGAGCGATCCGGTGAGGGTGAACAGCAGATCGGTGATCAGCACCAGCCGATTGCTGAAGCGGATGATCTTGTGATCGCGCGTTCGCTCGGCAAGCGCGGCCCAGGTTCCGCTGACGATCACATTGCCAAGGAACAGACAGGCACTGGCGATATGGATGGTTTTGATCGCGGCGCTCATCGGGGGCGGCCTGTCTCAGAACCCGACTGGTCGTCTGGATCAGCGGTCTGCTCGGACAAGGCGGCGGCACGCGCGGCCGCCTTCTCGCGCTCGATCCTGAGGTCGCGAAACTGCCACCAGCAAAATGCCACGAAACCCGCACCGATCACGCCGACCTCGATCAGCTTCAAGGCTGTATCCATCGCAGCCCGATCAGCGTGTGCCGGGCCCGTATCAACGGGCCAGACGATCCTGCTCGGACAGTCGCTCGAAGAGATCGGTCGCCCAGACGACCTTCTCATCGAAGGAGCGGCGGCGAGCTTTGCCGGCGACGCGGACGGTCGGCCGCCCGTTGAGAGTATCGGCGGCCGCATCGACCAGAAAGGCAATCGCAGGCAAGGGGCCGGTCGCCGGGTCGGCGGCGCGCGGAGCCATCAGCAATGCAGACGATGCGCGCGAAATCAGCATCAGCTTGCGACGGCCCGACACCACCGCTCTGCGACTGATCGAGTCGCAGCCATGCCTGCGCACTTCTTCGCCGATCTCGGCGTAGACCAGTTGGGCTGAGCGAATCGCCGGGCGGCAATCACGCGGCAACGCCGCAATGCCGGCTTGCGAACGCTGGTAAAGCTCGTCTGCGGCCTTGAGCAGGCGCTCGATCACACTGGCGATGCCTTCGTTGAAGACTGGCGAACGCAGCCAGCTCTCGGCATCGATCCCTGCTTCGCGCAGCCACTGCAGCGGCAGATAGAGCCGACCCTCGCGGGCGTCTTCGCCGACGTCGCGGGCAATATTGGTGAGTTGCATGGCTACGCCAAGCTCGCAGGCGCGTGCCAGTGCATCAGCCGATCGGGTCTCCATGATGAGTGCCATCATCGCGCCCACCGTGCCGGCCACCCGCGCGCCATAAGCCTGCACATCGGCAAGCGTTTCGTAGCGGCGGCCTTCGGCATCCCAGAAAAAGCCTTCGAGCAGGCCATCGAGCAACTCGCGCGGGATGCCGTACTGACGCACCACCGGCAACAGGGCGCGATCAGCGTCGACCGGCTCGGGTCGTCCGGCATAGATGGCATCGAGGCGGCGCTGCAGGTCGCGATACGCACCCGGTTTGTCGACGCCGTCATCGATCGCATCGTCGGCCAGGCGGCAAAAGGCATAGAGCGCGGTGGCAGGGGCTCGAACCCTCGGCGGCAGCAGCAGGGAGGCGGCGAAGAAGGTCTTGGAGCCACCCTGCATCAGGGTGCGCAAGGCCTTGGCATCATCGATCGGCATACCCGCTTCAGTCGACAGCGTCGCAGCGATGGGGTCGTCGCTCGGGGTCGAGAGGGGTCGAGTCGAGAACTGCGGGGTCGAGAGCTGCATGATCGCTCGCTGAATTCAAAGTGAGTCAGGTCGCCGGTGGGCGCAGGACGGGCAGTGCGGCGTCGGCGGCAAGCGCCGGCGTTGCACTGCGGCGGAACGTCGAGGTATCGGTATCGGCTTTGGCGGCTTCGCGGTTTCGGATGGCCCAGCGCCACAGAGCGGTTGACGACAAGGGCAGCACCAGCAGCCAGTGTTCGAGGATGGCCAGCGCCAGCATCGTGCCGACCAGCGCCAGCCCGACCGACTGGTCGATGGTGGTTGCCGGATCGCCGGCGCTGATGAAAATCAGCGCAGCCACGACTGTGGAGATACCCACCGCGAACGGGAAGAACGCATTCATCGGGCGGCGTCGGAAGAAGCTCTGCAGATAGGTCAGGTGGGGCGGCAGAAATTCTTCGCTGAGGTTGCGCACGCCAAAGAAGAGATTGAGTTTGGCGCTGGTGCGCATCACCCAGAGCACCAGGAAGGTCCAGGTACCGATCTGGTTGGGCGCTTGCCAGGTGATCGCGATGATCGCGGCAGCGGACGCGAGAATGCCGAGCTCGTGCCACAGAATCGCCTGCACTGCCTGCGAAAACCTCGTCCAGCCAGTCAGCCCCGGCGCAGAGGCGATGCGGCGCGGTCCGGTGATCCAGCCAGTAAGAAAGGTCAGCTCGTGCCAGCCCCAGACCAGCAGCGCGCAGGTGAAAGCGCAATAGACGCCTGAGACAGAGGTCTGGTTGGCGGTATGAGCCAGCCCGAAGAGCGCAGCAACCGCAAGGAGACTGGACACCACCAGACTCCAGCGGAAGGTGCCGCGCGGCAGGCCGTCGAGAATCAGGATCAGCCCGGTACTCGCCCACCAGATGATCACCGCGAAGACGACTGCGGCAGGGACGGAGAGCATGTCAGCGATCGCCTTGATCAATCAGCTAAGCCTGGCTTCGACTCACCACGCCGGAACGGCGCGGACATTCGAAGGCAGTTCGTGGTGAACCACAGGCACGAAATAGAGCCGAGCAAAGGCAGCGAGGCCTCTGACCGCCCAACCAGCCTGCTTGACACGCCCCACCAGACCGCCCTGCTTCTTGGCCGCCGTGAGGCCCGTCTGGACCGCGAGCAGCTTGTCGAGGCCCGCGCGAAACGCCGGGTTGTCGATATCGAGCGTGATCGGGAACACCTGCTTCGAAATCTCGGAGGTGATCCGGAACACGGTGTAGTCGTAGTCGGTCGACTCGAAACCCATCGCGTGATGGAGCATCGGACGCGTGTGGTCTCGCACATACATGGTGGCGTAGACCGCCAGCAGGAAGAAGCGGATCCAGTAGACATTGCCGCCGCGCAGCAGATTCGGGTTGGCACGCATGATCAGTGCAAACGACTCACCGTGTCGGAACTCGTCATTGCACCAGCGATGGAACCACTTGAAGATCGGGTGGAAACGCTTGTCGGGATGGCGTTCGAGCTGACGGAAGATCGTGATGTAGCGCGCATAGCCGATCTTCTCGGACAGATAGGTCGCGTAAAAGATGTACTTCGGTTTGAAGTAGGTATAGGCCTTGTTGCGCTTGAGATTGCCCAGGTCAAGGCCAATGCCGAGGTCCTTGAGCGACTGATTGATGAAGCTGGCATGGCGCGACTCGTCGCGCGCCATGAAGCGCATCAGCGCCTTGATGTCGGGATTCTCGACGTTCTTCTGAATCTCGTTGTAGAGGATGCAGCCCGAAAACTCGGAGGTCACCGACGAGATCAGAAAGTCGATGAATTCCTGGCGCAGCTCGGGCGAGACCTTCGAGAACACCTCTTCAACTTCGGCCACGAATTCGGGCGTGCGCTGGAAGTGGTCGTGGTTATTGTCGCCCTCGTACTCGGCCATCATCGCGTCCCACTCGGCCCGCACCGGGGAGATATCGAGACGGTTCATGGCGGCGAAGTCGGTGGTATAGAACTTCGGGCTCAGGAGCGTGTCTTCCTTGGCTTTGCTCGCAGCAGCTTCGGAGGTGGTGACGGCTTCCATGGTCGACATGTCTGGGGCCCTGCCTTTATCTGCCGGCGGCAGCCGACGGTGTCAAGAACTGCTCGAATTTGCCTGAATTCGAAGGTCCGAATGATTCAAGATCGATACGCTGTCCGGTGGCCGGATCGACCAGCGTCAGTCTACCGTTTGAATGGGCGATCAGCTCAAACGGCATTTCTGAGCCGAGCCCGCGGGCATGCCGCTCGCGAGCCAGGGCCCTCACCGTGCCGCGCAAAAAGCCTTGCTCACCGGAGAGTTCGGCGATGACCTGGCCATTGGCGCCATCGATGATCGCCACGCCGCCGTTAGGCCGGTCTTCGAAGCGCAGTGCACGCTGTGCAGTGACATCGGGCATCGACTGGCGAATCTGGTCGGGGCCATTGCCGGTGATCCGGACCAGACCGACGCTGATCAGCGAAAACGCGATCAGCCCGCCGGCGCACCAGAGCACCCACCGGGGAAAGCTATCCGGCGCCTTTCTGGGCGTGACCGGACCGAGTGGCTGGGTCATGGCATCGCTCATCAGCTCATGCTCGGCTGCAGTGTGACCGGCTTAGCGGCAGCGCCATTCGCGGACGTGGGCATCGGCTGCGCCGGCTTCTGATTGACCTGCGACCAGGCCTGCGACAGCAGCGCTGCGACATTGGCCGCATCGGGCACCGAACGCAGTGTCGGCTCGGGATGCGCCAGCCGCCAGGAACGGACATGCGGCCAGAGGTGGAAATAGGCGATGTGATCGGAGCCCGACAGCGACAGGGCAATGTCGCCGCAACCATCGTCAATCATCTTGATGTCAGCCGAGCGCAGGGTCTTCAAGGGCAGATTGAAGCTCAGCGTGAGCACCACGCCGACCCGCATCACCACACGACGGTCGGTGAGGGTGTAGACCGTGGTGCGACTCGCCAGCCAGGCCAGCACCGCGATCGTCCCGAGCGCAAGCAACGCCAGCACGGTCGGCAGCGCCATGAGCGCGATTGCCTCGCGCAGCGATCCTGCATCGGGCAAAACCGTGTAGGCGCGAATTGCCAGCATGGCCGCGAAATAGATCGCGAGCGTGCGAAGGTGAAACGCGGTTCGGGCCAGCTTGCGAAAATCGGGCGAACCCTGCCAGAGGATGCGCTCGTTTTCCGGAAGCCTTTCCGGCAAGCCGTGCTGCGGCTCGAACTCGAACTCGTGACCGGTGTGCTGGACGTTCACAGAAGGGGCTCCAGTCGCTTGGGATCGGCATAGAGCGTGCCGCCGCCGTAGTAGCCCATGATCTTCTCTTCTTCAAGCAGCGTGACCTGCTCGGCATGCTTCAGACTGGGGACGGCGCCGAAGTGATGGCCATAGATCGAATTGACTTCGACGGCATTGCGACGCACCCGGGCAAAGGTCATCGGCAGCAGCACGGTGCGCGAACCGGCGGCGGTATTGGTCTCGACTTCAAGATAGCGGAACAGCATCTCCGAGGTATCGAGCCAGATGTCGCGCACGATGCCGCCCTGTTTGCCGTCACCACCCATCACCGGCAGGCCGCGCGGATCGACGTCCTGATGGGCAACGTCGTAGCCCGCCAGCACCCGCAGCGGACGGATCACCGCTTCGCCGTGAATGTTCAGCTCAGGAACGTCGGCACGGATTGCATAAGCACCGGGGCCGACGCCATCGAGCATCGGATTGCCGGTCGGCTCGACCGGTGAGCCGGGAAGCCCGCTGGTGGGCTCGAAGGCACGCGGCGGCTCGCCCCTGTTGAGATCGGGCACCACCACTTCATGGCCATTGGCCAGCTTGAAGACCTTGGGTTCGGGAATCGGAAAGCCCTTGACCACCGCTCGCCCGAGGCTGTCGGACTCCATCGGATAGCCCTCGCGATGACTTTCGCGGGCGAGGTAGTAGATCAGCCCGGCGAAAAAAATCCAGAACGCATAGAGCAGCAGTTGCGCGAGATCGATGTAGCCGGTAATGGCCCCAACTTGCATGATGATTTCTCCTTCTGAATGGATTCGATTAACCGGGCAGTTCGGCAAGCCCGAACTTGCGTTCCGACAAAGGGACCACCGTACCGCGCCCAACCAGCGGTCCAATGGCAATCAGGGTGACAAACAGCAGCGACAACTCAAGGGCATAGACAACACCGTAGCCGGTGACCGGCATCGCAAGCGCCTCGCCCAGGGCACCCGCGGTGGCAAGACCCGAGAAGACATCCCGGATCAGTCCGCCGCCTGCGATCGACAGCCCGGCGGCGGTCGCTTGCACCGCCCCCCAGGCGCCGAGTGCCAGACCGACGAAGCCACGTTCTTCCATCCGCATCGCGGCAGTCAGGGTGCCGACCGAAAAGAGGCCGCCGCCAAAGCCGACGCAGGCCGCACCCAGGCGAAACATCGTGGGCGAATCGGCAGGCGCAGCAAAGAGCACCGCCAGAAAGGCAGGCAGACCGGCCAGCGCGCCATACGCAGCAACCCGCAACGGATCGGTGCCACTCGCCAGCGCCCTGGCAGCAAGCGCAAAACCAATAAGCGAGCCTGCCGCCATCATCGCGGTCAGGGCACTGGTTGCGCCAACGCTCAGGCGAAGGATCTCGCCGCCATAGGGCTCCAGGATGATGTCCTGCATATTGAAGGCCGCCGTACCCAGGCCCACGGTCCAGAGAAACCGGCGCGCGCGCCCGGTACTGATGAAGCGCCGCCAGGCATCCCGGAAGGATGGCTCGACTTGTGCCTTCAGCATGGTCGCGCGCTCGGGGTTTCGGGCCTCCTGCTTCCACAGCGCAATGCTGTTGAGCACCAGCGTGATCAAGGCCGAGCCCTGCACCACCTGCACCAACGCCTTGGGCGAAAAGTCGGCCAGCACCACGCCAAAGAAAGTACCGCTGCCGACCATGCCGATCAGCAGCATCACGTACATCAGGGCAACCACCCGCGGACGCGTTTCCTCGTCGGCGAGGTCGGTCGCCAGCGCAAGGCCGGCTGTCTGTGCGGTCTGCAGGCCGATGCCGACCACCAGAAAGGCGAAGGCCGCGGCGGTCTGACCGACCCAGGCAGGTGTCGGTACCGCACCTTGCCCCGACAGCACCAGCAGCGCAAAAGGCATGATCGCCAGCCCGAAGAACTGCAGCATCGTGCCAGTCCAGATAAAGGGCACACGCCGCCATCCGAAGGCCGACCGATGGATGTCTGATTTGAAGCCGGTGAAGGCGCGAAACGGCGCGACCAGGAGGGGCAAGGCCACCATGAACGCCACCAGCCAGGCCGGAACACCAAGCTCCACGATCATGACGCGATTGAGCGTGCCGACGATGAGTGCGGCGGCCATGCCGACCGTGACTTGAAACAGCGACAGACGCAGCAGACGCGCCAGCGGCAGGCCGGCACTGGCCGCATCGGCAAAAGGCAGATAACGGGCGTCGATCGACTTCAGGAGCTGCGTAAAGCGCTTGCCCTTGGTCTTCGATTTCGTCGTCGCACTCATTTGCGTCGCCACTCGATCGCCTGTGAGGTGTAAAAGCCGGTCGACACCCGGAACGTGCGACCCGACTCCCAACCCTGCATCTGCGGCAGGGCATAGAGTTTCTTCTTCAGCTTCTCGGCAGCGACCGGAACGATCCAGGGCGCGCGATTGGCGCGCGGAAACGCCCGACCCACCACGCGCATCGTGGCCAGCAAGGGCGTGCGCGGCGCAAAGGTGAAGAGCACCGAGTCGCGGGTACGCGGCGCCAGGGCCGCGAGTGCACGCAGCACATCGTCCGGCTCGTAATGAATCAGGGAATCCATGCCGACCACATGATCGAACTCGCCCAGCGCCGGATCGAGCATGTCGCCTGCGCAGAATTCGATGCTCGACGGATTGATATCGGCCGGCAGGCGATCTCTGGCCAGATTGACCAGTGTCGGCGAAAGATCGATTGCCACCACCTTCGCGCCCATGCGAGCGCACTCGACCGCCAGTGCGCCGGTGCCGCAGCCGGCATCAAGCACCCGCTTGCCGCTCAGATCATCGGGCAACCAGTTGAGCAGGGTCTCGCGCATCTTGTCGCGGCCGGCACGCACGGTCGCGCGAATGCCGCTGACCGGTGCCGACGAGGTCAGTCGGGCCCAGGCGTCAACCGCGGTGCGATCAAAGTAGTGCTCGATCTCGCCGCGACGGTCCAGGTAGGTCGTGTCGTTCATGGGATCAGGTTTCAATCGAATCCGAGCAGGTCAAAAATGTCGCGGTCTTTCAATGCTTCGGGTGCCAGCGGGTCGGTGCCTGCCCAGAGTGCCGCGGCCAATCGCAGGTATTCGTTCTGCACTGCCTCAAGCTCAGGCGAATACTCCATCTCGAAGAGCGTCGACTTCTTCAGGCGGCTGCGCCTGATAACGTCGAGATCAGG